>CAYZGK010000004.1:0-72722 GCA_964478025.1 uncultured Christensenella sp.
AAAAATACAATGTATAATGGCCTCCCATTCATAAATAGGAGGTTAAAATTTAATGAGTGAATTTGATAAAATTATTGGTTACAAAGATGTAAAAGAAGAGCTTATGAGAATTTGTGATGTTGTAAAAAACACACAAAAGTACAAAGATCTTGGTGTTAATCATGTTGGTGGACTTCTTCTTGATGGTGAACCTGGTGTAGGTAAAACTTTAATGGCTACTTGCTTTATAAAAGAAAGTGGTAGAAAAGCTTTTATTTGTCGTAAAGATAAACCTAATGGAGAGTTTGTCAATGAGATAAAGAAAATATTTAAAGAGGCATCAGAAAATACGCCATCAATTGTCTTTTTAGATGATATGGATAAATTTGCTAATGAAGATGCAACTAGACCTGATGCTCAAGAATATGTAACAGTTCAGTCTTGTATTGATGAATGCAAAGATAAGGATGTATTTGTTATTGCAACTATTAACAAAAATAGAATGCCAAATTCCTTATTAAGAGCAGGAAGATTTGACTTTAAGATAGGGATAGATGTTCCTGAAAGGGAAGATGCAAAAGAAATTATAAAATATTACTTATCTCAAAAGAAAAATGTAGAAGATGTAAGTGCAGAGGATGTTGCTAAATTATTATATGGTAAATCATGTGCAACTCTAGAGTCCGTAATTAATATTGCTGCACAATATTCTGGCTATTTTAATAAAAACAAAATTGATATTGAAGACATAACAAAGGCAGCACTTCGTGTAATATATAATGCACCAGAGTGTTCAATTCCTCGTAATAAAACGGAATTAAAAAAAATAGCTTATCATGAAGCTGGCCATACTGTTGTAGCTGAAATGCTTGAAGAGGGAAGTGTTAACTTTGTTACTACTAGAAAATATATGGGAAGTGCTGCAGGTATAACATCACTATATAATTCAGAAGATTACTGGATATCAATAAAGAAAATGGAAAATAGGGTATTATCAATATTGGGTGGTAAGGCTGCAACTGAAATTATATTTGGAGAAGTAGACACTGGTTGTGGATCAGATATAACTAGGGCAAGAGGTATTGTATATAGATTTCTTGCTGAATATGGTGGTTGTGGGTTTGAATTTACAGATAATGGAAGTGAAACGACAAATATTATTGCAAGTAAAATTGAAGATAGAGTGTCTATTGAATTAGAAAAATATTATTTAAAAGCAAAAGAAATATTATTTAAAAATAAAGATTTCTTAGAAGTGCTTGCGCAAAGATTACAAGAAAAGGATACACTTTTAGAGCCTGAAATATTGGAGATAAAAAGAAAAACATGTAACAATAAGTAAATAAAAAAATGAGGAGTTCATTTGAACTCCTCAAATAATTTTATAGCATATAAATTAACTAAATTTTTCTAACCTTTATAAACTTTTCATCAAGAGCTTTGAAAGCATTATCACTAATTTGTTTATCTAAGTCAAAGATTAAATATGTTAATTCTCCACGAGTACCCTTTGCTGTAGATTTAATTGTACATTCTTTAGAGATAATATCTATTGCAATATTTTCAGCATTTTCAATATTTGCAAGAATAGTTACTCTATCTCCAGTCTTTATAGATTTAACACAAGGGAAGTTTACTGAATTAATTACATTACCATTTTCAATAAATTCTTTTAATTCATTAGCTGCCATAACAGCACAATTATCCTCAGCCTCTGGAGTTGAAGCACCAAGGTGAGGGAATGTAATAATATTTTCAACGCCTAGTAGTTTTTGAGAAGGAAGGTCAGTTACAACTCTTCCAATTTTACCACTCTTAACAGCCTCAACTACGTCATCAACATTAAATAATTCACCTCTTGCGCAGTTTATTATAACAACACCATCTTTCATTTTTGAGATTGAATCTTTATTAATAAAACCTTTTGTATCAGGAGTTGCTGGAACATGTAGTGTTATAAAGTCTGAAGCAGAGAATATATCATTTAAGTCTGTAGTTATTTTAACGGCTGGATTTAAAGCGTTTTTAGCAGGTCCGGATAAGAATGGGTCATAACCAATAATTTCCATTCCAAGGGCTATAGCGGCGTCAGATACCAATCTTCCGATTGCTCCAAGTCCTATAATTCCTAAAACTTTTCCTTTAATTTCTTGACCTATAAAAGCTTTCTTACCTTTTTCAACTTGTTTTTCAACAGTAAGTTCACCATCTTGAAGATTTTGAGTCCAGTTAATTGCTGGGTAGATTTTTCTGCATGAAAGAAGTAGGGCACAAATAACCAATTCTTTTACGGCGTTTGCATTAGCACCTGGAGTGTTGAATACGCATACACCTTTATTTGTCATATCTTGAATTGGAATATTATTAACACCAGCTCCAGCTCTAGCGATTGCTATAGCAGAAGAGGCTACTTTGTATTCATGCATATCAAAAGATCTTACAAGATAAGCAATTGGCTTATCTGAACTATCACAAATAATATATTTGTCATTTGTTAGAGTATCATTAACTAAAGCGCTTATTGGATTTAATTTAACTATATCCATAATTATTTACCTCGTTATTTATTTGCAAGTTCGAACTTCTTCATGAACTCGATTAAATCAGTAATACCAGAAAGTGGCATTGCGTTATAAATTGAAGCTCTCATTCCGCCAACAAGTCTATGGCCCTTAATTGAAGCAAAACCATTAGCACCAGCTTCTTTTACAAAGGCAGCATCTAAATCTGCGCTCTTTGTAACAAATGGAACGTTCATTAAAGATCTATCTTCTTTATTAACGCTATTTGTATAGAAATCTGAACTATCAATAAAGTCATATAAAAGTCCTGCTTTATATTCATTGAACTTTTGTTGTTCTTTAACGCCACCATGAGCTTTTAGATACCTTAAATTTAACATCATCATGTAAATTGAGAAACATGGAGGAGTATTGTATAGAGAATTGTTATCTACTTGAGTTTTCCATTTAAGCATTGTTGGGCAAATAGACATACCATCTGTAACTAAGTCTTTTCTTACAATAACAACTGTAACACCAGCAGGAGCTAAGTTCTTTTGAGCACCAGCATATAAAACGCCATATTTAGAAACATCAATTTTTTCAGATAAAATCATTGAAGAAACATCGGCAACAAGTGGTGCATTAGTTTTTGGAAGAGTAGTATATCTTGTTCCAAAAATTGTATTGTTTTGAGTAATATGAACATAGTCTATATCATCTCTAAAATCAAAAGTCTTTGGAATATAAGTATAATTCTTATCCTCAGAAGAAGCGGCTACATGAACATCGCCATATTTAATAGCTTCCTTATAAGCTTTTTTAGCAAAGTTTCCTGTAACAACATAATCTGCTTTACCTTTCTTTAAAAGATTTAGAGGAACTGCTTCAAATTGAGTAGAACCACCACCTTGAACTAAGATAATATCATAGTTATCAGGTACTTCCATTAATTCTCTAAGAAGAGCTAAACATTCATTGTTAATAGCATCATATTGTTTGCTACGATGTGACATTTCACATACACTCATTCCACAACCTTGGTAATCAACAAAATCTTTTTGTGCTTCTAATAATACATCTAGTGGTAACATAGAAGGACCAGCTGAATAATTATAAATTCTGTTCATTTTTATTCTCTCCGTTTAAAATTTATTTTTTTTGTATATATTATATGCCCGCACACACGCTTATGCAAGAAAAGTTTTAAAAAGAGCTAAATTATCCGGCCTCGTATAAGGCTCAAATTTAAAAATTTCACCTTAACTTGAGAAAATATACGAGGGCAAAAATAAAGCGTCTAAATTTGTCTAAAATAGCCTTAAAACGATAATTTTACATATATTAAAATATATGTAATTAAGATTAGTTTAAGGTATAAGTTGTATATTATTATTGTTGAAAAAGGAGTTATAAATATGAGAAAATTAGAACCAACAAGAGAAAAAGAAATAGAATATGTAATTGAAACAATAAATGGTAATAATAGTTTGCCAGATGAGTATAGAATTTTATCAAAAGAATATAGAATGCCACTAGCAAGAAATATTTTAATTATAGAGCTTGCAATAAAATTGGCTTCAGTTTTTGATCGTGTTGATTTATATAATTTTTATTTTAATAATGTTCATCATTTTAAGAGTTACCTTATAAACAAAAGGGAATATTATTTAGCAATGAATGAGTTGTATTTTATAGCACTAAAACTAATGAGTGACAATTTTTATAATGAATTAAAACTTAAAGTTGAAAAGTGTGGAAAAAAGAAGCCGGTAGAGTATTTTGAAACAATATTTAAAAGTATTAATTAGGATATGATTCAATTTTTGAAAAAATAAACAAAGAAATGGAGGTAATATATGGCAAAGTCGGATTACATAAAGGGTTTCGATATACTAATGGAGGCACGAGACAATCCGTCAGAGAACTATTTTCCGATTTATTTAAGTCAAGAAGATTTGGAGTTACGGAAGCAATTACTTACTCTACGATTGTCAAGAATGTCGAAGGATGCATCGAACAAACAGGGTCAGACGGAACAAGACTCTTAAAGAACGAATTTGCAGTATCCGGATGAAACGGATGCAAATAGTATTCTAAATTTTAAAGCAGTAGAAAGTGGAACGGCTATAAAAATAGAGGGCGTTGAGTTTAATTACTGCAAAGAAACTGATAAGGTTTATGGCAAAGATTATTTATTATCAAGAATAATGAGTGCCACATGGAATACTAAAAAGAAAATTATCGATTTATTTAGTAAGGAGACAGCAAATGACACACGAGGACTTCGAGAGATTCAAAGAGATAGATTCAAACTTATACAAGACATATACGATGGTAAAAGAAGAAATGGAATCTCAAGGGAAGAAAGTGGATTGTTATGCGAACTT
The DNA here is from genome assembly GCA_964478025.1 of uncultured Christensenella sp. Classification (GTDB taxonomy): domain Bacteria; phylum Bacillota; class Clostridia; order Christensenellales; family UBA3700; genus UBA3700. The sequence goes on from CAYZGK010000004.1 coordinate 4,871, forward strand.
CTCTATTGTTTATTACATGATGACCTTGCAAATGTCGAGCAAATATACACCAGAAACAGCGTTAGCGGAAGCGATTCGTTGTCTCAAAACGGGAAAACAACTAATAAATTACAAGTAAAAAGTGAGCGAAATTAAAACACGCCCGTGATTGCGCACGTGCGAATGTTATTGCCTTAACTGCGCATATTATATATAATATTAAAAGATTAAAGTATATAGGAGCAATTATGGCAAAAGGATATAAACCATTAACAGTTGCCTTTTTAGGCGGAGTAGGAGAAATAGGTAAAAATTTAACTGCATTAAGATATGGAGATGAGATTCTTCTTATTGATTGTGGTTCTACATTCCCAGATATGAATGCTCCAGGTATTGATTTAATAGTTCCAGATTTTTCTTATCTAAAAGAAAATCAAGATAAAATTGTAGGTTTAGTTATAACTCATGGACACGAGGATCATATAGGTGGAATTCCATATCTTTTAAAAGAAATTCCAAATATAAAAATTTATGGTTCATCGCTTGCTATGGCAATTGTTCAACATAAATGCGAGGATAAAAAAGTAAATACTGCAAAGTTAAACACAGTTAAAGATTTTCAAAGTGTTAAACTTGGTTCTTTTTCAGTTGAATTTATTCCAGTTGCTCACTCAATAATTGGAGCATATTGTTTAGCTATAACAACACCACAAGGATTAATTTTTCATACTGGAGATTTTAAAATTGACTATACACCAATTGGCGGCGCAAAGAGAGTAGATATCTCTGAGTATGCAAAGATTGGAAATAGAGGTGTTAAGTTAATGCTTGGAGAATCAACAAACGTTGAAAAACCAGGTACAACAATTTCAGAAAAACATGTTGGAAAAACATTAGAGAAAATATTTATGGCAAATAGAGATAAGAGAATTATCATAGCTACATTTGCCTCAAATGTTAATAGAGTACAACAAATTATTAAAATTGCACAAAAAAGTGGAAGAAAGGTAGCGTTCTCTGGAAGATCTATGATAACTATCTCTGAGATGGCAATAGATCTTGGGCTTATGGATATAGACAAGGAAGTAATTGTTGATGTAGAGCATGTTAAAGATTACGCTCCATCTCAAGTTTGTATTATATCAACAGGCTCTCAAGGTGAGCCTATGTCTGCCTTAACTAGAATGGCAAATGGAGAAGATAAGGTAAATGTTCAAGATAGTGACCTTATAGTTATCTCATCATCTGCAATCCCTGGAAATGAAAAAGCAATTTATACAGTTATAAATAAGCTTTACAAAAGAGGAGCTAAAGTTTTGTATGGTTCTCTTGAAGAGCTACATGTATCAGGACATGCGTGTAGAGAAGAATTAAAAATGATGCTATCACTTATAAGACCACAATTCTTTATTCCTGTACATGGTGAATATAGACATTTAAAACAACATGCAAAGCTTGCTATGGATTTAGGAATACCAGAACAAAACATTAATGTTTGTGAAATTGGTGATGTAGTTGAAATTAAGAAAAATAAGATTCAAATGGTAGAAAGAATTGAATCTGCTGGTGCATGTTTTATTGATGGAGATGGAAATATTTCTCACGATACAATAAAGCAAAGAAAACAATTATCTAACGATGGTGTTGTGGTTGTTGGATTAAATGTTGAGCCTGAAAAGAAAGTTTTAAAGAACAAAATAGAGATAAGAGCAAAAGGCATAGAACTTAAAGAGACTATGCTAAGAGAAATAGAAATAACAACTATGGAATATTTCTTAGACTTTGTTAAAGATAAACCATTTAACCAAGATGTCTTTGAAGAGCAATTAAAGAAAAAGATTACTAAAAAACTTGTAAAATATTTATCTCAAAAGCCTTTAGTAATTCCTGTTGTTGTTGAAACTTATGAGAATGTAGATGAGTAGACTTGAAGATATAAAGGAAAACTCAAAAGTTGAATTTTTACCTATTTTAAGTGAAGAGTGTGAAAAAGTTTTGTTAAACTTAATAAAAAAAGAGCACTCAAAAGAAATACTTGAGATAGGGACTTGTGTTGGGTATTCTTCAACAAAGATGTTGCTTGAAAATAAAGATGCCCACATAGATACAATTGAGATAGATAAAGCTCGTCAAGAAAAGGCTATTGAAACTTGGAAAGAATATAACATTCTAGATAGGGTTACATCATACCTTGGAGATGTAAATGAAATTCTTGAGAATGTAGTTAAAGATAAAATGTATGATTTTGTCTTTATAGATGGACCTAAATCAAGATATTTAGAGCATTTAAAAGTATGTTTGCCACATGTTAAAAGTGGTGGAATAATACTTGCAGATGATGTCTTATTTTTTGGACTTGTTAATGGGGATGAATGGGTACCTCATAAACATAGGACAAATGTAAAACATTTAAGAGAGTTTTTAAGTTATATAAAAGAGCAAGATTGCTTGGATGTAAAAATATTAGAGGAAGGAAATGGCATTGCCATTATAAGAGTAAAATGATAGAACTATTAGCACCTGCCGGAGATTTTAATAAATTAAAAACAGCTTTACACTTTGGAGCTGATGCCGTTTATATTGGCGGAAATATGTTTAGCCTTAGAGCTAATTCTAAAAACTTTGATAAAGAAGAATTAATTGAGGCAGTAAAGTATACACATAATCTTGGTAAGAAAATTTATGTTGCAGTAAATATCTTTGCGCAAAATTCAGATTTTGATGCACTTAGAAAATATTTTGTAGAGCTTTATAATGCAAATGTTGATGCTGTAATTATATCTGACCCTGGTGTTATTTGCTGTTGCAAGGAAGTTGCTCCAAACTTAGAGATTCATTTATCTACTCAAGCAAATACAACTAATAAATATGCAGCAAAGTTTTGGGCAGATCAAGGAATAAAGAGAATAGTTTTAGCAAGAGAAACCTCTATGAAAGATATAAAAGAAATTAGAGAAATCTTGCCAAAAGATAAAGAGATTGAAGCATTTGTTCATGGAGCTATGTGTATATCTTATTCTGGTCGTTGCTTGCTTTCTAACGCATTAACTGGAAGATCTGCAAATAGAGGTGCTTGCGTTCAAGCATGTAGATGGGAATACGAAATGTTTGAGAAAAACAGAAAAGGTGAGCCACTTACAATAACTGAAGATGGTAGGGGAACATATATTTTAAATAGTAAAGACTTAAACATGATTGAATACATTGGAGATTTAATTGAAAGTGGAGTTTATTCATTTAAAGTTGAAGGAAGAATGAAATCTCCATATTATGTTGCCTCAGTTATAAATGCTTATAGAAAGGCAATTGATTTATACTACAAAGACCCTAAAAACTATAAGCCAAATCAAGAAATTGTTAATGAGTTATTTAAAAATGCTCATAGAGACTATACAACAGGATTTTATTTCGGAGAAAAAAATTCTGTATGTTTAGAAACATCACAACCAAAGTGTGATTATGAGTTTATGGCAGAAGTTGTTGGGTATGATGATGAAAAAGGTATGCTTATTGTTGAGATGAGAAATAGATTTAAAGTTGGTGATACACTTGAAGTTTTGTCTAATAATGACGCTTACTGGAACAAAGAGATAACAATTACTGAAATGTATGATGAAAAAGGAAGAGTAGTTGAAGATGCAAAACTTGTTCAACAAAAACTTTATATAAAAACGGATATGAAACTAACAGAAAGAGACATATTAAGAAAGAGGGTTAAATAATGAAAAAGACAATAGTAATTTTCTATTCAAAAGGTTATTATGACCAATTAGCTATATCACTTCAAGAATACTTTTCTTCAAAGAAAGAATTAGTAAATGCTGTTCTTATAGATGAGGATGATTATTCTAATTTTCATTTTGCTAGTTTTTGTCGAGGAATGTATAAATTCTCTACAAGAAATACACCAGTTATTAATAGTTTAGTTGCCTTCTTTACTAAACCATTTTATGAAAGAAGAATAAAGTCAAGTTTTAAAGAAGAAAATCAAAAAGATAAAAACATAGAGGAAAATGCTCAAACCCCTAAAAATGAAAATGAGCCAATAAATGTAACAGAGCCAAATAAGATTGATGCAATAGAAAAGAAAACTAATGAAACCATAAAAGGTATAAAACAACGTTTCCGTCAAGCGGACATAATTATAAAAAGATTTAACCCAGACCTTATTATATGTACAACCGCTCATTCTTTAAAGAAAGTTTTAAAGGCAAAAGAAAGACTTCAAAGTGGAGTTTTAGTATATTCTGCTATTTCAGATTTTTATGCTCACAATGGTTTTGTTTTAAAGGGTGTAGATAAGTATCTTGTATCAACAACATATGCAAAGCAAGGATTGATTCCTTTTGGAATACCTGAAGAGAATATTGAAGTTATTGGAATGCCATCAAGAAAGGGCGTAGATAGAGAGTATGACAAAGATGAGGTGTTAACGTCCCTTGGTGTTACAAATAAAGAACTACCAAATATTGTTTTAGCTGGCGGTAGATATGGCTCAGCTAGAATAAAGACAGCACTTAAAGATGTTGCTTTATTTTCAGACAAGGCAAATATAATCATTCTTGCAGATAAGTCAGAGACAGTTCATACTTTTGCTAAAAGTTTTTGTAAGAGTGCAAAAATAAATGAAAATGTTTATATAATAGATTCTATTGATGATATTGCAAAGTTATACTCAATAGCAGATTGTGTAGTTTGTAACGCAACAACATATCTTGTGTATGAAGCGCTTTGTAGAGAAATTCCAGTTGTATTAACATCACCTGTAGATTACAGGGAACAAGGAAACTATGATTTCTTAACTACAAATGGTTATTGTTTAGTAGGTTCAGATTCTGAAAAATTAAATTCAGCACTTTATACAATAATTCAAAAAGGACCAACTTATGATGACTATAAGGCTCATATAAAAAATATTTTCATAAAAGATAGTTCTAAAAAGTTTGGAAAGTATGTTTTAGATGAATTAGATAAAGTTGCAGTAGTAAAAAATATAGAGACAAAAAGTGAAGAAAAAGTGGAAGAAAATATAGAAGAAAATAGTAAGGAGAATAAAAATGATTAAGCATATTGTTATGTATAAACTTGAAAATCCAAGTGAAGAAAATAAACAAGCAATGGTAAATAAATTTCTTTCAATGAAAGGAAAGATTGATGTTTTATTAGACATTGAATCAGGTATAGATAAATTAAAGTCACCAAGAAGTTATGATGTAGTACTTATTTGTACATTTAAATCTTTAGATGACTTAAATACATATAAAAATCATGAAGTTCATATTCCTGTAATGCAATATGTTCATAGTGTAGTAAAGGAGTCTCATTCTGTAGATTTTGAATTTTAATTATGGCAGTAGTAATAGGAGTAGATAAAGGATCAATAGCAGAAGAACTTGGCGTTGAGATAGGCGATGAACTTATAGGCTTTAATGGTGAAAAAATTGAAGACATATTAGATTATTACTATTATGATAGCCAAGAAAAATTTGTTATTAATATGAGGGCAAAACAAGGAGATCTTGTTGATTTGGAGATAGAAAAAACTCCAAATGAACAGCTTGGAATGTCTCTAGATGATTCTGTTCAATTAAATCCTATTGTTTGTAAAAATAAATGCAAATTCTGCTTTGTTGATCAAATGAAAAAGGGCTTAAGAGATACTCTATACATTAAGGATGATGACTATAGACTATCCTTTGTTTCTGGAAGCTTTGTTACTATGACAAATGTAACACAAAAGGAGTTAGATAGAATAGTTAAACTTCATTTATCTCCTTTGTATATATCGGTTCACGCCTATACTCCTGAGATTAAAACATATTTAGTTGCTAATCCAAATGGAGTTAAACTATTTGATCAAATGAAATTCTTAGCTGACCATGGCATAAAAATGCATACTCAAATTGTTATGTGCAAGGGTATAAATGATGGTGAAGAGTTAAAGAAAACACTAACTGAACTTGCAAAGTTAAGACCTGGTGTTGAAACAGCCGCAGTAGTTCCTGTTGGTATGACAGGTTTTAGAGATAACTTGCCACATTTAGAGCAAGTAGATAAACAGTGCGCAATAGATACTATAAAGTTAGTTGAAGACTTAAATGACGAGTTTGGTGGATGTTTTTGCTGGTGCTCTGATGAGTTTTATGTAAAAGCTGAAAAAGAAGTTCCACCTTATCAATACTATGGAAGGTTCGTTCAAATTGAAAATGGTATAGGACTTTGTCGTATGTTTATGCAAGAACTTGAAGATGAACTAAAGGAAACTAAGATAAATAATAATAAAGGAAAAATTGGATTAATAACAGGTCAATCATTTAAGGGTTATCTAAATGAAGCAGTTAAACTTTTAAATGAAAAATTTCCAAATGTAGAATTTGTTATTTATGATATAATAAACAAGTTCTTTGGACCATCAATAACTGTTGCTGGTTTAATAACTGGTGTAGATATAAAAGATCAAGTTAAAAATAATCCAAAGGATATAATAATTCCATCAACAATGCTTCGTGAGTTTACAACAACGCTACTTGATGGTTCAACTGTTGAGGAATTAGAGAAAACATTAAATGCAAAAATACATATTAGCCAAGGCGGTGGAAGTTTGGTTAAGGTTGTAGGAGAGATAGTAAAATGAAAAAAATGCCACTCATAGCAATTGTAGGAAGACCTAATGTAGGAAAAAGTGCTCTTTTCAATAAAATTGTTGGAAAGAAAGTTTCCATTGTAGAGGACTTTGAAGGTGTTACTAGAGATAGAGTTTATTGCGATGGTGAATGGTGTGGCAAGAAGTTTACTTTGATAGACACTGGCGGTCTTGATGTTAAAAGTGAAGATGTTATGTGGTCTCATATAAGAGAACAAGCAAATATAGCATTAGATTTAGCAGACGCTATTATATTTGTTGTTGATGGAAGAGCTGGAATGACATCAAATGATATAGAGGTTGCAAATATTTTAAGAAAAACCAAAAAGCCTATAGTTATTGCAGCAAATAAGATAGATAATAATGAAACCGACAATATTTATGATTTTTATGAACTAGCACTTGGTGAAGTTATACCAGTATCAGCTATTCATGGAGTTGGGGTTGGTGATTTACTTGAAGCAGTTCTTACAAACTTTGAAGCTCAAGATGATGAAAGTGATGATGAAAAAACAATAAAGATTGCTATTGTTGGAAAGCCAAATGCTGGTAAAAGTTCACTTACAAATAAAATACTTGGAGTAGATAGAACAATTGTTTCAAATATTGCAGGAACTACCCGTGATGCAATAGATACTCCTTTTGAGTATAAAGGACAAAAATGCAAAATCATAGATACTGCAGGTATTAGAAAAAAAGCATCGGTTGAAGAAGGAATAGAACAATATTCAGTAATAAGATCACTTGCTGCAATTAGAGAAGCTGATGTAGTACTTGTCGTTGTAGATTCTTATGATGGGTTTACTGAGCAAGATACAAAAATTTGCGGTTATGTTCATGAACAAGGTAAGCCATCAGTTATTGTTATGAATAAATGGGACTTAATAGAAAAAGATACATTTACAATTAACAAATTTAATGATTATTTAGAGCAAGAACTTAATTTTATGGATTATTTTGTTCCAGTATATATATCAGCAAAAACTGGTCAAAGAGTAGATAAATTATTAGATACTATATTTGAGGTATATCAAGAAAACTCAAAGGAAGTATCTAAGAGTATATTAAATGAAGTTGTTGCAGATGCAATTGTTGCTGTTGAACCACCTTCAACACACGGAAAGAGACTTAGAGTTTTCTATGTAACTCAAGCTCAAGCAAATCCTCCAGTCTTTATATTCTTTGTAAATGATCAAACACTTGTGCATTTTAGTTATTCTAGATATTTAGAAAATGTATTAAGAAAAGCGTTTACATTTAAAGGAACTCCTATTAAATTAATATTTAGGGATAAGAAAGACGAGGAAAATATATAAGAGAAAAAAAAATTTTAAATGGAGATATAAAATATGAACTACTTAGAATTAGGTAAAGAAAAGTTAGCTCAATTATTAGACAAGGTCAACGTTGAGTACGAAGAAATTAAGAAAATGGGATATAAAGTAGATATTTCTCGTGGTAAACCATGTTCTGAACAATTAGATATTGGTATGGAAATGTTTAAAGATCTTGATAAGAAACTAGTAAACATGCCAAAGAACTATAGAAACTATGGTTTGCTTTCTGGTATTCCTGAAATGAAAGAAATTTTCGGTCAAATACTTGGATTAAAACCTGAAAATATTATTGTTGGTGGTAACTCATCATTAAACTTAATGTATGACACTGTTCAAAGAAATTTACAATTTGGTGTTTGTGGTGGAAAGCCATGGAATGAAGGTAAAATAAAATTTATTTGTCCAATTCCAGGATATGATAGACACTTTGCAATAACAGAGCATTTTGGTATAGAAATGATTTCTGTTCCAATGAATGAAGATGGTCCAGTTATGGATGTCGTTGAAAAATTAGTTCAAATGGATGAATCTATTAAAGGTATGTGGTGTGTTCCAAAATATGCAAATCCAACAGGTGTTACATACTCAAATGAAGTAGTTGAAAGATTAGCAAAAATGAAAACTAAAGCAAATGACTTTAGAATTTTCTGGGATAACGCTTATGCAGTTCATGATTTAACAGATACTCCAGATAAGCTTGCAAATATTATGACTATTGCGGAGAAGTATAACAATGAAGATAGAATTTATGAATTCACTTCAACATCTAAAATAACACTAGCAGGATCTGGTGTTGGATGTATTGGAGCCTCTACAAGAAACCTTGAAGATATTATGTCTCATTTAACATACGAAACAATCTCTTATGATAAATTAACTCAATACATACACTATGTTTATCTAAAAGACATGAATAATATTGCAAACATTATGAAAAAGCAAAGAGAAATTATTAAGCCTAAGTTTGATAAGTTTATTGCTGCATTTACTGAGGAATTTGCAAAGGATTCTAATATTGCAAGTTGGACAAATCCTAATGGTGGATATTTTATTTCACTTGATGTTTATCCAGGTTGTGCAAAGAGAGTATATGAACTTTGTAAAGATGCAGGTTTAACATTAACAAAGGTTGGTGCTGCATTCCCATACTCAAGAGATGATGATGATAAGACATTAAGAATAGCTCCAACATTTACATCAAATGAAGATTTAGATGTTTCTATAAAGATCTTAATTTGTTGTGTAAAGAAAGCTTGCATGGAAAAATTAATTCAAGGTTAATATGAAGATAATAATAGCATCAGATATTCATGGATCAAAATATAGCGCAGAAAAACTTCAACAAAGTTTTATAAAAGAAGGCGCAGATAAAATGGTTTTACTTGGAGATATATATAATCATGGACCAAGAAATCCATTTCCAAGAGATTATGCTCCAATGGAAGTAGCTAAGATTTTAAATTCAATTAAAGATAAAATTTTAGTAATAAAGGGTAATTGCGATAGTGAAGTTGATCAAATGATTTCAGAATTCACATTTGTTGAGCAAGCACAATTACTTTTAGATTCAGGTATTGTAATTACTTGTACACACGGACATAAACTAAATAAAGACAATTTAACATCAAGCGTTGGGGATGTGCTTGCGTATGGACATTTTCATGTAAATATGATGGAAAAACAAAATGGGATTTGGATTATAAATCCAGGTTCTTGTGCGCTTCCTAAAGAAAATAGTGTAGCAGGCTATATTTTAATTGATGGAAATAAGATGTATCAAAAAGATCTTGATGGAAATATTATTAATCAAGAAATTATAAAATAGATAGGTGATTATATGGCAAAAAATTCTAAAAATTCAAATAATTCTGTTTTAAATTTATCTTGCGTAATAGCAATAATTCTTGCTGTTGTAATTTATATATTACAAATAATTTGTCACTTTACAGCTTCAGTCGAATTTATGGCAGGATTTGTTAATTTTATTAGTAAAATAAATGGTTATTTAACTAAAGTAAAAGATGTTTTATTAGCCTTAGTTGTAATATTATGTGGATTTAGATACGCAGGTTCTTTATCTAAAGGTGGATGGAAAACAACAGTGTATGTATTTTGCATAATTTTTACAATTTTACTAGTTGTTGGCATAATTATACTATAAATAGACACATAACGTATATTTATTTAGTTTTAAAATTATAGTATAATATTAGTATATAACAATAAGTTTTGGAGGAAATATGAAAAAAACTTTAATTTTAGTTGTACTACTATTAGCTTGTATAAGCATGGGTATGGTAGGATGTACATCTCAAAACAATACACAACAAGTTTTTGAATTACAAGACCAAGATGAAATAACTGAAGTAGTAAATACTCCAGTGCTAGATGAAATTGTAGAAGAAAAATCTACAGAAGAAAATGTTGTTGTGATTGAAAAGGATGATAGTCCTGCTCAAGATGTAAAAGAAGAATCTAATACTTCAATTACTGAAGTTACAAATTCAAATGATTTATCTTTAGAATCTGTTGGTATGGCAGGTATATCTGTTGAACTTACTGACGTTGCTTCAGGTAAAGAAATTACAGGTTATTCTAACGTAACAAAAGAAGATGTAGTTTTAGCTAAAGGAGAGAATACAATTGTAGGAATTGGAGCAGGTGCATTTAAAAATCTTACAACTATTAAATCAATTGATTTATCTAGCCTTACAGACTTAACTTACATAAGCGAGAAAGCATTTTCAGGTTGTACAAATTTAACAACTATAAAATTGCCATCATCTGTTACTTCTTTTGGCAAGTTAGCTTTCTACCAAACAAAGTGGCTTGATGTCCAAAGAGCCAACTCAGATCAAAGATTAGTTATAGTTAATAATGTTTTAGTTGATGGAAAAACAGCAGAAGGTGATATTACTATTCCAGATACTGTAACAAGTATTGCACCAAGTGCTTTTTCATATAACTATAAAATGACAAGTCTTACAACAGGTGCTTCATCGCCTCTTGTAGATATCCCAGAACAAGCATTTTGTAATTGTGTAGCTTTAAAAACTGTTACAATCCCTACAATAAAAACTATTGGCGAAAGAGCATTTATGTCATGTAAAAAATTAACAACAATTTCTATGTCTAATTTAAATACTATAGGAAATATGTCTTTTGCTAATTGTGTAGCACTAACTGCATTAGACTTTGTTGCTAGTCAAAACTTTAAGTCAATAGATTATGGTGCTTTCATGGGATGTAGTAAGATTGAAACTGTAAATTTTGGTAACTCAATTGAAACTATAGGAATAGCTGCTTTTTATCAATGTGAATCACTAAATAAAATAGAGTTCTCTAGTTCTAATTTAGCTTCAATTGGAGATGGGGCTTTCCAAGCTTGTAGTAAGCTTGCAACAGTGACTGGAATTAATAGTGCTTCTATTGGTATCGGAGCATTCTTTGGAACTAAATACTCAAGTGGTTCTTAATTAATAGAGTTATAGGAAGGAGGCTTTAGGGCTTCCTTCTTTTTGTAAAGTATATAAAACATTTCTTATAAAAAGGAAGGTAAAATATGAAAGATTTTTTAGAAAAAGTTAAAGTATTTTTTGCAAATCTTGGTGTAAAAATTTCTGAATTTTGCAAAAAACTTGGCAAAAGAAATTTAATTATTATTTCAGCTGTAATAGTAGTTGTTCTAATTGCTATTATTGTTCCATGTGCAGTAGTTGGAGCAAATAAAAGTAGTGGAAATAGTAATAATGGTGGAAACACTACAATAAGTGGTGGAGAAACTGGTGGTTCAACTGGTGGAGAAACTGGAGGATCAACTGGCGGAGAAACTGGAGGATCAACTGGCGGCGGTGAAACAGGTGGCTATGATAATACAGCTGCTAAAGATTTTACTCTTGTAGCACTTGCTGATGGTACATATAAAGTAACTGGTTATACGGGATCTTCTACTGCAATAGTATTCCCATCAAAATATAACGGAAAAGATGTTACAGAGATAGATGAAGCAATATTTAAGGATAAAACAACAATAAAGAGTGTTGTTATACCAAATAGTATAAAAATTATTGATAGTGAAGCATTTGCAAACTGTACAGGTCTTGAGAGTGTTACTTTAGGTACAGGATTAAAAGAAATTGGTTGGTATGCGTTTGATAATTGTTCTTCACTTACAAGTATTACAATTCCTGGTAATGTTGACACAATTGGTTTTTATTCATTCTCTAATTGTACAGGATTAACTACTGTTAATATTGAAAATGGAGTAAGGTGTATAGAAAAACAGGCATTTTTGAGTTGTACAAGTCTTACAAATTTAACTCTTCCAAATACTTTAACAAACATAGAAAGTGGGGCATTTTTATCAACACCAGTGTATACTAACAATTGCATTACAGAAAATGGATTAAAATATTTTGGCTATAATGGTAATTCACATTATTTACTTGTGGAGGCAGAAAGTGACTCTCAAACTACTTATAGTATAAATGCTGATACAAAAATTATTGGTGGTTGGGCTTTTTATGGTTGTGAACAAATGACATCTATAACCATTCCAAGTGGCGTAACGGCTATTGGAAGTGGAGCATTTGATGGTTGTTCTGCTTTAACAAGTATAATTATTCCAAACGGCGTTACAACTATTGAAGATGATTTATTTGATGAATGTTCAGCTTTAGCTAGTGTAACTATTCCAAGTAGTGTAACAAAAATTGGAGATTCTGCTTTTTATCATTCTGGTATAGAAAGTATTGTTATTCCTGATAGTGTAACAAAAATTGGAGATGAAGCCTTTGATGGTTGTACTAAACTTTCAAGTGTTTCAATTGGAACAGGTGTAACAAGTATTGGTAAACGTGCATTTAGGCTTACTGTTCTTACAAGTATTACAATTCCTGGTAATGTACTTAAAATTGACCAGTTTGCTTTTTTGAGTTGTGAAAACCTTAGTAGTGTTACACTTGAAGATGGTATAACAGAAATTGAAAGAGAAGTTTTTAAAGGCTGTACGGCTTTAACTACTATAACCATTCCAACAAGTGTGAATTATATGGGCGATTATGTATTTTGTAGTTGTAAATCAGATTTAGTAATTAATATTAAAAAATCTGAATCCTCTACTTCAAATTGGGAAACTACATGGAGTGGTATCGATGTAGATCAACCACGTGATACACAATACATTCACTGGGATTATAGTGACTAAAGTTGTTGAGAATTAACTTAAAGAATAGAGTATTTTAAGTTTATAAGAAAACAAAAAACCATGAGCGAAATGTTCATGGTTTTTTAGTTGTATAAAGAAAAAATTATATTATATAATTTTGAATATGAAAAATAATATAAAAGGACCTATATTGCTATTTATTACCGCAATTATTTGGGGTGTTGCCTTTGTTTCTCAAAGGTCTGCTGCCTCATATAATTTAGGTGCTTTTACATTTAATGGAATTAGATATTTATTAGGAGCTATTGTTTTAATACCTTTTGTAATTTTTATAAGGACAAGAAAGAATGGTAGTTATAGTATGCTTAGTGTAGATGAAAAGAAAATCTATAATAAAAATACAATAATAGGTGGTATAGTTTGTGGATTGTTTTTGTGTATAGCATCAAGTTTTCAACAATTTGGAGTTGAAGGATTATCATCTGGGAAAACAGGATTTATTACTGCCTTATATATTATTTTTGTGCCATTACTTGGATTATGTTTTAAAAAGAAATGTTCTATATTTGTCTTTATTGCAGTGCCTGTTGCTCTTGTTGGAATGTATTTTTTATGCATGGTAGGGGAAAGTTTTGCAATAACAAAGTATGAAGTTTATGTTTTTTTATGTGCAATATTCTTTACTTTTCAAATAAGTGCTGTAGATTATTTTGCAATTAAGGTTGATTGTGTTGCTATGGCTTGTATTGAGTTTACAGTAACTGGCTTGATAAGTCTTATAGCAATGTTTATATTTGAAAAACCAGAAATAGAAACTATAAAATCTTGTTATGTTCAAATCTTGTATTCAGGAATAATGTCTTCTGGAGTTGCATATACATTACAAGTTGTAGGTCAAAAACATACAAATCCAACGCTCGCTTCGCTTATTATGAGTCTTGAGTCTACTATTTCAGCAATAGCAGGTTGGATTATATTAAAAGAAAATTTATCTTGGCAACAATGGCTTGGATGTGGAATTATGTTTATAGCAATAATAATTGCACAAATACCAATGAAAAATAAAAAAACAGGGGAATTAAATCAATGAAAGCCGCAATAGTACTAAATTCACAAGCACCAATTGCAGATATTAAAGAAGATGTAATTATCGCAGCAGATAGGGGATATATTCTTGCATTAGAGCAAAATAAAACTCCTACAATAGTTATTGGAGATTTTGATTCATCAAATGCTCCAGAAAATTTAAAGATAATAAAACTAAATGTGGAAAAAGATAATACAGATGGTGAAGCTTGTATTGATTGGGCCAAAGATAACGGCTTTAATGAAATTACTATATATGGAATAACATCTGGAAGAATTGATCATCAATTAGCTAATATTTCTCTTTTAGCCTATGGTGATAAACTAGGATTAAGAGTAGTGGGAGAGGATAGGGATTGTAGAATCTTATATTTAAAGAAAGGTAAGTATTCTTTTGACATGAATATTAATCAAGAGTTTTCTATTTTTCCATTTGATGGTACTGCCATTATAGATAACGGGATAGGGTGTAAATATCCAATAAATAATCTTAAATTACTATCTTATTTAGGCGGTAGAGCTATTTCCAATAAAGCATTAAATAATAAAGTATCTTTTGATGTAATAGATGGTAGCGTTTTATTAATTATTAATAAATAATTAGAATAATAATATTAAGTTCACAACCGGACAATTTTGTCCGGTTGTGTTCTTCTTTATGCCCTTCTTAAAGAGTGTCTTATATATCAAAATGTAGGTATACAAAAATCTCACTTTATAAGGAGGGAATATTATGAAAAAGATAGGAGCAGGTGGAAAGCTTCAGAATTATGATTCAAAAGGTAGATATTGTAAAAATAACTATTTTGATTTTACGCCACCTGCATTTACTAAAAAAGAAATAAGAAGGCGTAAAGAAGAAAAACGTCGGCAAGAACTTTATGAAAAAGCAAAATGCAGTGATGATGCTTATATATTTGATGTATATTTAGCTTTAGAAAAAGCCATTCCTGGTGTTGTTATTGGTGTAAATGAAAAATTGTTAGATGAAAATATAGGTAAACCTCGTGAATTTGACATAATTACTAAAAAATGCATAATAGAAGTAAAGTCTAAAGCTGTTAAATGTGAAAGTCAATTACTAGCTCAACTTAGATATACTAATTTACATAAGATAAAACATTTCTTGTATTCTCCAACTATCACTAGAGTGGCAAAATATGAATATGAGAAAAATGGAATTGATGTAAGTAAAACATTAGATGAATTAGTAAGAAAAGTAAAGGAGATGCAATAATGAGAGATATATTTTTTGTTACAAAAGAACCAATGGTTTTAGAAGATTGCTTTGAAGCTATAAAGAAAGTTTATAAATCTGCCGATACTGGTATTGGTGTTATATGTTTAGATAAGTCAGCTCCAAAATCAGCATATATGTGGTTTCCATCATTAAAAAAATACGAACCAGGTGAGGTTTGGGAAGAGGATGATTTGAAAGATGTGCCTGATGATTATAATTATTTTACAACATTAAATTATCATCTAACGTGTGTGACTAAAAATTTTGTTAGGGCTTTACAGCCTTTGTATCCAGATATGTTAATACAAGATGATGATTCTAAGGTATATACTATCGACGAATATTTAAATTGTAAGTTTGATCATTAAATAATGATTAATAAATGAAATAATAAATTACTAGAGGAATTATTTTACAACCGGACAATCTTGTCCGGTTGTGTTCTTGTTTATGCCCTTCTTAAAGAGTGTCTTATATATCAAAATGTAGGTATACAAAAATCTCACTTTATAAGGAGGGAATATTATGAAAAAGATAGGAGCAGGTGGAAAGCTTCAGAATTATGATTCAAAAGGTAGATATTGTAAAAATAACTATTTTGATTTTACGCCACCTGCATTTACTAAAAAAGAAATAAGAAGACGTAAAGAAGAAAAACGTCGGCAAGAACTTTATGAAAAAGCAAAAAATAGTGATGATGCTTATGTGTTTGATGTGTACTTAACTTTAGAAAAAGCAATGCCGGGTGTTGTTATAGGCGTAAATGAATATAGATTAGATGAAAATATAGGTAAACCCCGTGAATTTGACATAATCACTAAAAAATGCATAATAGAAGTAAAGTCAGAAAAGGCTGCAAAGAAAGAAAAACAATTATTAGCACAATTAAAATATGCCAATTCGCATAAGTTAAAACATTTTTTATATTCGCCTACTATTACTAGAGCAAGGAAGTATGAATATGAGAAAAATGGAATTAATGTAAGTAAAACATTAGATGAGTTAATTAGAAAACTAAAGGAGATGCAATAATGAGAGATATATTTTTTGTTACAAAAGAACCAATGGTTTTAGAAGATTGCTTTGAAGCTATAAAGAAAGTTTATAAATCTGCCGATACGGGTATTGGTGTTATATGTTTAGATAAGTCAGCTCCGAAATCAGCATATATGTGGTTTCCATCATTAAAAAAATATGACCCAGATGAGTTTTGGGAAGAGGATGAATTAGAAAATATACCAGATGATTATAATTATTTTACAAATTTAGAATATCATTTATCTTGTGTGTCTAAAAATTTTGTTAAGGCATTACAGCCTCTATATCCAGATATGCTTATACAAGATGATGATTATGTAGTATATACCATCGAAGAATATTTAAATTGTAAGTTTGATCATTAAATAATGATTAATAAATGAAATAATAAATTACTAGAGGAATTATTTTACAACCGGACAATCTTGTCCGGTTGTGTTCTTGTTTATGCCCTTCTTAAAGAGTGTCTTATATATCAAAATGTAGGTATACAAAAATCTCACTTTATAAGGAGGGAATATTATGAAAAAGATAGGAGCAGGTGGAAAGCTTCAGAATTATGATTCAAAAGGTAGATATTGTAAAAATAACTATTTTGATTTTACGCCACCTGCATTTACTAAAAAAGAAATAAGAAGACGTAAAGAAGAAAAACGTCGGCAAGAACTTTATGAAAAAGCAAAAAATAGTGATGATGCTTATGTATTTGATGTGTATTTAGCTTTAGAAAAAGCAATGCCTGGTGTGGTTATAGGTGTAAATGAATATTTATACGATGAAAATATTAAAGATAAAAGGGAGTTTGACATAATTACTAAAAAATGCATAATAGAAGTAAAGTCAGGCGATGTAGTAAAGAGGGAGAAACAATTTTTGGCACAGCTAAAGTATACAAAGTTTCATGGGGTACAATATTTTATTTTTGCTCCGGATTTAAATAGAATTAGAACTTATCAATATACCAAAGATGGATTTAACATAAGTAAAACGTTAGATGAATTAATAAGAAAAGTAAAGGAGATACAATAATGAGAGATATATTTTTTGTTACAAAAGAACCAATGATTTTAGATGATTGTTATATAGAAATAAAGAAAGTTTATAAAAAAAGCGAAAAAAGCAATTGTAAAATTAGTTTATATGGAGCTCCAAAATCAGCATATATGTGGTTTCCTTCATTAAAAAAATATGACCCAAGTGAATATTGGGGTGAAGATGAATTGGAAAATATACCTGATGATTATAATTATTTTACAAATCTTGAATATCATCTAACGTGTGTATCTAAAAATTTTGTTAGGGCTTTACAACCATTGTATCCAGATATGCTAATACAAGATGATTATCTAAAAGTATATACAATTGAAGAATATTTAAGTTGTAAGTTTGACCATTAGAACTATGAATAATGAATAAAATAAAGACTTTCTAAAGAAAAAACTACTTTTTTTGATTTTTTATTTTATTTTTAAATTTTGTTTTATATTCATTTTCGTATTCTTTAGGATCCTCTCCATTGTAAACTAATAGTTTATTAAGTCTTTCTATTGATGGAAATAGGGAGTCTTCATAATTTCTGAAATTTTGAATTAATTTATCAAAATCTTTTATGCTAATTGTTGGATCTTCGTCTCTTATATCTACACAATAATTTTTATTTTCAAAATTATCATTAAGTCTATTTAAGTATATTTGTGTTTCCTTATCTAAACACTCAAAAATATATTCTTCACCATTGGGTAAATTTGGATTTTTGATTTTTTTAGGAATAATAACAAGTGAAAACATAAGTCTATTTAGTCTTTTAAATGATGCTTCCCAGGTATATAGGTTGTCATCAGATGTCTCTTTATTAAGAATTAGATAATCAAGTGAAACATTATATAAATCAGCTAGAGCAACTAGAAAATCGATTTTTGGGGAACATTTTCCTTGTTCATATCGTCTAATAGTTCTTTCGTCAATTATTAAATAATGTTTATTTTGTAATTTTTCTATAACATTATCTATTGTATATTGTTTTTCTTTTCTTAATATTCTAAGTCGTTTACCTACATTTTTTCTAAAGTTTTCATCTGAAATAAACATTTTTCACCTACCTTTATATTGATTTTACCAAATCGGACATTTTTGTCCAGTAGTGTATGAGAAAATGTCCTTCTTTTGGTTCATAACGAAGAACATAATATTTATGACAAAAATTTATTTTAAGGAGAAAAGGCTATGAAAAAGATAGGAGCAGGTGGAAAACTTCAGAATTATGATTCAAAAGGTAGATACTGTAAAAATAACTATTTTGATTTTACGCCACCTGCATTTACTAAAAAAGAAATAAGAAGACGTAAAGAATAAAAGCGACGACAAGAACTTTATGAAAAAGCAGAAAAAAGTGATGATGCTTATGTGTTTGATGTATATTTAGCTTTAGAAAAAGCTATGCCCGGTGTAGTTATAGGAGTAAATGAGTATTTGTTTGATGCAAACATAGGAGCAAATAGGGAGTTTGACATAATTACTAAAAAATGCATAATAGAAGTAAAGTCAGGCGATGTAGTAAAGAGGGAGAAACAATTTTTGGCACAGCTAAAGTATACAAAGTTTCATGGGGTACAATATTTTATTTTTGCTCCGGATTTAAATAGAATTAGAACTTATCAATATACCAAAGATGGATTTAACATAAGTAAAACGTTAGATGAATTAATAAGAAAAGTAAAGGAGATACAATAATGAGAGATATATTTTTTGTTACAAAAGAACCAATGAATATAGATGATTGCTATAAGGAAATAAGTAAAGTTTATAAAAAGGCAAAAAAATATGATGATGAAATTAGTATTTTAGGTGCTCCAAAGTCTGCTTTTATGTGGTTTCCATCATTAAAAAATATGATCCTAGTGAATATTGGGGTGAGGATCAGTTAAAAGATATACCAAAAGATTATAATTATTTTACAACCTTAAATTATCATTTAACGTGTGTAACTAAAAACTTTGTTAGAGCTTTACAAACATTGTATCCAGATATGCTGATACAAGATGCTTATTTGAAAGTATATAAAATTGAAGAATATTTAAATTGTAAGTTTGACCACTAATAATGTGAGTAAAGGAAAAATAAAATGAGAGATATATTTTTTGTTACAAAAGAACCAATGAATGTAGAGGATTGCTATAAGGAAATAAGTAAAATTTATAAAAAAGCAGAAAAACTAAATGAACAAATATCTTTAGATAATTATCCTAAATCGGCCCTTATGTGGTTTCCATCATTAAAAAAATATGATCCAAGTGAATATTGGGGTGAAGATGAATTAGAAAACATACCGGAAGATTATAATTATTTTACAAATCTTGAGTATCATTTAACTTGTGTATCTAAAAATTTTGTTAGGGCATTACAACCATTGTATCCAGATATGCTAATACAAGATGCTTATTTGAAAGTATATACAATTGAAGAATATTTAAATTGTAAATTTGACCATTAAAATAATTGTAAATTTTTTATGCCAAATTTTATTCTTTTATTGTCTAAAACTATGTTTTTTGAAACTTTATTATGTAATAATAGTTGATAAAATTTCGTAAAAGTGGTATCACATAAAATGTATTATAGTGCTCAATTTGTAAAAGCTAAAATTTATGATTAAGCACATAATTTGAAAAAGGAATAAATGAGTAAAAAAAGATGCTCGATTTTGTATATTTTTATTCTATGTGTGCTATTTGTTACTAGTATTATTTTTTTGAACGCTTGTTCGTCAGAAAATTTAGTTTCCATTACTATAAGTGGTGATACAGAAATATTGGCAGGTAATTTTGATTTCTCAAATTATATGGTTGAAGCAACATACGATACAGGAGAAGTTAAAAAAGTTGAATTAACAAAAGATATGCTATCTTCTGAGGATTATTTAAAAGTTTTTTCAGATGGAGATAAAACTTTAACTATTAACTATGGTGGTTTAACTTGTGAACTTAACTTAAAGGTTTGTTTATATGAGTTTACAGATTTGAAATTTAATGATATAGAAACAACATATTCAGGCTCATATGTAACAGCAGAAGTTGTTAATAATTATCCTGAAGGAACTACAGTTTACTACCCATCTGGGAATAGTTTTTTAAATGCTGGAACTTATGAAGTTACAGCTATCGTTTCAAGAAGAAACTATATTACACAAACATTAACAGCAACAGTTGTTATTAATCAAGCAGAGTACGATATGTCAAATGTCTCATTTATAGATACTACTTTTGAATATGATGGGAAAGAGCATTCAACAGTAATTACAGGGGATTTACCAAGTGGTGTAACTGTAACATACCCGGATAATAACAATAAAAAAACAAATGCTGGCACTTATGATGTTAAAGCTTGTTTTTCATTTGATGGAAACAACTATAAACAAATTCCAGATATGACTGCTAAAATGACTATAAATAAGAAAAAATATAATACTGAGAATTTAACATTTAGCAGTGAAAAAATAACATATGATGGAAAGGAACATACATTGCAAGTTTCTAATTGCCCATCAAATGTTAGAGTAGAATATCAAGTAGGAATGTATAAAAATGATAAATACACTGATATAACAGGCAGTAAATTAGTTGATGCTGATACATATTATTTTACGGCAAAATTTTATTCAAATGATGTAAATTACGAAGATATTCCTGATATGCATGCTCAGTTAATTATTGATCAAGCAATCTATGATACAAGTATAATTTCAATGGATAGTAAGGAAGTGGATTATAATGGAAAACCTCAAACTCTTACTCCATATATGCTAGATGGTTCTAAAGATCTTCCAAGCGACTTATACATTTTGTATAGTTATTATACAAAAGATGGAAAAGAAATTATAGAATCATATGATGAAGATAATTCACCTATTTATGCTCAATCGGTTACTGATTATGGAACTTATGTGTATACTGTTCAGCTTTGGAGTAAAGATGAAAATTATTATGTAGATAGTGAATTAACTGCAACATTAATAATTAATAAAATAGATTATAATGTAGATGATGTTTCAGTTGATGATTATAAATATACAGGAGAGAAAATAAGTGTAACTGTTAATAATATTCCTTCTGATTTAAGTGGAAATAAATTAGGAGTGAAACTTTCATATTTCACTGAAAAGCCAGCTTTGGATGAAAATGGCAAATATAATTACATAACAGACAACGAAGGGAACCCAGTAACTGGTGTAACTGATGAGGGTGATTACTTTGTTATGATAGAATTTACGGATCAAAATAACGAAAACTATAACGAATTAAAACCTATAGTAAAATCCTTTAAGATAACAAAGGAGGCAAGTGTATGAAGAAAAAATTAGAGTCTATAGGTATTATCGCATTAGTTAATCTAGTTATATCAAATATAGTAGTATTTGCTATACTTAGAACTTCAGTTAATTTTGGTGATTATCTAAGATACGAGATTTTCTTATTTGTATATTTAATGCTATTTTCAAATGTATTTTTCTCAAACAAGTTTTGTAGTGGAAAAGCTCAAGAATGGTTATTCTTCTTGTCAGTTTCTTTCTTAGTATCAAGTTTGCTTGCATACATTTTATATTCAATTATTATAAGTGATTGGAAAATGGACCAAATAGCATGGGTGGAAAGTATTAAATCTATAATTAATGTAGACTTTATGTTCTATGGTATAGCTCTTGCATTTTTAATTGCTTTTGTCGCTCTATATTGTGGTGTATTTGATAGAGACATCTTAAGATTTGTAAGAACTTCTGGCCTTATTGGACAAGGAAAAATAAAGAGTATTGAAGCAAACCTTGAAAATTCACGTTGGATGAACCAAGAAGAAAAAGAAAAGAATTTTAAGAAATATTCTTACACAAAATTAGATAGTGTAAATAAAGATGGTATTCCTGTAATGGCACAAATGAATAGAAAAGGTAAAGATGAAACTATTATGTTTAATTCTCCTTGTCACTCAATTATCATTGGTGCAACAGGTTCTGGTAAGACAACAACATTTGTAAGTCCAATGATTCAAATATTAGCTTCTACAAACGCTGGTTCTTCTATGGTAATGACAGACCCTAAGGGAGAATTATTTGCACTTCATTCTAAATATCTTCAAGAAAGGGGATATGATGTAAAAGTTATTGATTTAAGAGATACATATTCATCATATAGATGGAATCCACTTGATGATATATGGGATAGTTATAGAAAATATGCAGAGGCTCATAACAATGTTTATTTACACAAAGATAAATTACCAAAAGACAAACCTTTAGGAAGCAAAAAGGAAAGTTTTGAAGGTAAGGATTCTTGGTATGAATTTGAGGGAAAAGCTTATGCTGAATATCAAGACCTTGTAAATGCAATTAAAGTTTTCAAGAGAAAAACTTATGATGAAGTTTATGAAGATTTAAATGACTTAGTATCAGTTTTAATTCCAATAGAAAATGAAAGAGATCCTATGTGGGAAAAAGGTGCAAGAAGTATTGTACTTGCTACTCTTTTAGCTATGCTTGAAGATAGTGAAAATGAAGCTTTAGGTATGACTAAAGAAAAGTTTAATTTCTTTAACATGGCTAAGATATTACAAAACTCAACAGAGGATTATAAGGAACTTAGAAGATATTTTGCAGGAAGAAGTCAATTATCTAAAGCTTTCTCATTATCAAAACAAGTTTGTGATGCAGCAGAATCAACACGTGCCTCATATATGTCAGTTGTATATGAAAAATTAACATTATTTAATGATGCTGGTATTTGTGGATTAACATCATCCTCAGATTTTAAACCTGAAGATTTAGCTTTAAGACCAACTGCATTATTCTTAAAGATTCCAGATGAAAAAACAACAAGACATAATTTGGCTGGAATATTTGTATTAAATTTATATAAACAACTTATAAAGGTAGCTTCGCTTAGAGAGGACTTATCTTTACCTAGAAATGTTTATTATATACTTGATGAGTTTGGTAACATGCCAAAGATTGAAAACTTCGATAAGATGATAACAGTTGGTAGAAGCCGTAAGATTTGGTTTAACATGATTGTTCAATCATATTCACAATTAAATAACGTTTATGGAGATAAGGTTGCAGATATCGTAAAGAGTAACTGTGGAGTAAAGATGTTTATTGGTTCTAATGATATGACAACATGTAAAGAATTCTCTGAACTTTGTGGAAATATAACAGTTGTTACAAGATCTACAAGTGGTAGTGACATGGATAAATCTATAAATGTTTCAACTCAAACTCAAGTTAGACCTCTTATTTATCCATCTGAACTTCAAAGACTTAATCATGGTTCAGATATAGGTCACTCAATTATAGTAACATTTGGTAATTATCCATTTAAGAGTTATTTTACCCCTAGTTTTAAGGTTCCTTTATATAAAATGGGTACAATGAATACAGAGTTTTTAAATGAAAGATATTTTGATGAACAAGCTATCTTTTATGATATAAGCAAGAGAAACAGTTTAGTCTTTGGAAAACAAAAAGAAGTAGCTGTTAAAAATAAAGGAGTTAAATTAACTCAAAACAAGAAAGAAGGTCTAGAGAATCAAAATAAAGAGGATCTAGCTCGTGATACTCAATTGTTTGATAGATTTATGAAGTTTAAGAAAGAACATCCAGATCTTACTGAAAACGAAATATTTGATAGATTGGAGGGCTTGTCTTAGACAAAGGTAAAATAAATGAAAATGAAAAATGCTTTTTCTAAAATAGCGGTTATAGCCGTACTTATATTAAATCTTTGTTTTGTATCAGTTTTCGCTAATACAGATAGTGTTAGTGCTGCAAGTGCAATAGATGAAACTACAATGGGAATTGTATTTTTCTCAGAAAACAGTGTAGATGAAAGTGGAAATCTTATTCCAGATAGTTCAGGTAAAATTACTGTTGGAGTTAATATCTCAAAGAAAAATGATGGCATAAGTTTCTCTTTAAAAACAAGAGATATGAGTGCTATAGAGTCTCTTGGTGATTATGAGGCTAAATCTAATGATTACCATATAACAACAACATCAACAAAAGATTCAACTCAATATTTTAGTATTCAAACATATCAAACAAATGCTTCAAATTTAATTACTAGTAATCAAGCATATGGTTTAACTAGAGTGTTTGAAATAGTACTTTGTAATATAACAACTGATAGCGGTTGTGATTATGTAATATATAATGATTTAAATAGAAGCACAAGTGGAAAGAGTAGTTATACTTGTCGAGTTCAAACGGAATATGATTATAAATACTCTACATTAAGTGGTAAAAATGGTCTATATTTTGATGATTACTTAAACGGAAGTAGTTTTTCTTCTATTTGGATTGGAAGTAATGGAGTTTACTACCAAACACCAACATCATATATAGGTTTTTCAGTAGATAATGATTCATACTATAGTTTTGAGCAATCATTTAATAGATTTGTATCAAGTGGATATGTAGTAAAATATTATAAAACTGATTGGGCAGATATTTATTATGGTGGTTCTGCGGTTATATCAGAAAGTGGATGGTGTACAATTGAGACACCAGCAGTACTTAATATGTTAGATAGTGAAGATACTTCTGTATTCTATTCAGAGTATTATGATCCAAGAAGCGATGGCGCTCCAATTCTATTTGGTGAAAATAAGTATGCTCATAATAATAATGATGAATATAGATATTATTTAACAAATAATGCAAAAAATTGGTTAAACAACCATACGGGATATCAAGTATATAACACATTAGATCCTATGTATAATCATGCTTATTCATATTATTCAAGAGAATCTTATGATTTCCCATCAGTAACAGGTAAAGTTTATAAAAGCAACTCAGAGGATTTCACATTAAAAGTTTCAAGAGATTCTACCTGGAAAATGAATTTTGAATATTTTAGATTAGATAGTGAATTATATGATATAAACTCACCAAAGATAACAAATACATTATTTGATGAAATTACTTCAACAGATAATAAAACTTTGCGTATTACTATTCGTTTTTCTGAACCTGTTCATTTCCCAACAGATTTGACAGATAAGAGTGGTTTATCTCTTACTGCTTATGCAAATAATAATGGAAAAACTCCACTTGAATTTAAATATGCAGGTGGTGAAGGTTCCGATACTTTATATTTTGATTGCGACTTATCTCAATATGAAAATTTAGCAGCATATAAAATAACAAAGATATCTTCAATTAAATTTAGAGCTTATGATACATTTAGTTCAACATTTACTTCAAATGTATATGATTATGCTTATAACTTTAATCTAAAGAATAATGCAGTTGATGTTAGCTCTTTTACAAAAGGTGATGGATTAACTTTTGATACAAGTATAGATTTACGTGAACCTAGTGTTTCAACAAAGATAGTTACAAATTATTCAGAAACAGCAATGTCACATACAGTAAACGTTACAGTATCTGATATGGAAAATAAAGGTTCTAAGCTTTACTACACATGGGTAAATGCTGATGATGTACAAGATCCTGAAACTTATGTTCCAGAAAGTTATGATAATTGCGAAACTATAACCCCAACATCACTTACAATTACAGGAGAAAAGTTTAATGGAAATTATTATCTTTACTACAAGGCAAAATCAGCTTACGGTAAGGAAACTTTAGGTTATGTGAATAAAGTTTTAAGTTTTGATAATACGCCGCCGACAATCTCTTCAATTACGCTTGGAGAAGTAAATGCTGCAGTTTCTAGTAGAGACTTTGTAATTAGTATTGAAGGGGAAACTACGGACTTAAGCGAGATTTATATATACTATAGATTACTTGGCCAAACATCATGGACTCAAAAAGAAGTATATAAATTATCTGGAAGTACATCTCCTATTGGTACATTAAGTTCATTTACATATGATAGTAATACTAATTTATCTACAGCAACGTTAAATGTAAGTGCTGTTGATGGGCTTTCAATGAATGATAATGAAAGTAAGAGATTCTATTTTAAATTTACAACATATGATACGGCAGGAAACCAATATACATATGAAATAAATGAATCATATCTATTTGATACATCAGATCGCTGCTCATTAAATATGACAATATCTGGAACACCTTATACTGTTTATGAGACAATTGATACAAGTTCTTCAACTACTGTAAATGATACTGAAAGCTTATATATAAATAGTTACTTAGCTAGCAATTTTACTCTTACATTTAAGTTATTATCATCTACATCTGCTATCACTTTAGATTCGATGTACAAAGGTGATGAAGATATAACTTCAACATTTAGTGACTATTTTACATGTGAAGATACAACTGAAGGTGCTGACGCTGACTTAAGACATGTTTATACGATGAAGTATAAAGGCACAAGTGGTGGATATTATTCATTTAGATTAAGTGGGGATTCAAAATTATCTGAAACATTCTCATTCTACATTGTAGGAGATGGAGATAATGTTGCAGGCTATAGTGAAATTGAAAATAATAGACTACTTATAAATAAAATTTGGGTAGTTAGTGATGTTAAATATTATTGGCTATCTGAAAATAATACAGTTGCAACAAGTGAAAATTATAACGATAGTAAAAACCTATCACTTGTATTTTCATCTAAAGATAGAGCTTACGATTATTACTACTTTATGGAAATGCAAGACATTTCGTTATGCACCGTAACAAGTACAATTGCAAATGCATTAAATGGTGGCTATAGTGAAGTATTTAAGAAAGCTCAAAATGAGACAATGGTTGCTGAGGTTGGCCAAACATGGATTTGTTATAAATCTGCTTCTTGGGATCAACAATCTGATTCTAAAAACTGGAATTACTATTTCTATAGCACAAGTACAGAAACTGAAATTAATACAAGAGCATTCTCTTCAAATTTACGTTCTGCAATTGATTCAGTTGTAAATAAAATTGTAAATAAGGGAAGTTATTCTTATCTAACTAGTGATGATGGATTAAATAGCGTTGGTGTACCTACAATAGATGAATCTCGTATTCATGCAACTGCATTATCTATTGATGTAAATAAAAGAGGAACAGCATTTAAATCTCCAGTTACATATGTTGGAGATAGTGATATTTACTCTCCATATTATGTAGATGAATCAAGTAATGAATATCCAATTGCTGTGCAAAAATTGACTGCTAGTGATTACACAATTATTTACTTTAAAAAACATACAGGAAGTACTTATGAAAAGGTAAGTGTAACAGGTACATATTACCTTAAAGATGTAATTAATGGCACAGGTTTATATGACATTATTGAAAGAGATGTAAATGGTGCTAGAAAATATACAGTTTATATAGATAATTCATCTCCAGAATTAAATATTTACTATGACAATAATAGTGGAACAACTTCAATGGTTATAAATGAAGAGTATGCAAGTAGAGGGGCAACACTAAATGTTAAGTCCTTTGCATTTAGTTCTTTAAATGATGCCGATGAATATGCATACGTTGCTTTATTTACATCAGGTGGTGTTTATAAGGGTGCATACCTTGCAAGTGAACTTGGCGGAGTTGTTTTAGATGAGGGAAGATATAGCCTTCAAGTATATGATAGATCTGGAAATAATTATAGTTTTGTTTTAAGAATTAGTTCTGCTGATTTACAAAGTTCATGTTCTTATACAAATGAGAAAAATAAATATGTTCAATTTAGTTGTACATATTCAAGAGATGATGTTTATAGATTTGAAATTTATTTAGACAACGTACTAGTTCTAGATAATATGGATTCACTAAAGAGCAATAAAGTTACTTTCTATGATGGTGGTGAATATAGATTCTATGTTGAAGACTTGTTTGGAAATATTTATGAACAAACAACAACTTTAATTAGAGAAATACCTCAAGTAACTTGGTATTTTGATTTAAATGGAAATATAACTAAGTTTGATGAAACGTCAACATCTCAATTAGGTTTCATTAAGACAAAGCTTGGAACAAATAGTTATTTAATTACAAGTACAGGAAGTGTAAGTTTCCGTTATCCAACTGGTGAAAACTATAAGTATGAGTTCTTATCTGGAAGTGGAACATTAAGACATACTGGAACTTATAATGAAGTATCTATTAATGAAAAAGATAATTGGCAAGTTAAGATATATTATGAAGACTATAGTGATGTATTTGTTACATTTACTGGAAAATCTGATGTATCAGCCCCAACTATCTCAGCAACAACAAATAGAACAAAATATTCATATAACGATGAAGATGAAGATAAGTTTAACGAATACTTTGAGTCAATTAAAGCTACAGCGAAAGTTGGCGATATTATAAACTTAACTGATGTTTCATTTACTCAAACAGATATAGTAACACAAACAATTGCAGCAGGTGAGATTGTAAGTGGAAGTATCGTTAGAATTAGTGTTTCAGATTTATCTGGTATATATAAATGGTCATACTCATATAATGGTACAGTAACTGAGGTTGCTGAAGATGTTTCAATAATATCTTTAAGCAAAGAAGGAAGCTATGTAATTTCCGCAACCGATAAACTTGGAAATGTTTCTTCATTCAACTTTAGTATTGGTAAATCTAAATATACAGAAATCTTAGTTGATGATGTTGCAGTAAGTTCAGATTATGGTAATAAAAATGTAATTGCATCAGTTGAGGGAAGTGGCGTATTTGCATTTATAGTTGAAGGTGAATACTATAAACTTACAACAAATGGAGAAAATTTAATTCGTACAATTTATAAGATTGCTAGTGATGATTCTTCAAATTTAATAACAAGTGCTGAAGATGTAGTAATAAGCGATAAATTAACAAGCACAGGCGTTGTTATAAAGGAATATGAATCAGGTGTTGTTAAAGCTTATTTAGAAGATGGTAGAGTTTATATAGCAGTTTCACTTAACGAGGAAGAAGAAGGAAAAGTTAATAAATTAACAATAAATATGCGTGTTTCTTCAAATTCTGCAGTAGATTGCATGTATACATCTACTGAAATATCTGATGAAAAATCTTATTTAACATATACCTTAAATGGTGAAACGCATGAACTTTCAGATACATTATATATAAATAAAGATTGTACATTTACATTAACTGATGATATTAAATCAGCAGCTGTGTATTATTCTGAAACTGATGATTATGACAATATATATGAAAATTTAATTGCTTTATTATTAAGAAATTTTGATGGGTATGAAGAATCTTATACATGTAGTAATCAAGGTTTCTATGTCATTGAAGCATTTAACAAATATGGTAATTGTAGCTCAATAAAAGTTTTATATAGCGTAAACATATTAGTTGTAGGAAGTGTAGAATACTTAGATGGCGAAAAGGCATCTTATTCAACAGATTATGAAAACGACTTATATTCAAATAATTCTATAACAATAAATGTTTATAAGGATATTACATTTACTGTTACTAGAAATGGTTTAGCTTATTCTCCAAATGTTGAATATACTGATGAAAAGGTATCAATAAGTGTAATTGGAGATGGTGATTATACAATTACTATTAAAGATAAGTATGGCAATGAAATAACAAGATATGCGCATATTAAGCAAACTGATTTTGAATACAATTCAAACTGGCTTGATGGATTTAATAGTAAAGCCTTAAGAGTAAGCGAAGGTTATACAAATATAAAAGTTTCATTTAATAAGGATAAAGTATTAGATAGTGCAATGTTTGTATCTATAACATTAAATGATGCAACTACAATTGTTCTAGATAAGTTATCTGAAAAGCAAGTTTCATTTAAAGACATTTGTGTAGGCGATGATGGTGATGGCGTATATGAAATTGTATTTAGAGATATATATGGAAATAAGGCAACAAAAGTTGTAAATTATACATCTACATCTCCTTTAACTATTTCAAGACTTACAAGAAGCATGGCAAGAGAATATTATTCAATGGATGGACTAACGACTGTTTATAGTAATAAGACAATAAACTTTGCATGTACTGCTTCAAAATATGAGTTTAAAGTTAACTCTGAAAAGAAAGATATTCCATACACATTAGAATTCCCAAGTGAAGCTAATAGTGGAAAGTTTGAATATAAAATAGAATACATAGACGAATATGGATTTGAATATAACATAACATGTGTTTTATATAGAACTACAATAGAATTCTCAACAAGCGAGATGATGGTTGTAGATGGTGTTACAAAAGATCCAGTATCAGTAACTTTTGATTCAAATTGTACCGCACAAATTTCTTTAAATGGTGAATCATTAGGCGTATATACAAGTGGTGAAAAATACTCAAGAGATGGAAGTTATATTATCTCTATTTCGGATATAGCAGGTAACAATGTTAACTATTCAATAAAGAGAGATAGCGTAGCAGATTTCTGCTTATATGTTGGAAGTACAGATAATAAATTAGTAAGTGGTGAAATTACTAATAATTCTACAGTTTACTTTACTTCACTTAACGGAGATGTTGTAGAGATTAGTTCTGTTTATCATAATGGTGCTGAAGTTTCAAATTATGATTCTACAATTTTTACTGGAAGTGGTAAGTGGGAAATTGTAGTAAAAGATTCAATAGGTAATCAAGATTATTTCTGTTTCTATATAGTTAGCCATGAATTAATAGAGTTTGAATACACAACACCATATGGATTTAGAATAACTGAAATTACATATGACGCTGGTGGTGGTAAAGTTGATTGGCTTGAAGCAGTAGAAAACTTAGAAAATAATGATTACATGAAGTTTGAAGAAAGTGGTGAGTATAGTGTTGTAATGTTATCTTCTATAACAGGTCAATCATCAAACTTCACAATAACAATAGATAAGACAGTACCAAATATTGTTTTAGATGGCGTAAATGCTGGTGAAACAACAAAATCTAATGTAACAGTATCTGGTTATAAATCTGGCGATACAATATATATTTATAAAGATGGCGCTCTTATAAATACAATTACTGCAGTGACAGTATCAGATGTACCTACAATTACAGAAAAAGGAAATTATAGAATTGTAGTTGTAAATGAAGCAGGTGGTGTATCTGAGGTTGAATTTACAAGAGTTTATACAGCAAACGTTGCAACTAGTGTACTTATTATAGTTTGTATAGTTGCAGTAAGTATAGGATTATTCTTAGGACTTCTATTCCGTAAACGTTCGAGAATAGAATAATAAAATAAAAAAAATATAAAAGAAAAAACATTTTACAGGAGGATAGAAAAGATGTTTTACAATATTTTAGCAGCATCAATGTCTCAAGGCGATTTAGAGAAGATCGTAAAGCCAATTCTTGACATATGCGACACATTAGTTCCAGTATTATTAGCCGTTGTTGGTTCAATCGGTGCAATTTACTGTATTTTATTAGGTGTTAAGTATGCAAGAGCTGACGAACCACAAGAACATGATAAGACAAAGAAAGCATTAAAGAATGCAATTGTTGGTTTCGTGTTAATTTTCGTTTTGCTAGCAATGCTACAAGTTGGTCTATCAGTATTTGAAAAATGGTGGCCTACATATGTTGGTGCTTAAAAATAAAAAAATATTTTTAAGTATCTGTCTTATTGTTATTTGCACGCTCCTTATGGGCTGTTTTCCAGACCTTGGGGCAGTTTCGAGCGCAGATGATTATGCTGACAAATTTTCTTCAGTTAAGTTCGTTAAAAAGGACTTAATAGTTGAGAGTATGTCAATAACTGAATTATCTAATGATAACGCAATTAACAATTTTCAAAAGAAAGACTTTGTATGTCCTACAGAAAGTAATGCATACAAGTATATGGCAGTTTTTGCTGGTCAGACAGTTAAGATAAAAGAATTTGCCATATATTTAAAATCAGAAACTGATGTAAAATTAAGCATTTGCGTATATAACTTAAGTGATTTACCATCGGTTATTGCAATAGGCACAGATGATGACTATGAAACTTATCAAGATCCTGACTCGGGTGAAGAAAAAACCAAACTTAAGGATTTTGATGAGCCAAAAGATGAAGATGCAATAGCAACACTTAATATTTCACTTAAGGCAAATGTGTGGAACTCATTTGTTATAAAAAGTTGGACTACTGATGGAGAAAAGAAATCTAATTTCACTTTAAATGAAGATAGATGTTTAGTTTTCCAAATTAAAAATAACTGTATAAGATACAATAGTTCACTTAATGAAAATCCACTAGATAGTGCAAATATTTGCTTTACATCAATGCTTATTTATGTAGATAAAGAAGGTTAAAATTATGTTTGATTGGTTTTGGAATTTTCTATATAGCTTAACTAAGTCCATTTTAAGAATCATAGATGGTCTTATGGCTTGCGCAAATAAATTATGCGGTATAGAAGATATAACTGTTGACGGAGAATCTACAGACTTTTTAACGTACTTGTTAAAAAGCTCTGAGGTTCAAAATGCATTTATAGTAGCTGCAGTACTTGGACTTGTAGTTCTAGTATTTTTTACAGTACTTTCAATTATTCGTCTTATTGCCAAAGAAAAACCTGATATGACACCAGCACAAGTGTGTGTAAAAGCATTTAAGAGTGTCTTAATTTTCATGTTTATTCCAGCAATAATGCTTATTGGAACATGGGTAGCAAATGTCTTTATGCAAGCACTATATAAAGCAACGCTAACTGATGGTACAAGCGTAGGAAGTTTCCTATTTACTGCCTTTGCAGATGAGGCTTGGTATAATGCAGATGATGCAGCTAAGTTTATAAATGGAACTTACAACTATTTAGATACTGATGTTGTAAGATTATATCTAGACTTAGAAGAATATGATTTCTTTGCTTCATGGGTTGCAGGTATTGTAATTTTATGGAATATTGCATGGGCATTACTTGTATTTGTAGATAGAGCAATTTCAATTGTTATTCTATATATTGTTTCACCATTTTCTGTTGCTTCATCAGTTATTGATGATGGATCGCACTTTAAACTTTGGCGTGAACAAATGCTTACAAAATACTTTGTAGGATTTGGAACAATACTTGCTGTTAATATTTATTGTTTAATAGTTGTACTTGTTATGAAAAGTTCAATGCAATTCTTCCCATCAAGTTTCTTAAATTATCTATGTAAGATACTATTTATAATTGGTGGCTCACTTACTATGAAAAAGGCAATGGCTTTAATTGGCAACTTAGTATCTAGTGGTGGTGGTAGCAATGAACTTAGAGATAATGTCTTTGCAGGTAATGCTTTAGGTGGAGTATTCTCAGGTGGCTTAAAGACTATTGCAGGCGTTGCAGGTAAACCTTTCTCATGGGGTGCAGATAGACTTGGTAACTCTATAAATAGAGGTATTGAAGATAAGATTGGTAACAAGTTATTTGGAAGCCGTTATGGTGGTGGCCATGATGGTACAACTGGAGACAGAAATACTTTAAATGGCGAAAATAACGCAAATAACGAGGAAAATGCCAACCATAATGAAGTTAATGTTCGTGGTAATGAAAATCTTGGTAACTTAATTAGAAACGAAGAGAATAATAACGAGAACAATAACAACAATAATAATAACAATAACAACATGAATGATAATCAATTAAATCAAAATAGAGAAGGCGCTGTATTAAACGCTATGAATAATAACAATAATAACGGCGATAACAACAATAATAATAACAATAACAACTAGGAGGTGTAGATATGAGAATAATTCCAAAGACAGCAAAAGTAAAAGTTGAATTTTTTAAGAACATATCTATAACCGATATTGTTATAGCTATTGTTGGTGCAATTTTAGAAGTTCTACTATTTTTATCTAATATAGGTATTGCAAAATACTTTATCATGATTTTTGTGCTATGTGCATTTATAGCATTATTCTTGCCATATAATGGTGGCAGATTCTATATGTTCTTTGTGCACTTTGTAAAGTACCTATTTTCGGTAAAAAAATATTCATCGGATTACAAGACAGCTTCAACAGATATTTCTAATTTTATAGCCTTTAAGGACGTCCAAGACGAATTTATAGTATACAACGATTACTATGCTGGAGTTTTAGAGATAGATCCAAGAGAATTTAGACTACTATCTGGTTTTAGACAAGATCAAATTATTGATAAAGGTTTTGGTAAAATTATTAGAAGTATATCTGGAAAAACAAGAGCAAGTTTAGTTAAGATAGATAGAAAACTAGATTTTACAACTTATATAAAGCTTGAAGATGAAAAAAGAAAGACTTTAGAGAAAATCTATAAAGCTGGAGCTATAACAGAGGATGAGTTAAATACAAGAAACCAAATTATAGACGATAGAATAAGAATTTATTCAAGTTTAAATGATAATAATAAGATTTATAGACCATTTTATTATTTGGTAGTTTATGACCAAGATAAAGGTGCTATAAGTGATGTGCTTAAAAATGCCGTTGTTACATTTGAAGATAATGGTATGATGTCGCATATACTAAAGGAAAAGGAATTACTAATTTTCTTAAAATATCAATTCTCAAATAATTTTGAAGAAAAAGATATTGATCTTCTATCAAAAGAAGAAGCATTAAAGTGGGTAATGCCAAAGGATGTTCAATTTACTACAACTAAGACATTTATAGACGGCGTTGAAACTTATAACTACACAGTTACAAATTATCCTGTATTTGTATTAAATGCTTGGGGATATAAGATTTTCAATATGGATGATGTAAAGGTTGTAATGAACTTAGAGCCTTATGAAAAGAATAAAGCCGTTAGAATGATAGATAGATCACTACAAGAATTAATGAGTCAAAGTGAACAATCATATAAGGCAAGTTCTATTATAGACAAGCAAACTCATATAAAGACATTAGTAAATCTTTTACAAATGCTACAAAATGACAATGAAACATTATTTAAAGTTACATTGCATTTTACAGTTTACTCACATGGCGAGAAGAATAAAAATGTTAAGAAACGTATTCGTAGAATAACATCTGAAGAAGGTTTTGAAATTTCTGACAATTTCTGCAAACAATATCAAGCAGTCATATCCTCAAATTTATCTGCTTATGATGCTATGCCAGAAAATGCAAGAGCAATACATTCTTCATCAATTGCTGCAAGTTTCCCATTCGTTTTATCTTCAGTTATGGATGATGATGGAGTACTTTTAGGTGAAAGTAAGGGATTCCCAGTTATTGTAGATTTCTTTAAGAGAGATAAAGAAAGAGTAAACTCAAATATGGTTATAATGGGAAGAACAGGTTCTGGTAAGTCTTTTGCAACAAAGACTATGCTAACACAACTTGCCGTTGAAAATAGTAAGATATTTATTCTAGATCCAGAGGATGAGTATGGCACACTTGCTAGAAATTTAGGTGGTAAAGTTATTGATGTTGGAACAGCACTTGAGGGAAGAATAAATCCTTTCCATATAATTACATCACTAGAGTCTGATGAAAGTGCAGAAGGTGCAAATAACTTTAGCGTTCACTTACAATTCTTAGAGCAATTCTTTAGAGAAATATTATCTGGAATTGATTCACAATCTTTAGAGTATTTAAATAACCTAATTGTTGATGTTTATTCTAAAAAAGGTATTACTCCAAGAACTGATTTATCTACACTAAAGCCAGAAGATTACCCAATATTTGATGATTTATATAATTTAATTTGCGAAAGATTAGAAACTGTAACTGTAAATTACGATATTGAGAATTTAAGAATCTTAAAGAACTTTATAGCAAAGTTTAGTGGAGATGGAAGAGATTCTATGCTTTGGAATGGTAAGTCTTCATTATCTATTAAAGAAAACTTTACTGTATTTAATTTCCGTTCACTTTTATCTAATCATAACCAAGCTATTGCAAATGCACAAATGCTACTTGTTTTAAGATGGCTTGATAATGAAGTTATAAAGAATAGAGATTTTAACTTAAAGTATGGAACAAATAGAAAAATTATTGTAGCAATAGATGAGGCTCACGTATTTATTGATCCTAAGTATCCAGTAGCACTTGACTTTATGTTCCAACTTGCAAAACGTATAAGAAAATATAATGGTATGCAAATTGTAATTACACAAAACATAAAGGACTTTGTTGGTAGTCAAGATATAATTAGAAAATCAACAGCAATTATAAATGCTTGTCAATATTCGTTTATATTCTCACTATCTCCAAATGATATGGATGACTTATGTACGCTTTATGAAAAAGCTGGAAAAATAAATACAGTTGAGCAAGACCAAATTGTTAACAACGAAAGAGGACATGCTTTTATAATAACAGGACCACAATCAAGAACTAACATTTCAATTGTGTCATCTGAAAAAGTAAGAAAACTCTTTGAATAAAAATAAAAAAAACTTATAGTAGCAAATAACTACAAAGGAGATAACGACAATGAAAATCGTAAAATCAATTGATGAAAAATGCTTGGCAGAAGCAATGAGAAAATGCAATGAAACAAGCAAAATTTACAAAAGAGTAAAAGAAAGCAATGAAGAGGCTTCTACAAGAATAAGATTAAATAGTATTGATGCAAGAGATTTAGAAGATTTAGCATTCTTCTTAAGATACAAAAATGTAATTAATCATACAGGTGAGGCACTTAGCGAGGCGGAGTTTGAAGACTTATGTTATGACCTTATTGATGCTTTTGCTAATGATGATAAGGAAAGAATCTTTGCATACTTAGACCAATGGGTAGAATTTGGCATGAATTTCAATCCAAGTGAAAACATAACTACAGAAGCTGAAGCTATTGCTGCATATGTATATACACGTTCTCAACAAGGCCTTTCAGTAACTAAGATGAAAGAGTATCCAGATTATGTAATGAGTCGTTTCCCTGATACCGAATCATTATTAAAATTACAACAATTACAATCTGAAATGTTTATGCAAACAGGTAACTGCGATATGCTTTATACTATCGCTGGTTTAAGTTCAGATCCATCAGCTGTTATTGAATATGACAAAAATAATGGCAAAATATCTGACATGCGTAAAGTTGTTAAGACAATGATGGAGGAGCAAAAACCTGATAGAGATAGAAAAAATGCATTAGCACTTAATTTCTTAGACGCATTTAAATTTAAAGAGAAGATGCCTGAGACAAAAGTTGTTGTTGGAAAAGTTGATCTTCCACAATGGGTAAAAGATGCAAAGACTTTAGATCCAAAATCTAAAGAATATAAAGAAAATGCAGATTCACTTCATGATGTAGTAATTATGACATCTGGTGGAGAACAAACAGGTCGTGGACTTATAAGAAAATACTTAGGTGAAAAGGAACATGATACAGGATTCTATAAACTTATTTTCTTAGATGATAAATGTATATTAGATTTAATAGATGAACCAGTTACAAAGGAAAAAGCTTCTGAAAAATTAATGGAAGCACTTGCTAAAAAGACTAAT
Organism: uncultured Christensenella sp.; assembly: GCA_964478025.1. Classification (GTDB taxonomy): domain Bacteria; phylum Bacillota; class Clostridia; order Christensenellales; family UBA3700; genus UBA3700. Next base: position 42,675 of record CAYZGK010000004.1, read on the forward strand.
GTTGTATCAATGGTTCAATTAACTGAAATTAATGGAAAATTTGAATACAAGGTAAATGTTTTAGATGTAAGTGATCATGATACAAGTCCAGAATATATAGAAAAACTAAATGCTATTAAAAATGATCCTGAATTACAAAAGAGTTTATATCAAGATGTAGACTTAAAGTTAAGAGGACCACTAACTATGGGTAGAGAATTAAAAAAGCAAGCAAAAATACAAGCTGTAAAGAAAGATTCTCAAGACATTCTTGATGGTAAAAAAGTTTTAAGAAGAGAAAACATAAATGCAACGAAGAAAAATTTTGGTTTTGTAGGTCAAAAGATTGATGAAACAAGAAGAATATATAATTTGCGTTCTAACTATATTATTAAAAATACAGAAGAAGGTAAAGAATTTAAAGCATTAGGCCTAGATAATCGTGACTTCCAAGATATTATGGTAATTACTAAATATGCAAAAACTCTTGGAGTTGGCAATAAAGATTTAACTGTTGATGAATACAGAATGGAATCTGAATATCTTGTAAAGGCATTTGGCACACAGAATCATGCTTTAATGAAACCATATCTAGATAGAATGTATGCGTTTATAGCTAATTACGAAATGCCTAAGAAAATTGAGACTGCTGATGAAGTTTTCAAGGCCTTAATGTATATTAGACTTCAACAAACAAGTACAGTTAAGCTTAAAGAAAATCCATGGTATTTAAAAGAATTATGTCCAACTTTAATAGAAAAAGCTAGATTTAAAGCTATGGAGGCAGATTATCTTGAAAAGTACAATGACATAATGGCAGCCATACAAAAAGGAACTGGTTATGGTATTGGTAAAGGTGTTACATTTGCAGAAATATTTGGTGGTGCAAATCCTACTGCTAATAAAATAGAACTTGATCCATTTGAAAAACAAGAGCAAGAAAGAGAAGAAAAGGAACACGCTAAAGCTGAGGAATATAGACTTTTCAGTAAGCGCTATAACGAAGAAAGAAGACTTAAATTAGAAAGTACTGATGAATTTGAACAATGTTTTAACTTCAAGCTTGAATTGCCAGATAATCTATATGCTAACTTACTAGGTGATAATGTTAGTGAAGAGACCTTACATGATGCAGCATATAATTTTAGATTAGGTATCCTTTCTAATATATACAATGATGATTATGAAGATTCTCATGTTTTAAGAAGTTACGGATTTAATAATATTTATTGTGATGATGTTGCTAATTTAATATTTATTGATGGAAAGTCTTTATATGATATTGCTGTTGAGAAAAATGGTAGTTATAACATATTAAAGGCTAGTGAAATACTTATAAAAACACTTGTAGACAAGTCAGGTTTAGTTCAATTTGCTCGTATTCTTAAAGATGATGAATTAGGTGATATAAAAGTAGAATTAGATACAATTGAAGTAAATAGCTCAAAGATTGAAAGTGAAGAATACTATAGAAAACTTGCTGCATTTGAGACAAATCCAAAAGAAAGATTTGATTCAATTAAAAAGAAAGTAAATGACGTATGTAAAGCAAGAAAAACTGAGATTGAAAACGCTCAAAGTGAAGCTGAAGCAAAAGAATTTTTCAATAATATAGATGATGTATTTGAAACAAGAAATACAGAAGTTAAACCTCATGATGGACTTGAAAAAGTTTTTGCATTAAATAGATTTAATGCAGTTAATAACTTCTTAAGTGATATTGAATCATTTACTGGAGCTAAAATTGATAATAATAAGTTAATAGGCAAAATAGAAGAAGCATTTAATGCTGAGAATTTCACTGTAGAAAAATACAATGATATTTGGAAAGAAGTTTGGATGCAAGCAATGCAAGGCTTAAAGAATAAGTCTTATGATGTAGATTTTGAAAAAACTATTCCATTCTCTTATGTAACAGGTATGGTTGAGCGTTGCATGAAGGGCGCATTAAAACTTTATGGCCATAGCGAAGATGATGTAAAACCATTTGGTGGAAATACATCTGAAATACTTGCTGATGGATTAAAGATTGATTGTCCAACATGGGAAAATAAGCATTATGATAAGTATCTTTTAAGAGAAGAAAGTGATATTCCATTTATTAATAAAGACTTAACAATTGATGAACAAATAGAAAGATGGGAAAATATGCCTGAAAAAGCCTTTATTAACATGCAAGGTTATGAAACTGATAATAAAGATTATAGAGATGAACAAGGAAACTTAACTGAAAATGGTAAAAAGTGGGCAGTAGGTGAACTTGCTAAACTTTATGATGTAGTTAATGCTATTTCAAAAGATTTAAATAATGATATCTACAATGAAAATGATCCTAACTCAAGTTTTGATATGGAACTAGAAAATGATAGAGAACATATCGAAATGAGACAAGAAAAACTAAAGTCATTTGCTAATGCTATAAAAGATGTTGCTTTACAAATGGGCGTTATGAGTGAAAAAGAATTTGACGCAATTTCAGGTGATAGCAATCCAATTTATCCAGAGATAGAAAAATTTAAAGATAATATGGATAAGTTATTCAAAATTGAAGACAATCTTGTTGATGAGAAAAAAGCTCAATATGCTAAAGATGAAGAAAAACAATGGAATGACTTATTAAATGCTGATTTAGACTTATTTGAAGATGAGGATGAAGAGGAAATTGAGGAGCCTAAAAAGAAGCTTACTGAAGAAGAAATTGAATTAAAGAAACAAATTTCAGATAAGAACAAAGCATTAAGAAGAGGAAGAGAAAAAGAACAAGCTGCTATTGAAAAGGCTGCAAACCAACAAAGTAGAATAGAAAAAGCAAAAAGAGAAGCTACAAAAGTTGATGTTGCAACATTTAAGAATGGAAAATACAACATTTCTTCTAGAAATCCAAACTCAGCAATTGCACTTGCTAAGATGGGACAATTAAGTACACTTGGTGTATTCTTTGGTGGTTTAAATGCAAATGAGCAAGAAAAAGTTATAAAACTAGATGATCAAGATATTTCTTTATATTATGAAGATTTAGAACAAGATTCTGCAGATTTAGCTGCTAATTATTTCACATATATAAATCCTGATGATTTACATAGTATGATGGACCGTTTTGTATTAGATTCTTCAGTAAATGGTAAAGATAAGGTAGATAAAGTATTATTTGAAAGAGAATATAAGATGTTATTTACTGACTTATATACAACAACTCTTCAAAATATAAATAAGAAGTGTTGTCTAGAAGGTAAAACAATGTCTATCTACCAAATGACAAAGTCTATGAAGCTTATTGATTCTATGATGCAAATAGCAAGTAAAGAAGTAGGCTATCCAGAAGAAATCAAAAATGGAGGGCTTTCAGCAAAAGAAATAAAGGATTTACGTAATAACTTTGCTGAGCAATTTATTCCTCATAATAGTGAAGAAGTTGCTTTACGTAAGATGCAAGCTCAAACAGTACTTTATGATTTTGATGACAATAATTGGAAGAGTGGTCTTGGATATACAGCATTCAATCAAATTATTAATAACCAAGCAAATGCTGTTAGAGATAATGATTTAAATACACCTGAGGCTAAGAAAGAAGCAGCTCAAGCTTATAGAGCAATGGTTATGTATAGCAGAAGTAGATCTGGTTGGTCTAAGTTTGTAAATTACTTTGGTAAGTATAGACAAGAAAAGAATGCTATTGAAGCTTACAAAAATGCCGTTATGACAAAAGCTGATTTAACAGAAAGAGAATTTAATGACTTACTTGCTGTTAGTGAAAACGAAAGCTTAGGTGAATTAAAAACAGGTATAGAGGATAAGTTTAAAGAAGAAAAGAACAAGAAAGTTGAAAAAGATGATAGTCTATTAAACAATCCTTTAGTTGAAAGAATTTCTGTGTCTGAGGCTGATCATAATAGAGAATCAAGTATTTCAAATCCTGAGGATTTAGATAATTCAAGAGAAGATTTGAATAGATCAAGTTCTTTAGGTGACGAAGGAAGCTTTCTAGAATAATTTATAAAATAAAAAAATAAGGCACCTTTTTGAATGTAATTTCTTAAAGGTGCCTATTTTATTGATTAACCTAAATTAAATTTTAAAGTTCTTTTGTTCTTTTTTACTATAAACCTCAAGGTTACCAATTGTTCCACCATCACAAACTATATCTGTTCCTGTTAAATATCCAAGGTTGCTTGAAATTAGTGTTACAAAAAGTGAGGCGATTTCATTAACATCACCAAATCTTTTAATTGCTGCATTCTTTAAAAAAGCTGCACCTTGTTCAGATTCTAAGTTGCCCATTGGAGTATCAAAGTTGCCTGGTGATACGCTTATAACCCTTATGCCTTTTTCATACATTTCGTTTGCGACTCTTTTTGTATACCAACAAACAAAGTTTTTAGATATAGGGTATGCAAGACTAGTTTCTAGTTTTTGACCAAGAAGTCTAGATCTTTTTAGACATGATTTTATAAATAATTCTTCATTACTAAAAATTAAACTATATTTTTTAGTAGGTAACATCATTTTTGGAAGCATATATGCAGACATACTTGATACATTCAAAATAACACCACCAGTCATTACCTTTTTAAATTCTTGATCTACATAGTGTGTACCAAGTGCATTAATTCTTAATATGCTTTCACCATCGCCCATATGTGGAGAAACTCCAGCAGCATGGATTACTGCATCAATTTCACCAAAACTTGTTGAAAATTCAACTAATTTTTTAACGTCATCAAGCTTAGAAACATCACAAGCTATAGTTTTAATATTAAAACCTTCTTTAACTAAACTTTCTGAATTTTTATCTAGTTTTTCTTTGTTTCTTCCTGTAATTACAATAGTATGTTCTTTGTCTAATTTTGCAATTGTAGCAAGTCCCATACCACTTCCACCACCAGTTATTACATAAACTTTACTCATTTTTATTCCTCCTTTTTAGGTAATATAATTTTACCTATACTTTTATTATTGAAAATAAAACTTAACATGTCAATATTGAAAAATTTGACTTAAATAGACAAGCTTAAAATATAAAAGATATATATCTTTTAATTTGCTTAATATATTGTTTGGGCGTATAATTTTTTGACGAAGCGAAGGGTTCGCTAAATATGTTTTTAGGAGATATATTATGGATTGGCAACAAGTATGGCAAACTGTTCAAAATTGGTTAACTAATACAGGAATTAAAGTTGTTATAGCAATTGTTATAATGATAGTTTCTTTTTCACTTATTAACTGGATTTGTAAAAAAATTACTAAACGTGCAGATAAAAAAGTTGAGGGAAATAAAAAAATAGACAAAACTGTTTATAAAACAATAAGCTATGTTGTAAAAGTAGCACTTAAGATACTAGTTGTTGTTGCTCTTATTGGTTATGTAGGTATTGATACAAGTGCTATCTCAGCCTTAATTGCATCACTTGGCGTTGGTGTAGGCCTTGCTGTTAATGGCACACTTTCGAACTTTGCAGGTGGCGTTTTAATAATTATAACAAGACCATTTAATACTGATGATTATATCCAAGCTTGTGGGTACGAGGGAACTGTTGAGGATATTCGTATTTGTCATACAAGACTTCGTACAAATGATAACAAAGTTGTATATTTACCAAATGGCAATCTATCTACAACTGAAATTGTAAATTTCTCTGAAAAGGATTTAAGAAGAGTAGACTTAAAGTTTTCAATTGCATACTCAGATGATTTTGAAAAAGCAAAATCAATAATTGCTGATGTATGTTCTAAAAATGAACTTATTCTTAAAGATCCAGCTCCTGCTATTCGTATGTCAGAGCAAGGTGCAAGTAGTATTGTAATTTCAACAAAAGTATGGTGCAAGAATGCAGATTATTGGACAGTAAATTTTGATATGCTTGAAAATGTTAAGAAAGCATTTGATGAAAACGGAATAACAATACCATTTAATCAACTTGATGTACACGTTGTAAATGATTCAAATAATTTAGAAAAATAAGGATTAATTAATAAACTTATATGTAAAAAAAATAAGCACTCCATATGGGGTGCTTGATTTTTTTTTGTTTAATTATTTAGTCTTCATCTTCATTTGCTAATACTTCTTTTTTATTAGCAAATGAAGGATTTAATGAATTTACAAAAGCTTTAGATGAAAGTAAAATTGCGCCTAAAACCATATTAAATATCATATCTACAAATACAAATGAGTTATATACTGCAGAATAGGCAAATACATTCATGTTTTCTGGACAATATGCAGAGAATGCAAATATGCCAGAAATTAAATGAGCTATATATCTAAAGATAGCAACACAAAAAGCACCTAAAACAAATTTAACTTGAGGTAATTTTTCTAAGGCTTTTAAGTTGCTAAATATTCCAGTAAATGCAACCATTGCAAAAGCAATAGGGTAGTCTAATAAAAATTGTGCTGGATGAATTATGAATGGATCTTGTATTGCTTGTAATATTCCATAAATAAATCCTATAGCTAAACCTTTTTTAGGGCCATGCATATAAGCATAAAGCATTATTGGAAGTAATGATACTAAAGTTATTGAACCTCCTTGAGGAAGATTAAATATCTTTACGTAAGATAGGGCAAAACTTGTTGCAATACAAATGCCTGCTCTTGCAATAGATTTTGTATCAAATATTAGATTTCCTTTTTTATCTATAACTAAAACGGCAGCTAAAAGGGCAATAAATAAAACTATTGCTCCGATAATAAGTGCTGCTTGATTTACAGAGGCTGTATTAGAGTTATAATAGCCATCACTTTCGATGTGGTTTGTATAATACAAAGCTACCATCGTTATGGTAAATATTATAGATGTGATTATAATGGTTGCTGCTATATAATAAAATGTCTTTATAAGTTCAGGTTTTTTCTTATTTATAATTGCGTTTGCTATAAAGCAAAGAACAATAACACCAAGTGTAATAAATATTGGCATAAATACATAAATTAAAACATCGCTACTGATCCAATTTTCATCAAGATATTCACTATTATAGTGTTTGTATAAGTCCATAATTAATAGAGTAATTTCTATTAAAATTGCATATACAACAAATGATATAGTTGCGTACTTTGCGTATTTTTTTAGCATTGTAAAGTTTAGTGCGTAGATTACTACGCCTACAATTACAAGGGTTGTTAAGATTCCGATTGTTAACCATGTAGCAATAGGTTGGAACGTGTCAACAGCATAAGTTTTGGCACACATAATTAAATTAAACATAAAAAAACTCCTTTAGCTAAGGAGAACTTTTAAGAAATAAAATATATGTATTTTTACTTCCTTTCGCCGCTTCCGGCGTAAGTTCAAAGGGTATAATCTCAGCCTTAATAGGCACCCCTAGCTAGATATAATATATATCAATAAAGAATACTTGTCAATTGAAAAAAAAATTGTACTTCTATATAATAAAAATATGGGAACTTTGCTTAATGTTGAAGATTTATATATGACTTACTTTGGAGGCTACGTAGGAGTAGATACAGTAAGCTTTAAAATGAATGATAAGGAGCACTTTGTTATATATGGCAAAACCTTATCCGGAAAATCTTCACTTTTAAGAACGATAGCTGGCCTTGAGGAGTATAAAGGAAAAATAGAATTTTTTAATGTGTCAGAGAAAGTTTTTTCATTTGATGAAAAATCCTTAAAGAAAAATGATACGGTCTTTAATTCACTTTCTTATCCACTTAAGATAAGAAATATAAGTAATTTTGAAAGTGTAGTTTTAGAGCAGGCTAAGAAATATAAGATAGATAGTATTTTAAATGAGAAGATAAAGAATCTAAACTTAGAGCAAAAGAAAATAGTTTTAATAGCAAGGGCTTTAATAAGAAGTGCAGATATTTATCTATTTGATGATGTATTTAAAGATATTAAAGAAAGATATGATGAAATTTTTAAGATCTTTTTAAAAGATATTGAAGGAAAATCTATTATTTTTGCTACATCAAATATTGCTGAGGCTTTTAGCGTTTCAAATGTTGTATCAATTATGGCCTATAAAAAATATTTGCAAAGAGGAACAAAAGAAGAATTATTAAGTTTGCCAAAAAATAGAGAAGTACTTATATCACTTGGAATTGAAGATAATATGCCATCAATTCTTACTAAAAAAGAGGATAAGTATTATTTAGAAGATGTTGAAGTTGTACCACCAATTTCAGATATTTATGTAGGCAAAGAAGTGACATCTATTTTAGTTGATGGCAAAATAAGAAATGATGTATATTTTGACAAGGATACTGATTATTTAATTAGTAAATGGTAAAAGTTTATGGATGAAGAGATTTTTATTGAATACAATGAAGAAAATAAAAAGAAAAATAATGTAATACCTAAGAAAAAGGCTATTACGATAGTTGTTGCTACAATACTTATAATTATTATTTTAGCAGGCGTATTTGTAGCGGGATATTTTACAGCAAAGAGCAATTCTATAGAAAGTGACATGCCACTGCTTGTAGAGGCTTATAAGCTTTTAAAGAAGTATTATTATGAAGATATATCTTGGGAAGAGTTTCAAGTAATTGCAGCTGAGGCCATGATGAGTAAGGTGGACGCATACACTTGGATGGAAGAGAATGACACATCAACAAGTTCGCAATCTTTAGGATTTACTATAAAAACAACAGCGTATTATAAGCACTTTGTTGCATCAATTGTTCCATCATCTCCAATGGATATGGCAGAAGCTAGTATGTATTACAAAACAGAAAATGATGCAATAAATTCTTTAAATGGAGTAGATGTTTCAGAAAGTAAAATTAAAATTAATCCAGGAGATAAGATATACGCAATATCAGTACTTGGTGTTCAGCCAGTTGTTGTAGAAGGAACAGCTCAAAGCAATGTTTCAACTATTATTTCAAAATCAGATACAGTAACTTTATATCTAAGAAAAACCAAAGGTGTAGACTTGGATAATGATGGAGAGGATGAATATGAAGATGGAATATATAAATACGTAGTTGAAAAAACAAATCTTCCATACACAAGAGCTTTCTACTATGATTCTGAAAGTATAGGTGATACAACAGGAACAACAGCTATGATTAGATTTACACAATTTTCAGGTACAGCTGTTGCGGATATGTATAAATGCTTAAATAAATTTGTAGACTCTGGATGTAATAAATTAATTTTAGATTTAAGAGGAAATGGTGGTGGCGATGCAACTATTTTATCTTACATTGCAGGATGTTTTGTAAATGGAGCTAGTGATAGTGAAAAACCATTGATTTACATTAAGTATAATACTGGTGATGGAAAATATAGATCAGAATATGTTTATTCTTCATTATCTTCAACATGTACAACAGTCGAGGATGGAGAACAAGAATATGCAATTGTAAATCTTCCATCAAAGGTCAATAATTTTAAATTAACAGTTTTATGTGATGGAAGTACAGCATCTTCATCAGAAGCCTTAATTGGGGCTTTGCAATACTATAATGGTACAACAATTATAGGCTCGACAACTTATGGTAAAGGTGTAGGACAAACTGTTAGATATCTTGAGGATGGAAAATATGTCTTATATATAACAAACTCAAAGTACTATATACCAACAAAGGGTGAAAATGGAGAGACGAATTGGACAGTTAGTATTCATAAAACGGGATTCACTCCAAGTGATGAAAACTATATATCAAATTCATATAGACCATTAAAGACAGATAAGTATATACAAAGAGCTTTGACAGTACTTGGCTCATAATATAAAATATATTTAATCACTAAGAAGGATTTATTCTTCTTATGGATAAAAAATAAACTAAATCGATGAAGTGTTCGGAGAGTAAGAAGTAATATAGAGTATTATATGACTCCGCGCATTGCGGAGTTTTTTTTATGGAGGAGATATGTTAAGAATAGGCGTAATTGGTATTGTTTTAAAACAAAACAAGGAAACCGCAACAAAAATCCAAGGATTATTATCTTTATATTCAAATATAATCGTTGGAAGAATGGGAGTTCCAGATAAAGAAAATGGAATTTCTACAATTGCTGTTATTGTGAAGGGTACTAATGAGGAAATTTCAGCATTAACTGGAAAACTTGGAAAGTTAGAGAGCGTTTCTGTAAAGTCTGCTTTAACATCAATGGAGGTTTAAAATGAAAAAAACATCCTTAATAATTTTAATGATTTTAGTTTTATCTTTATCATGCACATTCTTTGCATGTCAAAATAAAGAAACAGTACATAATGAGTATACAATTGTATCTCCAGATGGAGCTCCAGCCTTATCTTTAGTTGGTCTTATTGGGAAAGATTATTCTAGTAAAACATATTCTTTTTCCCCATCAATAGTTTCATCATCATTAATTGCAAGTGAAGCGATTAAAAGTGATTTTGCTATTGTACCAGTTAATTTAGCTGCTAATTTATATAACAAGGGCAAAGGTTATTTAATGGCTGCAGTTGTTACAAATGGAAATATGTATATTGTGTCAAATACTAACGATACTGATTTTAAATTAGAAAGTTTAAAAGGCAAGAAATTATATACAATAGGACAAGGATCAGTTCCAGCGTTTATACTTTTATCTTTATTAAAGAAAAACAATATAAATTACGAAGAATCTGAAACTATAGTTGATGAAAATACTGTATCAATTCAATATTGCGCTGATGGTAGTGAACTTATTCAAAAACTTGCTCAAGCAACTAAAAATGGTGAGACAGTTTATGGAAATTTAGCAGAGCCTGCCGTTTCTAATATGGTAAATAAAGGTATAGGATACTCGCTAAGTTCACTTCAAACTTTATGGCAAAGTGCAACAAATTCTTCAATTAATGGATTTGCTCAAGCAGTTTTAATTGTTAAAGAAGAAATTTATAAAAATAATAAAGATATTGTTGATGCTATGATTTTAGAGTTATCTTTTTCTGCAAATAATATCTTAGACGAATCTGTAAATATTGAAAACACTATTAAGTCTATATATCCTGAAACTACAATAAAGGCTATGAGTCAAGAAACTATTTCTCGTTGTAATGTAAAGACTTATAAAGCAAAAGATAATGTGGATTATATTATTGAAACACTAAATGCAGTGTATCAGTTAAATCCAACAGCAGTTGGGGGACAAGTTCCAAGTAAGGATTCAGGTTTTTATATTTAATGGAAAATAAGAAAATAAAGATTTTTGATATACTATTACCATTTATTACAATAGGAATAATTTTTATTGTATGGGTTATTGTAAGTAAAATTATAGACGAGGAAATAATATTTCCAAAGCTTTCTAGTACTTTAAAATCTTTATTTAGTTTGTTAAAAACAAAGGAATTTTATATAGCATTATTAAACACAATTATAAGGATCTTAATATCTTTTTTAATATCTTTTATACTTGCAATTATACTTGCAATTTTAGCGTCACTATCTAAATATGCAGGTAAAATAATGTCGATATTTTCTGTTATTGTGCAAAGTATTCCAACAATGTCAATAATACTTATATCTCTTATTTGGCTAACAACGATGCGTGCGCCGCTGCTTGTTGCTATTTTAGTTACTTTTCCTATTATGTTTACCTCGTTTTTACAGGCTATAAATAACATAGATAAAAATCTTTTAGAGATGGTTAATGTATATAAAGTGCCATTAAGTAGGAAAATTAAGTATTTATATATTCCACAAATAGCGCCATCAATGTTTTCGGCAATGAAAAGTTCTATATCTTTAAATGTAAAGGTAATTATAGCAGCAGAGGTAATGGCACAAACAAAAGACAGCATAGGCGTTAAAATGCAACTATCTTCACTTTATTTAGAGATGAGTGAATTGTTTGCTTGGACTATAGTTTCAATAATTCTTGGCCTTATATTTGAAGGTGTAATTTTACTTATACAAAAGTTGTATTTAAGGAGCACAAGATGATAATTAAAAACTTGAATTTATCTTATGGAGATAATATCTTATATAAAGATTTTTCACTAGATATTTTAGATAGTGAAATTACTTGTATACTTGGTAAAAGTGGTTGTGGAAAAACAAGTTTTTTAAATGTGCTTTGTGGTAGTGTTAAGTATAGTGGAGTTGTTGAAAATACAGAGAAAATAGGTTATGTATTTCAAACGCCAAGACTTATTAATTCAATTTCAATAAAGAAAAATCTTGAACTTGTATTGAAAAACAAAGATGAAAATAAAATAGATGATTTGCTAAAAGAACTTGAAATATATGAAATAAAAAATAAATATCCAGGTGAAATTTCAGGTGGAGAGGCAAGTAGGGTATCAATAGCTAGAGCTCTTTTATTTGAACCAAAAATTTTACTTTTAGATGAACCATTTACCGGCCTTGATGTAGTTAGAAAAAATAATCTAATAAAGAAGTTAAATCAAATGGTTTTAGATAGAAAGATAGGACTTATATATGTAACTCATGATGTAGACGAAGCCCTTTTAATTGCAAATAGAGTACTAGTTTTGGATGAAAGACCAGTTAAGATAAAACTTGATTTAAAAATAGAGGGAAAAGAAAGAGATCTAGCTTCAAAAGAAATAAATGAGGCTAGGGAAAAAATATATAGCAATTTACTTTCATAATTGACTAATTAGCATTTATGTAATAAACTAAAGTTGCACAATAGGGAGATGCAATGCTTTAATTAGATTTAAAGTTAGTGATAGCTCTCATTTTGTAAATGTCATTAATTGGAATCTGATTAAGGTTCCAATTTTTACTTTTGGAGGGCAAAATGAAAGCTTTTAAAATTCTTGTTATTGTGATTTTTGTTACCATAATAATTCTTGGTGGATTTGTCGCATATTTATTTTTAGTAGATAAAAAACTTCCTAACTCTTATTTAGAGTCTTATAAAAGCAGTATAAAAGGTATAGCGGATGTAGAGTTTACACTTGATTATGTTTATGTAAATAATATGGAAGACTTTACTGTAACAAGAACTTTTGAAAAGCAAATGTACTATCCAATTGAAATGACTGAAAAAACTTCGTATAGTTTGACAAAAACAGGCAAAAATGAAAGTTTTTGTTTGGTATATGAAGAAAAAGGCGAGGATACAGTATATTTAATTAAGTTTTATTCAAAAGATGGAAAGTATTACATATATGAAAATAAAGCAGAAAAAGAATATGGTTATGGTGTGTGGTCTGGAGCTATAGCTACATATACAAAGAAAGTTATGCCTTTTATAGATAGCGAAAATGGAGTAAAAATAAGAGGCGCACAGTATTTTGAAGAGAGTATGGAAAGCGTTCATCAAAAGGGCAAAAAATTAACAATAAACGCAATACGTGAGAAAGACACTTATAGCGTTACTTATGATGCTTATTCAAAGAAAATATTAGATTATACGATTTCTGAAAAAGAGTATAGTGAGGGTAAACTAAATTATTTATATTTAGATTATTATGTGTTAAACTTAAGTTTGCAGGAATTGTAAACTAAGTGAAAAAAGAAGATATTAAATATTATTTTTTTAATCCACCATTATTTGTAGTGATAATTGTCTTTTTAGTGACAATAGCACTTGCTATAACATCAATAGTTTTTGTTGCAAACTCTGACAAATATAGTGGTGTTGTAACATATGTAGTTTTTGCATTTGCTGCTATTTTTTTAGCGTATTCAATATATTTATGCGTAAGAATTTTTCCACTTTTTAAAGCAAAAATAACAAACTTATTTAAGCAAAGTGAAACGCTATCTGTACTTGTTAATAATTATAGCTATAGAACAATGATTGGTGCTATTTCTATGTTTGTTTTTAATATTCTATTCGTAGCATATAATGTTGCGCTTGCTATAATTTATAAAATTGGGTGGAATGGAGCATTAGGTGGATATTATCTTTTACTTTCATTATGTGGAGCACATAATTTACTTGGGTATAACAAATCAAAAAGCGTAGAAGATCCAGAACTTATAAAATTTAAAGCTTATAGAAACGATGGAGTAATACTTTTACTTGCAACTGTTACTATCTCTGTTGTTATGGCTCTTGTAATTGGAACTGGGGCATCCTTTTCATCCCTTGGCCAAATATATGTTATAGCTAACGCATTATATGCATTTGTAAAAATAGGATTTGCAATTGGCAATATGTTTGTTGCTTATAAGCAAAAAGATTTTTTAATTAAAGGTGTAAGGTATATAAACTTTGCTGTAGCTTTAGTTTCTATATACGCACTTCAAACTTCAATGCTTCAACAATTTGAATCAAACAAAAATTTTTCAAATATTATAAATGGCGTTTTTGGACTAGTTGTATGTGTAATAATTTTATCGCTTGCATTTTATATGATAATTACTGGTCAAAGGGAAATTATAAGATTCAAAGAAAACAGAAAAAATATAAATAATTCTTCATTTAATTTATAATCAAAAGACCAATGTAAGGAATTGAACTTACAAAATCATACAATGTTGGTTGAACTTGCAATAGATAGATTAAAGGAAAGTTATCAGGAAAAACATAAGAAATAAGACAAAACTTTTTTTACATAAATTGTTTATGTGTTTACACACGGTAGTGTTATAATACTAACAAAAAAAATAAAAAAAGAGTTTTTTGTTATGGAAGACGACAACAAAAATGTTGAAATTCAAGATGCTGTTGAAGAAACCACCGAAAAAGATGTAAAAAAAGAAAATGTCTTTTCAAAATAGCTTTCAGCCGCAGGTGCTTGGTTTACAAAGCTAGGCCAAAAGATTGTGAATTTATTCAATAAGCTTTCTGCTAAAATTGGTAAGAGAAATATGATTATCAGTTGTGCAGCAGTTGCAGTAGTACTTATTGCAGTAATTGTGACGGTTTCTGTAGTATGTGCTAATAATTCAAGTAGTAGTAAGAATGCTACTGCAGTTACTGTATCATATGAATTAGAGGGCGGTACATCAGGCACTGGTGCTCTAGATACATATACAACTAAAAATGGAGATGTAGTTATTCCAAATCCTACAAAAACAGGTTATACATTCTTAGGTTGGACGACAAGTGAAAATTCTACTCCTAAAACAGATTATGTTATTGCTGCTGGTACAACTGGTGATTTGACATTAACTGCTAATTGGGAAGCTAATGATTATACAATCAATATTAATGCTAATGGTTATACCCTTGTTGGAAATACAGGTAGCACATGTAGAGTATTTTATGATTCAGATTATACTTTCCCTAAAGTTTCAGTAACAGGTAATGCATATTTTAAGGGTTGGATGTACAATGGTGAATTAGTAACTGATGCTAATGGTTTTACTGATAAATGGAGCATTGCAGAAGATGTAACTCTTACTCCTAAAATCGTAAAGATATATGATTATACAGATACAACTCAAAAGAGTTTAACATTTGGTTCTTATCCACAAACAAAAGTTACAGATACAACACTTTTATCTACTCTTAATGATAAAGCAGGTACATTACCTACAGCAGAAAATTTACAAAATTGGAAAGACTATGGATATTATAATTTCTGGAAAGTAGAAAGTTATATGTACTACATTGACATCGATTTAGACAAGGATGGTGAAAATGATTATAGAGGTGTATATTTTACTCACAAGAGATGTTGGGCAACAAATGAAGATGTAGTTGTAAATCCTCAATTAACTTACCACTCTTATGATGCAAATCAAGTTTATTGGTTTAAATATGAGCCTATTAAATGGACTATTTTAGAGACTAAAAATAACAAGATGATGATTATAAGTGATTTAATTCTTGATTCTCAAGATTTTAATCATATAAATTATACGTTAAACGATGATGAAGGTGAAAATGAGACATGTACTGATTATCAAGGAAACTCAAAAACGGACATGGTTTATGCGGCCAATTACAAGTATTCTGCTGTAAGGTCTTGGTTGAATACTGCCTTTTATGAAACAGCATTCAAGTCGTATCAAAATGCAATTATAAATACTACAACAATAGATAATAGTGCAAGCTCAACTAGTGGTAAGGGTTCAAGGTATGTATGTGAAGATACACAAGATAAAATGTTTTTACTTTCATATAGTGAGGCATCATATTTTACAGATAAGGCGTCTAGAGTGGTAGGATTTACCGATTATTCAAGAAGCCAAGGTTTGTTTGTGTGGCCAAATTCTCCTACAGTTGGTCAATATTGGCTTCGTTCTCCATATGATGATAATAAAGCTTGGCATGTTTCAGAAACTGGTGAAATCAGTGATAGTTTTGGTGATACAGTTAATACATATTATGGTATACGTGCAGTATGTTGGATTACTTCTTTTGAATCATAAAAATTAAAAAATCAAATTATTAATCAAGAAAGAGTTTGGCATTGCTAGACTCTTTCTTTGTAATTTAGCGGACTTAACTTGTGTATTCAACTTTAGTTATAAAAAATTAAAGAATGCAAAATAGATAGTTGCTAAAAATTAGCCTTATTATTATAATAATTAAGTTAAAGAAAAAGAGAGGGTGTTTTATGGCACTAATTATACCAAAGGATTATAAGAATGTTCTTTCAGTTAGAGAGACAGAAAGAGCAATAAAAACAGCAAGAACAATTTTTCAAAATGAATTATGTGAAAAATTAAATCTAGAAAGAGTAACAGCTCCAATGTTTGTAATGGCTGGAACTGGTATTAATGATGACTTAAATGGAACTGAAAGAGCAGTTTCTTTTGATATACTTCATTATAAAGGAGTAGAAGGTCAAGTTGTTCATTCTCTTGCAAAATGGAAGAGAATTGCACTTGCAAAATATGGCTTTAATGTAGGTGAAGGTATTTATACAAATATGAATGGTATTCGTCGTGATGAAGAGATGGATAACATTCACTCAATTTATGTTGATCAATGGGATTGGGAAAAAGTTATTTCTAAAGAACAAAGAAATATGGAATATCTTAAAAAGACAGTTCAAGATATAGTAAATGCAATTGCTGATGCAAAAGAAGCCATTACAAAATTATATCCTCAACTTAACAAAAAGATATGTAGAGATGTAACTTTTATTACAGCTCAAGAACTTGAAGATTTATATCCAAATTGTTCTCCAAAAGAAAGAGAATATAAATTTGTAAAGAAACATAAGACAATTTTTATTATGCAAATTGGTGATGTATTAAAATCAGGAGAAAAGCATGATGGAAGAGCTCCAGATTATGATGACTGGAAATTAAATGGCGATATCATTATGTATAATGAAATTCTAGATATTGCTTTTGAAGTATCTTCTATGGGTATAAGAGTTGACGAAAAAGCACTTCGTGAACAACTAGCAAAATCTGAACATGAAGAAAGATTAGTATTACCTTTCCATAAAATGCTTTTAAATGGTGAATTACCATTAAGTATTGGTGGTGGTATTGGTCAATCAAGAATGTGTATGTTGCTTTTAGAAAAAGCCCACATTGGTGAAGTTCATACTTCAATTTGGCCAGAAGATATGATTAAAAAGTGTAAAGAAGCTGGAATAGAAATTCTTTAATTAAAAGGAGAATCATGGAAACCTATAAGAAATTTTTAAGGGAAAATATGCCTAAAATCAAAAAGCTAACAAAGATCACTGAAAAATGTGATAAAATCTCTGCTGACTTATTTGAAAAGCATAAAGTTTTCAGAGGACTTAGAGATAATCAAGGACGTGGAGTTGTAACAGGTCTTACTGAAATTTCCGAAATTAATGCTTTTAGGTATACAGAAGATGGACAAAGAATCCCAATTGAAGGAGAGTGTTTCTTTAGAGGAATACCAATTCAACAATTAATCAATGGTGGTTCATATGATGGAAGATTTGGTTTTGAAGAAACAGCATACCTTTTACTTTGTGGTAAACTTCCAAATAAAGAAGAATTAGACGATTTTATATATCTTTTAAGTGGTCTTAGACAATTGCCAGATACTTTCTTAAGAGACGTAATTTTAAAGGCTGTATCAGAAAATATTATGAACGCTATGGCAAAGTGTGTACTATCACTATATTCGTATGATGATAAAGCAGATGATTTGTCTATAGAAAATGTTTTCATGCAATGTTTAAAATTGATTGCATGCTTCCCAATGCTTGCTGTTCATAGTTTTGAAGCTCACAAATATTATCATCAAGGAAAGAACTTAAAAATAAGAATTCCAAAGCCTTATTTATCTACTGCTGAAAATATTCTTTATATGTTAAGAGGTACTGGTAAATATACACAAGAAGAAGCAAGACTACTAGATGTATGTTTAATACTTCACGCTGAGCATGGTGGTGGTAATAACTCAACATTTACAACAAGAGTTGTAACATCATCAGGAACAGACACATATTCAGCAATTGCAGCGGCTTTAGGTTCATTAAAGGGTCCTAAACATGGTGGCGCAAATATTAAAGTTGTACAAATGATGGAAGATATAAAGGCTCATGTAAAGGATTATTCTGATGAAGAAGTAAAAGGTTACTTAAAGAAAATCTTAGATGGTGAAGCATTTGATAAACAAGGTTTGATTTATGGTATGGGCCATGCAATTTATTCATTATCTGATCCTCGTGCAAATGTTTTACAAGGATTATTATTTGATGAGAATTTACACTTTGAACATACTGAAGATTTTGAACTTTATAAACAAGTTTATAAATTAGGTCCACAAGTTATAGCTGAGAATAAAAAGTTATTTAAAGGCGTTGCAGTTAATATTGATTTCTATACAGGATATATCTACAAAATGTTGCATATATCTCAAGAATTGTTTACTCCAATTTTTGCTATAGCAAGAATAGCAGGATGGTCAGCTCATAGAATAGAGGAACTTATAAATCAAGGAAAGATTATTCGTCCAGCATATGTAGCCGTTGGAGAAAGACAAGAGTACGTTCCACTTCAAGATAGATAAAAATAAGATTAATAAATATGACTAGGGAAACCTAGTCAATTTTTTACTTTGTAAAAATAAAGAAAAATTATAAACTTAGATATTTTTTTTATTAAACACATCTTGTATAATACATAAAACACCTAACTGAGTTATCAGTTAAATTTAAGTGTATATATGAGGTAAGTATGGAGAACAAGTACAAAGGAACACAAACAGAAAAGAATCTTGAAGCTGCTTTTGCTGGGGAATCACAAGCTAGAAATAAATACACCTATTTTGCATCTGTAGCTAAAAAAGAGGGTTATGAACAAATTGCAGCTTTATTTTTAAAAACTGCTGAAAACGAAAAGGAACATGCAAAGCTTTGGTTTAAAGAATTAAAAGGCATAGGAAACACATCTGAAAACTTAAGTGCTGCCGCTGATGGTGAAAATTATGAGTGGACTGATATGTATGAAAACTTTGCAAAAACAGCAGAAGAGGAAGGCTTTACAGAACTTGCGGCAAGATTTAGAGCAGTAGGTGCTATTGAAAAAGAACATGAGGAAAGATATAGAGCACTACTTCAAAATGTTGAATCTGCTAAAGTTTTTGAAAAAAGTGAAATTAAGGTATGGGAGTGTAGAAATTGCGGACATGTTGTCGTTGGTAAAAAAGCACCGGAGGTTTGTCCGGTTTGCAATCACCCACAAAGTTTCTTTGAGATAAAAGAAAACAATTATTGATTTTTTATCATGAAAATTTAAAAAGACATCCAAAAAGGGTGTTTTTTTTGTAGTTTATCAACACTGTGACACACAAGTGTTGCATTAACAAAAATATATAAAAATCAAGTCTTTTTTTTAAAAATTTACATAGTATAATAAATTTTAGTGATAAGGTTATTTTATGATAAGGAGGGAAAATAAAATGGCTTATGATGCATATGAGAATTTCTTATCTGTTGTAGATAAGGCTGCAAAAGCTGTTGGAATGGATGAACAGGATTATATATCCATAAAATATCCAGAACGAGAGCTTAAAGTATCACTTCCAGTTAGAATGGATGATGGTAAGATTAAGGTGTTTGAAGGATATCGTGTACAACATTGTTCTTCAAGGGGCCCATGTAAGGGAGGTATTAGATATCACCAAGACTCGGATATTACAGAAGTTAGAGCACTTGCTGCATGGATGAGTTTTAAGTGTGCTGTTGTTAATATTCCTTATGGTGGTGCAAAGGGTGCAATTAAAGTTGATCCATCAACTTTATCTAAAGGTGAACTTGAAAGATTAACAAGAAGATACACAGCTTCAATTTTGCCAATAATTGGACCACAAAAAGATATTCCTGCGCCAGATGTTAACACAAATGCTCAAATAATGGACTGGGTAATGGATACTTATTCAATGATGAGTGGTTATACAATTCCAGGTGTTGTTACAGGTAAAGATTTAGCCGTAGGTGGCTCAATTGGTCGTCCTGAGGCAACGGGCCGTGGTGTTATGATTATAACGCTTCAACTTTTAAAGAAATTAGGTATTGATCCAAATAATATTTCAATTGCAATTCAAGGTATGGGAAATGTTGGTGCAACAGCAGCAAAACTTCTATATGAACAAGGTTGTAAGATTGTAGCAGTATCAGATGTTTCTGGTGGTATTAGAAATGAAAACGGATTAAATATTAAAGAAGTTTTAGCATTTATTGGAAATAAGCAAAGATTCTTAAAAGATTATGTTGCACAAGGTGTTGAGCATATAGATAATCAACAATTATTGACAACAAAATGTGATTTATTAATTCCAGCAGCTATGGAAAATCAAATTACAGTAGATAATGCTGATAAATTACAATGTAAGTATATTGTAGAAGCCGCTAATGGTCCTACAACAAAAGATGCTGATGAAATTTTGGATAAGAGAGGAATAATCTTAGTCCCAGATATTTTAGCAAACGCTGGTGGTGTTACTGTTTCATACTTTGAATGGGTACAAAATATTCAATCACTAGCTTGGGATTTAGATGATGTTAATTCTATGCTTGAAAAAATTATGATTAAAGCTTGGAATGAATTAGATAAGAGAGCAACAGATGCTAAGTTAACATATAGATTAGCAGCATATGTTGTAGCTATTGAGAGAATTTCAAAAGCTAAGAAATTAAGAGGAATTTTCCCTTGATTTAGTTAAGTAAAACACACTTAGGCAAGTACTTATAAAATGGTACTTGCCATTTTTTTTATGAAAGGACTTGAAAAAATATTTTTTTTCGGCTATTATAACATTGAATATTAAAATAGTCGAAAATTTAGAGGTAGATATGTACATAAAAAGACATGCTGAAAAAACTACAAAAGAGCTTGCGCAAATGTTTGGTGCTGTATTAATTGCAGGGCCTAGACAGGTGGGTAAAACTACTATGCTTGAAAAAATAACAAAGGGAGTTAATTATATTTCATTAGATGACCCTGTTATGAGGGCAAGTGCAAAGGTAGAAACGGGCACGTTCTTTAAAGATAATCCGCCTCCTGTTTTTGTTGATGAGATACAAAAAGTTCCAGAACTTTTTGAACAAATAAAACTTATTATTGATAAATCACATAAAAAAGGTCAATTTTTTATGTGTGGTTCACAACAATTTCAAATGATGAAAGGTGTTAGTGAATCTCTTGCTGGAAGGATTGGATTGTGTACATTACTTGGGCTTTCTCTGCGTGAAGTTCAAGGAATTTTGTGCGATTTACCATTTTTACCATCTAATTTCTATTTAAGTAAAAGAAGAGAAGATTTTAAAGATATATCTTATAAAGATATATGGGGTATTATACATAGAGGCTTAATGCCAGAATTATATACTAACAAAAAAAATAGATGGGAATTATTTTATTCTGGCTATGTTGGAACGTATATAGAAAGAGATGTAAAGGAATTTACAGAGATAGGAAACACAATTAAGTTTACAAACTTTATGGTAGCAGCAGCTGCTATGACAGGACAACTTTTAAACTTAACATCACTTGCTCGTGATGTAGGGGTAAGTGTTCCTACAATAGAAAGATGGCTTTCAATCTTAGTTGCCTCTAATATAGTTTATCTTTTACCACCTTATTCTAATAATGTCTTAAAGCGTGCAGTTAAAACTCCAAAATTGTATTTTTTGGATACAGGACTTGTTGCATATCTTACAAAGTGGAGTTCTCCTGAAGTTTTAAAAAATGGCGCAATGGCAGGGCATATATTTGAAACATTTGTAGTATCTGAAATAATAAAAAGTTATTACAATGCCGGAATAATTAATCCGCCAATATACTTTTATAGAGATAAAGATATGAATGAAATAGATATTCTGATTGAGGAAAATGGTGTGTTATATCCACTAGAAATTAAAAAACATGCTGATCCAAAAAAATCCGATGCTAAAGCATTTAACATTATAGATAACATACAAAATGTGAAAAGAGGACAAGGTGGTATTATTTGCCTTTATGATAAGCTCGTGACTTTAGATGAGGGTGTTAAAGTAATTCCTGTAAATTATTTATAATAAACATGGGATACAAGTGCTATAAAACGTTTATTTTTCTTTACAACGCACGTATATATATTTATAATTAAAATAATTACGTAAGACTTAAGGAAACTAAATGAAAATAGCTATATATAGTATTTCGATTGTACTTTTAATTATTTTATCAGGAATATTTTCTGCTGCAGAGACAGCATATTCTTCATTATCTAAACTAAAGTTTAAGGCATGGTCTGAGGAAAAGGGCAAAAAATTTAATTGGGCTGCTGCTTTAGGGGATAATTACGAAAAACTTTTATCAACAATTCTTATTGGAAATAATATCGTTAATATAAGTGCAGCATCTTTAGGCACATTATTATTTACTGAATTATTAAAAAATAATGCATCTTTAGGTAGTTTAATTTCTACTATTGTTATTACAATTGTAGTACTTCTTTGTGGTGAAGTTGGACCTAAAACTTTAGCAAAGAGAAATCCAGAACCAATTGCATTAAATACAGCATTATTTATTTTGATTTTATTCTACGTGTTCTATCCATTTAACTTAATATTAGGTGCATGGCAAAAATTACTTAGAAAAATTGTTAAGAAAGAGGCAGTACAACAAATTACTGATGATGATTTAATTAATATTGTTGAAGAAGCAGAAAACTCTGGAAACATAGATGAAGATGAATCTGAACTTATTCAAAATGCAATTAACTTTGATGATTTAACAGTTGAGGATGCTTTAACAGCTCGTGTTGATGTAGTTGCTATTGATGTAAAATCTTCAATGGATAAAGTTCTTGAGGTATTTAGAGAATCTGGCTATTCAAGACTTCCTGTTTATAAAGGTTCAATTGATAACATCGTAGGTATATTAAACGAAAAAGATTTTTATAAAGCATATACAACAGGTACAGAAACAAAGATTAGAAATATTATGTCAAAGAATATAATTTCTATTCCTGGTTCAACACCACTTCCAGATATCTTGGAAAGATTACAAAAAGGTAAAATGCATATGGCAATTGTAATCTCAGAAGATAGAGGAGGAATATCTGGTATTATAACTCTTGAGGATATTCTTGAGGAACTTGTTGGTGAAATATGGGACGAACATGATGATATTCGTGAACCTGTTAAGAAAATATCTGATAATGAATATGAAGTTTTAGGTGATTATACTTTGGATGATTTCTTTGATTTATGTAACATAGACGAAGATTCTGATGATTATGATCCTGTAAAGGTAAGTGGATTTATTTCGATGCTTTTAGGAAGAGCTCCAGTTGTTGGAGATGAAGTTGATTTCCAAAATTTACATATCACAGTACTTGAGGTTGAATATAACAAAATTATCTCATGTAATGTAAAGATAAAAGATAAGAAAGAGGAAGAAGAAAATAACGACTTTTTAATCCGTGGATTAGGTCGTGGAAATGATAATAATAATGAAAATAATGAAAATGAAGAAGATTTAGACAAATCGGAGGATAAATAAGATGTACGATAAAGTAGATTCTAGTATGAACTTCTTAGATAGAGAAAAAGAAGTTTTAAAGTTCTGGAAAGATAATGATGTTTTTCCAAAGAGTATTGAACAAAATGAGGGGAAAGAAGAATTTTCTTTCTATGATGGACCTCCAACAGCCAATGGTATGCCACATATAGGACACGTACTTACTCGTGTTATTAAGGATATTATTCCAAGATATAAGACAATGAAGGGATACCACGTTTTAAGAAAGGCTGGTTTTGATACTCATGGTCTTCCTGTTGAACTTCAAGTTGAAAAAGAACTTGGAATGGATGGTAAGGAAGAAATTGAAGCATACGGAATTGAACCATTTATTAAAAAGTGTAAAGAGTCTGTTTGGAAATATAAAAACGAATGGATAAAGATGTCAGATAAAGTTGCTTACTGGTGCGATATGGAGCACCCATATATAACATATGAGGATGACTATATTGAATCAGAATGGTGGGCTTTAAAGACTATTTCAGATAAAGGTTTATTATACAAAGGTCACAAAATTGTTCCATATTGTCCTCGTTGTGGTACAGCATTATCTTCTCACGAAGTTGCTCAAGGCTACAAGGATGTAAAGGAAATTTCTGTATTTGCAAAGTTTAAGAGAGTTGGCAAGGAAGGTTATTTCTTAGCATGGACAACAACTCCATGGACACTTCCATCAAACGTTGCACTATGTATGAACGCTGATGAAAATTATGTAGAGATAAAAGCAGAGGATGGTCAAGTTTATGTTCTTGCCGAAGCTTTAGCTTCTAAATTATTTGAAAACTATGAAACTATTTCTACAAAGAAAGGTAAGGAATATGAATATGCAGAATATGAACCTTTATATAATTGCTATAATGGCGACAAAAAGGCTTTCTATGTAGTTAATGACCCATATGTAACATTAACTGATGGTACAGGTATCGTTCATATTGCTCCTGCATTTGGTGAAGATGACTATAAGGTTGGTAAAAAGTATGATTTACCTTTTGTACAAATGGTTGATGATAAAGGTAATATGAAGAAAGAGACTCCTTTTGCTGGTATATTCTGTAAAGATGCAGATAAGTTAGTAATTAAGGATTTATATGAAAGAGGTTTATTGTTCAAAGAATTAAAATTTGAACATAGCTATCCATTCTGCTGGAGATGTAACACACCACTTTTATATTATGCTAGATCTTCATGGTTTATTAAGATGACAGACCCAACTGTTAAGGCAAACCTACTAAAGAATAATGCTTCAGTAAACTGGATGCCTCCAACAATTGGTACAGGAAGAATGGGTAACTTCTTAGAGAACGTTATTGACTGGGGTATTTCAAGAGAAAGATATTGGGGAACTCCACTTCCAATTTGGGTATGTAAAGATTGTGGTAAGATTAAAGTTATTGGTTCAAGAGAAGAACTTAGAAAATATGGTAATTTAGACCATGATATTGAGTTACATAGACCATACCTTGATGATGTTAAGTTTAAGTGTGAATGTGGTGGCGATATGTATAGAACTCCAGAAGTACTAGATTGCTGGTTTGACTCTGGTTCTATGCCTTTTGCACAACTTCATTATCCATTTGAAAACAAGGAATTATTTGAAGCTCATTATCCAGCTGACTTTATATCTGAGGCAGTTGACCAAACAAGAGGATGGTTCTATACATTACTTGCAATATCTACAATATTATTCAATAAATCTCCATTTAAGAATTGTATTGTTTTAGGTCACGTTAATGATAAGAATGGTATTAAGATGAGTAAGCATATTGGAAACGTTGTTGATCCAAACTCAGTTTTAGATGTTCAAGGTGCAGATGCTATACGTTGGTATTTCTACTCATCATCAGCTCCATGGCTTCCAACTCGTTTCTCAGCAGATAATGTTTCAGAATCTCAAAGAAAGTTTATGGGAACACTTTGGAACTCTTATTCATTCTTTGTTTTATATGCAAATATTGATGGTTATGATCCAACAAAATATTCATTAAAAGATTGTAAGTTATCTCATATGGATAAATGGATATTATCTAACTTAAATACAGTTGTTGATACAGTAGATAAGAACTTAGATCAATACAAAATTACAGAATCAACTCGTGTACTACAAGATTTTGTTGATGTACTTTCTAACTGGTACATAAGACGTGGTAGAGAAAGATACTGGGCTAAAGACATGACAGATGACAAGATTGCTGCATATACAACTTTATATACAGTACTTGTAACATTAGCTAAGGTTTTAGCTCCATTCACTCCATTTATGTCAGAATCAATTTATAGAAACTTAGTAACTAACTTTGATAAGAACGCTCCAATTTCTGTACATTTATGTTCATATCCAGTTGCTGATAAATCTATGATAGATAAAGATCTTGAAAAAGATATGGATGTTGTTTTAAAGGCAGTAGCATTAGGAAGAGCTGTAAGAGCTAAAGCTAATTTAAAGAATAGACAACCTCTTGCTGAGTTATTTATTTTAACAGACGCTAAACTTGCAGATGAAAAGATGTTAACTTTAGTTGCTGATGAACTTAACGTAAAGAAAGCTGAAATTGTTTCAGATAATGCTAAGTTTATGACTTATGAATTAAAGCCTCAATTAAAGACTTTAGGACCAAAGTATGGTAAGTCATTAGGCGGAATTAGAGAGCATTTATCTAAGGTTAGTGGAACAAGCGAAGCAAATGATATTGTAAATTTAGTAAACGCTGGAAATACATATAAGTTCAATGTAGGAGATGTTGAGGTTGAATTAACAAAAGAGGATATCTTAGTTAATCCAATTAATAAGGCAGGATATGCATTAGAATCAGATAACAATATGACAGTAATTTTAGATACTAATTTAACTCAAGATTTAATTGATGAAGGTATTTCAAGAGAATTAACTTCAAAGATTCAAACAATGAGAAAAGAAGCTGGATTTGAAGTTACAGACCATATTATCATAGGATACGAAGGAAGTGGCAAAGCTATTGATATTCTAAAGAAAGATAAAACTATTTTAGAAGTTGCTCTTGCTGATGGTATCGAAGATAAAGCAGAAGGCTTTGTTAGAGAATATGATGTTAACGGAGAAAACGTTAAATTATCTGTAAAGAAGAAATAATATGATAAAAGTTGCTTGTGGTTGGAAAGACTATGAAATCATCGCAACAGGCGATGGCCAAAAACTTGAAAGATGGGGTAAATTATATCTTTTACGTCCAGATCCTCAAGTTATTTGGCATTCATCACAAGCACTTGAAAAATATCCAAAAATAAATGCAACATACCATAGATCATCAACTGGTGGCGGTGGCTGGGAAATAAAAGGTTCAGTTCCACAAAACTTTAATATTGAGAGAAATGATTTAAAATTCTCTTTAAAATTAATGGGATTTAAACATACTGGATTATTTCCAGAGCAAGCAGTAAATTGGGATATAATGCAAGATTTAATTAAAAATGCAAATAGACCAATAAAAGTTCTTAATTTATTTGCTTACACTGGGGGAGCTACTGTTGCTTGTGCAAAAGCAGGAGCTCATGTAACTCATGTTGATGCAGCAAAAGCTATGGTAGAAAGAGCAAAAGAAAATGTAGCATTATCTAATATTGACCCAACAATGTGTAGATATATTGTTGATGATTGTTCTAAATTTATTGCTCGTGAAATAAAAAGAGGCAATAAATATGATGCTATAATAATGGACCCACCATCATATGGAAGGGGTGCAAATGGTGAAGTTTGGAAACTTGAAGATTGTATTCATGATTTAGTTGAGAATTGTAGAAAGGTATTATCAGATAATCCATTATTTTTCTTAATTAATTCTTATACAACAGGTTTACAACCAACAGTTATGGAAAATATATTAAAGATATCTTTAAAGGGCTTTAAAGGCAAAACTGAGGCTTATGAAGTAGGTTTACCTACCGATGAGGGTTTAGTTCTTCCTTGTGGCTGTAGCGCTTTATGGGTAAATAAGTAGGAAATATGAAAAATTTTAGTGTTGATGATTTAATAGTACTTTATGAAGACAATCAAATTATTGTAGTTGTAAAACCACAAAATGTGCCATCGTGTCCAGATGAAACAAAAGATCCTGATATGCTTTCTGTTGTTAAGGAATATGTTAAAAAGAAAGCTAATAAAACTGGAGATGCATTCATTGGGCTTGTTCATAGATTAGATAGACCAACAGGTGGTGTTATGGTGTTTGCTAAAACATCAAAAGCAGCTGAAAGATTATCTGAACAAATTAAAAATGGTGATTTTGATAAAGAATATTATTGTGTAATTTGTGGCGTTCCTGAAAATAAAAAGGGAAGACTTGTTAATTATTTAAAGAAAAATGAAAAATTAAATAAGGTAGAAGTTGTAACATTATCTGAAGAGGGTGCTAAAGAGGCTATACTTGAGTATGAGGTTAAACAAATAGTAAAGACTTATTGTTTATGTAAAGTTCACTTAGAGACAGGTAGAACTCACCAAATTAGAGTTCAAATGGCTACAATTGGTTGCCCACTTTTTGGAGATCAAAAATATGCTTTAAATCATCCAGAAACATTTGGACTTGGAAAACTTGCTCTTTGGGCAACTAAAATTTCATTTATACATCCAGTAATTAAGGATAGACGTTCATTTATTGTTTACCCACCAACAGAAGATAAGCCATGGAAAGCATTTGATGTAAATAGATATTTAAATATTGCGATGGTTTCTTCACCTTATGATATAAGTAAGCAAAAGGAAATATTACAAGATATTGAAGTAGAGGATGAATAAAATTAAGGAGCTTTTAGCTCCTTGTTTTTTTTAATAATCTTCTTCCGATTTAAATGGACTTTGAGTGTTTTTTGAACCTTTCTTTTTAAATGGGTTATAAATAATTACAACTACAATTACGCATAAAACACAAATAGAGAAGAAAAATATATTTCTCTTTAAGTTGTTTTGTGCAACTTTATTATTATCTTGTTTGTTTTTTTCTTTAGCAGCATTTGATGATGGATGCAAAGGGATTGCTGATGGTGAGAATGTGCTTACAACATCTGAAGATAACACAAATATATTTGCGGTTTGTGTAATATCTTCTCCATCTAAATAAGTTGCAGAAACATAAAAATAATATTTTGAATCATTTTCAACATAACCAATAAAGGTCATGGACGTATATTCTTCTGATCCTGCTTCTTTAAATAGACCAGTTTCTTGGTTGTATTTATATTTTGTTGTAAAGCCTGATGGAAGCGTTAAATTCATTGTATAGTATGGCGATGATATATCTGAACTTGAAGTTTGGGTTGCCTTATTCAATACATCAGCTTTTTTAGCATAAAGAGTAACTCCATTATATACAACTTTATAGTATTCAACATTGCTTTCTGAAATTATTGTTGTTTCACTTTCTAACTTAAAAAAATAAGTATATGGAATAACAACAGCAGGGGATTCATTAGATAGATAAGTTTGCAAGTTTTCTGTTGTTTCATAATATGTTGAAGTATCTGCATTAACTATTGGTGCAGCTATTATAGATGTACATATTATTGAAAGTATTATATAAAATATTAGAGCAAACTTCTTCATATAAAATAATTATATATTAAATAAAAGATAATTTCAAAGATATATTAATTGTAATATAATATAGAAAATATGCTCGTAGTCTAACTGGATAAAACAAGAGCCTCCGACGCTCTAATTAGGAGTTCAAGTCTCTTCGGGCATACCATTTTAAGGAGTTTAAACATTATTAATATGATTAGAAGAGCAGTAGAAAAAGATATTCCTTATATTGATAAACTTTTATTTCAAGTTCATAAAGTACATCATGATGTAAGACCTGATTTATTTAAAGATGGAACTAAAAAATATACAGATGAAGAATTAATTAAAATTATTCATAATGATTTAACACCTGTATTTGTTTATGAAGAAAATGATATTGTTTTAGGTTATGCATTTTGTATTCATCAACAACATATTAATGATAACAACTTAACTGATGTAAAAGTATTATATATTGATGATTTATGTGTTGATGAAAAAGCAAGAGGAAAACATATAGGTACAAAACTTTATGAATATGTTTTAGACTATGCAAAAAAGAATAATTATTATGAAGTCACATTAAATGTATGGGCAGATAATAAAAATGCTTTAAAATTTTATGAACATATTGGCTTGAAAATTCAAAAGATAGGAATGGAGAAGATTTTATAGTAAGTAATAAATAAAAAGAAAATATGCCAAAATGGCAGATTAGATAAAA
>CAYZGK010000004.1:72822-105308 GCA_964478025.1 uncultured Christensenella sp.
ATTTATGCGATACAATCATTTAAATGAATACCTAAAAACTAAATTTGGAGAAAGAACACTAAAGATATGTGTTGATGGTAATTTTACATGCCCAAATAGAGATGGCTTTAAAGGCACAGGTGGTTGTATTTTTTGTGGCGAAAGAGGTAGCGGAGAGAGAATAAAAAACATTGGAATTAAAGAGCAAGTTTTGAATCATTTAAGTTCTTATAGAGGACAAAGAGCTAATAAGTTTATTATTTATTTCCAAAATTTTACAAATACCTATGGTAATATAGAAAATTTAAAAGAAAAATATGAATCAGCATTAATAGATGATAGAATTGTTGCTTTAGATATAGATACAAGGCCAGATTGTATAAATGAAGAAGTTTGTAAAATGCTTTGTACATTTAAAGATAAATATTATGTTTATGTAGAATTAGGGCTGCAAACTGTAAATGAAAAAACTCATGAATTTATTAATCAGAAGATAACAAATAAAGATTTTGAAAATGCTGTTTTCCTTTTAAATAAATATGATATTGATGTAGTTGTTCATGTGATGGTAGGACTTCCAAATGAAACACATCAAGATATAGTTAATCTTGTAACGTATTTAAATAATTTTAATTACAAGGGAATTAAAATTCATTCAACATATGTTCAAAAAAATACAGTTTTAGAAAAGATGTATTTAAATGGCGAATATAGTCCTATTGATATGCAAGAGTATGTAAACGAGGTAGTTTATATTATAACTCATATAAGAAAAAACGTTATAATTCATAGAATTACTGGTGATCCACCAAAAGATTTGCTTGTAGCACCTAATTGGATGGTTCATAAAAAAATAGTATTAAATTCAATTGAGAAGAAGTTAGAAGTAGAAAACTTAACTCAAGGGTGTAAAATAGAGGAAAATATATTATAATATATATAGTTTAATTTTGGAGGTATATTATGCCAAGTTCGCATGGAGGTGGAAGCTTCGGCGGTGGAGGCGGTGGTAGTTTTAGTTCTGGGGGCTCCCATGGACCAAACTCAACACCACATTTTAGTACACATAAAAGATTCCCTGGTTGCACAATGTATTATTTTATTGATACAAGTGGTGTTAGACGTACTTTTTATCATAAAGGCTCTCCAGCTAGAAAGAGTTTATGGCAGTTGATAGGGGTATATAGTATAGTTTTTTTGGCTGTATTAATACTTTGTTCAATAGCTGCATTTTCTATGATTATTCCACATAAATTATCTTCAAAAAAGTGTAATCCTATTTCAAGTTGTATCATAGATAATGCAAATGTTATAAATGAGGATGTGGGGCTTGAAGAATCACTTAAGGCCTTTTATGCAAAAAGTGGTTCACAAGCTGTTGTTTATACCCAAACTATTGAATATTTTGAAAATAAAATAGGTAGTCTTTCGCAAGAAAATTTAGAGGATTATGCCTATGATGTTTATATGGATTTATTTGATGATGAGGGACATTGGCTTATAGTAGTTGTAACTGATGGTGAGGAAGGCTCATGGGTTGATATGGCAGGAAACGAAACTGGATTTATAATTACAGATTCTTTCTTTGAAAAATTCCAAAGTGAAATGCAAACAAATTTAAATGATACATCTATAACAAAAAGTCAGGCATTAAAAAAATCTTTTGATTACGCAACAGAAAATATACTTAAACTATCAATGATAGATATAGTGCCTATAATACTATATTTCGTTTTTGTAATATTTATTTTATTTGCGTTAGGATATCAAATATATAATGGTGTTATAGAATATATAACACTTAAAGGCTATTGTACTTATAGAGACGAGCATGGTGGAGTAGATTTTTCAGAAGATAGTGAAGAATTAACTCA
Organism: uncultured Christensenella sp.; assembly: GCA_964478025.1. Lineage (GTDB taxonomy): Bacteria > Bacillota > Clostridia > Christensenellales > UBA3700 > UBA3700. The sequence goes on from CAYZGK010000004.1 coordinate 74,676, forward strand.
TGAACAAGAAGTAGATGTTTTTAACTAAAACATTAGGAAAATAGGGAACTCTCTTTTAGGTAGAGTTTACGAAAAATAAAAGTAAACATGTGGTAGGTATACTAAAAAGCGACTCTATTTATATAATAAGTTTGTTAAAAATAAAAATAAGGAGGAATAAAATGGATTCAACTAAAATAGGTCTTGTTATAAAAGAAATAAGATCTCAAGCAGGATTAACACAAAGTGATTTTGCAAAAGAATTATGTGTTACTGATAAAGCTGTATCTAAATGGGAAAATGGAATTTCCATACCTGATTTACAACAATTAGAAGCTATATCAAAACAATTCAATGTTAGTTATGATGTTTTATTAAATGGCGATTTAGATAAAATTAAATTAAATAGAAAACAAGAAAAGGCACAAGCAAAGGCCCCATCTAAATATAATTCACAAGAATGGTATGCGCTAGATAATGCTGCAAAAATTTATCCATCTCAAGCAAGAAAAGGATGGAATATGGTATTTAGAATTGCAGCCGTTTTAAAAGAGCCAATAGATGTGCCAGTACTTCAACAAGCACTATCTGATATGATGGATAGATTCCCAACCTTTATGGTTACTTTAAAAAATGGTTTTTTCTGGAACTATTTTGATAGACTAGAAAAATCTCCAAAAGTTATTATGGGTGGAAATCATCCTTGTATTGCAATGCCACTTGATGGTAAGAAATATATTTTTAGAGTATCAGTTGAAAATAATAGAATTGCGTGTGACTATTTCCATGTTTTAACAGATGGAACAGGTGGAACAATATTTTTAACATCACTTCTTACAAGATACTATGAATTAAAATATGGCCCTATAAAAGACTATAAAGATGCTTTAAATGTATTAGATATAGTACAACCAGAGGAGATAGAAGATTCATTCGCAAGATATGCTCAAAAAAAGAACTACGAAAGTAGACCAATAAAAAGAGCTTATCACATGAAGGGTAGAAAGGTTAAAAAGAATATAGTAACTCATGTTGTAATGAGCGTTGATGAATTAAAGAAAATATCTAAAGAAAAGGGATGTACAATAACTGTATTACTTTTAGCTATTTTAACAAGAGCCTTTTTAAAGAAAAAGGCATTAGATAGAGATGATAAGCCTTTTATTATTCAAGTTCCAATTAACTTAAGAAAGAGATTCCCATCAAAAACTTTAAGAAACTTTGCTTACTTTACAGGTGTTGAAACATCAGCTAAGGAATTAACATTAGAAGAAGCAATTGAAGTTTGCAAGGAAGAGTTAAATAAAGGAACAGATGTAGATCATTTGCAACGTGTTATAAACTCAAATATGAGAGAAGAAAATAATATATTCATTAAGGCAGCACCACTATTTGCTAAAAATTTAGTTTTAGGAATAGTTAGTAAAGTAATTGGAGATGATGCTTTTACAACAACATTCTCAAATGTTGGAAATGTAAATGCTCCAGATGAACTTAAAAATATTGTAGATAGATATGAGTTTGTTCTTAAAGATGATAAAAATGGTGGAATTTTAATGTCCGGCATTTCATTTAATGGAAGATGTACAATATCATTTATAAGATCTGTTGCAGAAAGTAATGTAGAGAGAGAATTCGTTAGAGAATTGGCATCTTTAGGTGTAAATCTATATGTTGAATCAAATGGAGGTGAAGAACGTGCGTGAGTGTAAATCTTGTCATATAACACTAGGTGATCATGAAGAGAATTGTCCACTTTGTGGAGCTCATACATCACCTGTTGCTTCAGAATTAGTAATAACAAGTGGAGAATATCCAAAGAAAGATATAACAAAAACTTCAAAATATAAGGTTAGAAATGTATTTGTAGGAATATCAGTTATATTAATGGCAGCATTTTTATTAGTTAGTGTTTTGTCTAAAAATTGGGCTTATGCTTTAATTACAGTAACTGCAATTTCTTTTGTATGGTTAACAATACTTAGAAATATTTTTTATTCTAGAAATCTATGTCAAATTTTAACAAGAATAGGTGTTTATATCCTGATTTATTTTAATTTGATAATGTTGCATTTTTATTTTACAACACACGATTTTAGTATATTAAATGCAGCTGTTGGTATAGTTACACCAATTATTCTAGCAATAATGAACGTTGTATATATGATGATAGTGTTTATATCTAAGAAATGGTACATGTTTGCATTTAATGCTATAATATTATCTGTAGTTGAAATTGCATTATTAATTGTAACTATATTTACACCAATATCTTATGTAGCTTCAATTATTCCAGCTGCTTTAGGAGTTGCAACAATTGTTTTCTCATTTGTGTTTGGTAAAAATGTTATGATAGCAGAATTTAAGAAAAGATTATTTATGTAAGGAGTTTTTATGATAAGAAAAGTTATTCAAATTGATGAAGAAAAATGTAATGGATGTGGACTTTGTGCTAATGCATGTCATGAAAGTGCAATAGGAATTGTAAATGGAAAAGCAAAATTATTAAGAGATGATTATTGTGATGGTATGGGAGATTGTTTACCTGCTTGTCCAATGAATGCTATTTCTTTTATTGAAAGGGAAGCATTAGAATATGATGCAAAAGCTGTTGAAGAAAATAAGAAGAAAAAACAAATTAGTTTGAATAAAAATGTAGATAAAGAATTCCATGCATCAGAACTTATGCAATGGCCTTGTCAAATAAAACTATTACCAACACGTGCACCTTTCTTTGAAAATTGTGATTTATTAATAGCTGCAGATTGTACAGCTTATGCTTGTGCAGATTTCCATAGAGATTATATGGCAGGTAAGGTAACTTTAATAGGCTGTCCTAAACTTGATGATATAGATTATTCAGAGAAATTAACTGAAATCTGTAAATTAAATAACATAAAGAGTATCACTGTTACAAGAATGCTTGTTCCTTGTTGTGGTGGTCTAGAATGGGCAGTAAGAAATTCTATAAAAGATAGTGGTAAAAATATTCCTTTAAGAGTTGTTACATTAACAACAGATGGTGAAGTATTAAAGGAAGAAAATTAATTTATAAAGTTAGAATAATCAACTATTTAGATTAGCAAAGATAAGAGAAATTCTCCAAAAAACAAATATGGTAATATTTGTAAATTTGGAGAATTTTTATTTGTTTTAATAATCCTTGTATTCTATTGTTTATCAAATATGGTCAAATAGGTGAGTGTAGAAATTAAATATTTCTTTTGATATAATCTAAATATGGAAGAAGTTGTAAGTAAAAAGAAGAAAAGATTAAAAATTTTTAAAGTTGTTTTGTTAACACTTTTTCTTGTTTTTGTTTTAGAATTTTGTTTTATTCATATTTATTTACCAAATAAGTCTAGAGTGCTTTCTGATGATGAACATATAGAACGAATTTCAAAAAAAATAAAATCTAAGTATATAGATAAAGAAAATAGCAAATATACTAGTTTTGAAATATATCCTGTATATGATAATAATGATGAATTAAGGTATGCTGTTATAGAATTTCAACCTGAAGGTTTTGTTTATATCAGGATAAATAAAGAAATGCTTTTTAATAATGATAGGTTTCTTTCTAAATTTAGTTTATTAAGTATGGGCATGTATAGAAAGTCTTTTGGTTCCTCTTGGGGATTTTGTAGTATTGATCCAACTAAAAAAGATGCAAAACAATATTCGGAAAAAATAATATATAAAAATGAAGAAAGATATAAGAATAGCCCATACTATGTAAATAATATTATTGGCGAGAAGAGATATTTAATAAGTGTAAAAATATATAAAAAAGGTGATGGGTATGAAAACGAAACAATATTAATTCCATGTGTTATAAGAGATGGAGAATATTTAAATTTATTTTCTAATGAAAAATTCCATGTTATTAATGATTACGCAAATGTAGAGCAAGCTGTATCCTACGACATAAAATTTTTTGCTTGTTCAGAAAATAACTTATAAATAATGAAAATAATAATGAAATTTAAGTAATTTTTAGCATTCAAAACTAAAATGAATATATTAAAAGGAGAATTGTTTATGAAATTGCTACTTGCTGAAGATGAAAAAGACTTATCTAATACAATTAAGCGTGTACTACAAATTAATAATTATGATGTAGATGCAGTTTATAATGGGGAAGATGCTCTAGATATGTTAGAGTATACAACTTATGATGGTGTTATTTTAGATGTTATGATGCCTAAAATGGATGGCTTAACAGTAGTAAAAAAAATGAGAGCAAGAAAAGATAATACACCTGTTTTAATTCTTACTGCAAAAGCTGAAATTGATGATAAAGTTTTAGGTTTGGATTTAGGTGCAGATGATTATTTAACAAAGCCATTTGTAATTAAAGAATTACTTGCTAGAATTAGAGCTTTAACTAGAAGAACAGGCGATGTTACAACAACGTTAAATTGTGGAAATGTAACATTAAATCCAGGAACATTTGAATTATCTACAAGTGAAAGTTCAGTAAGATTAACAAGCAAAGAGTATAAGCTTGTTGAATTATTAATAAGAAATCAAGGTGTATTATTATCAACAGATAAAATTATGAATTCTGTTTGGGAGTTTGATTCAGAAGCTGAAATAAATGTTGTATGGGTATTTATATCGGCTATAAGAAAAAAACTTGAAAAAATAAATGCTAATTGTGAAATTAAAGCCGTTAGAGGCGTAGGGTATAGGTTGGAGTTAAAATGACGTGGATTAGAAGTTATGTAAACTTAGTAATAATGCCATTATTAGTTGTATTGGCGAGCGTTTTTGGGGTAGTATTAGTCTTAAATAAAAATTAATATGGTAGAGAAGTTACGTAAACGTTTTATATTAATAACAATGCTATCTGTCATAATAGTTTTATGTACTATTATGGCCGTTATTAATTTGATAAATTTAAATAGGCAAATAAGTTATTCTGATGATTTGCTTGATGTATTAATATCAAACGGTGGTTCCTTTAAAGAAGGGTATACAGGAGAAGATAGAGGTATTTTCAATCCTGGATTATCTAAAGAAGTTCCATATGAATCAAGATATTTTTCTGTTATATATTACAATGATAACTACTATGAGATAGTTAATAATACTATGCTGTCAGATGATGAAATATTACAAATGTCAAAATATGCAGTAAATTCTAAAAAGCAAAAAGCATTTAATGGCATGTATAGATATAAAAAGGAAGAAACTGAAAAAGGAACTTTAATAGTTTATTTAGATAGTAGTTCTGGGCTTGAAACAATAGAGAATTTCTTTGTAATAAGTTTTGGTGTATCAATTATTGGAATTCTTGGAGTATTATTCCTTGTTTGGTATTTATCTAAAAAAGTTTTTGCGCCAATTCAAGAAAATATGCAAAGACAAAAAGAATTTATAACAGATGCTGGACATGAGTTAAAAACTCCACTTACTATTATATCTGCAAATAATGAAATAATTGAAATGGAACATGGCGAAAGTGAATCTACAAAAATAATAGCAAAACAAGTTCAAAGAATGACCGCAATGGTTAAAAATTTAACTTCGCTTGCTAAGTTAAATGAAGCTCAAACATTAACAAAACTAGAGGACATGAATTTAACTGATGTAATTGTAGATGTAGCTAGTAATTTTAAAAATAATTTAGAGAGTAAAGAAAGAAAGTTTGTTTTAAAATTTGATGAAAATGTAAAGTTCCATGGAGATGAAAATTTAATTAGACAACTACTTGGAATATTATTCGAAAATGCTTCAAAGTATGCTATAACAAAAACAGTTTTTGATATGCATACGGAAGGTTCAAAAATTTTAATTCAAATTGCTAATGATTCAATAGGTGTGCCTAAGGGAGATTTTGAACAATGTTTTGAAAGATTTTATAGATCTCCAGAAGCAAGAGGTTCCTCAGTTGAAGGTAGTGGCGTAGGACTTTCTATTGCAAAAGAAATAGTAGAACTTCATAAGGGAACAATAAAAGCCTTTGGAAGTGGTGATAATGTATTTAATATTTTAATTAAGTTATAATAACGCTGTTTTATCCTTTAAAATAGTTGTAAAATATTTATGTTTATAGGAGGCAAAAAATGTTTGGTAAAGATTCATGGGAAGATTATAAAAAAGAAGAGAAAAAGCAAGTAATGGATTTTGCTGATGATTATAAGAAATTCTTATCTAAAGGCAAAACTGAAAGAGAGTGTGTAAAACTATCAATTGAACTTGCAGAGAAAAATGGGTTTAAAGATATTTCAAAATATAATTATTTAAAAGCAGGGGATAAAGTTTATATTACAAATAAAGGAAAAAATATTGCTTTAGTAATAATAGGTCAAAAGCCTATTGAAGAAGGCATTCATGTTTTAGGAGCACATATAGACTCACCTCGTTTAGATTTAAAACAAAATCCTTTGTATGAAAAGACAGGTTTTGCATTATTTGATACACATTACTATGGTGGAATAAAGAAATACCAATGGGTAACAATTCCACTTGCAATGTATGGTGTAGTTTGTAAAAAAGATGGAACAACTGTAGATATAAATATTGGAGATAATAAAAATGATCCAGTCTTTGGAGTTTCAGATTTATTAATACATTTATCTTCAGAACAAATGACAAAACCTGGAACAAAACTTATAGAAGGTGAAGCTTTAGATTTAATAGTTGGTTCAATTCCTCTAAAGGATAAGGATAGTGATAAAGATCCTGTAAAGAATAATATCTTAAAAATTCTTAATAAAAAATATGGAATAGAGGAAGAAGACTTTTTATCTGCTGAAATTGAAATTGTTCCAGCAGGTGAAGCAAGAGATTATGGTTTAGATAGTTCTATGATAGCAGGATATGGCCATGATGATAGATCTTGTGCATATTCTTCAATAAGAGCATTAATTGACCAAGGAGAATGTGAATACACAACAGTAGCTGTTCTTGTAGATAAAGAAGAAATAGGTTCTGTAGGAGCAACTGGTGCTCAATCTAAATGGTTTGAAAACACTATAGCAGAATTAATTAATTTAACAGATACTTATACTGACTTAAAATTAAGACATGCTATGCAAAATACAAAGATGTTATCTTCAGATGTATCTGCAGGAATTGATCCTATCTATACATCAGTTTCAGATAAGGAAAATGCCGCTTATTTAGGAAATGGAATTTGTTTTAACAAATATACAGGGGCGAGAGGAAAGAGCGGATGTAATGATGCAATGCCAGAATATTTTGCAAAAATAAGAAGAATATTAGATGATGAAAATTGTCACTATCAAACAGCAGAACTTGGTAAAGTAGATCAAGGTGGCGGCGGCACAATTGCTTATATTCTTGGTAATTACAATATGTATGTTATTGATGCAGGTATTGCAGTTTTAAATATGCATGCACCTATGGAAATAATATCTAAAGCTGATTTGTACGAAGCATATAAATCATATAAAGTATTCTTAAAGAATATATAAAATAGAATCTAAAACATTTAGAGTATAAACGAAAAATTGGGGAACATTTTATTGTATTACTATATAAAATGCTCCCCAATATTTTTATAATAAGCGCCAAATCACGGAATGAAATTGCGCCAAATTGCCGAATTGCTATATTTATACGGCATTTTTTATAAAGTTTATATTAGTTTTTGTTCTATATTATTTTAAGTAAAGTACTTAAAATAAGCATACTTTAAATAAAAAAACTAAATCTAATTTATAAAACATTTAGAACAAAGAATTTTAAATAATTTGTTTCTTCTTCGCAAAGTAGAGAAGGATGGTCTGGTGCTTGAGATTTTATTTCTACGCATCTGACGATTCTACCACTTGCTTTACTTGCTTCTATTAACATTTTTTCAAATAGATTTAATGTCATATAATGTGAACAAGATGAAGTAACCAAATAACCACCACTTTTAACAAGTTTAAGACCAAGAATATTTATATCTCTATAACCTCTATATGCATCTTTAACTTCAGCTGCTGATTTACAAAAAGCTGGTGGATCTAAAACTACAGTATCAAATTGTGTTCCATTATTTTTAAACTCTCTTAGTATTTCAAACACGTCACCGCATCTAGTTTTTACATTGCTAAAATTATTTAGTTGAGCATTTCTTTCAACATTTTTAATGGCAAGTTCAGATATATCAACAGATAATACTTCTTTTGCACATGTTGCAGCATTCATGGAAAAACCACCTGAATTGCAGAAACAATCTAAAACAGTTTTATCTTTAGAGTATTTTCTAAGAGCATATCTATTTTCTTTTTGATCCAAAAAATAACCAGTTTTTTGTCCATTTTTTACATCAACTGACATCTTGATTCCGTTTTCTTCAATTATGATTTCATCATCAACGATTCCGTATAAAATGCCTTTTGTCTCTATTAGTCCTTCTTTTGCTCTTGTAGCAATATCTGACCTTTCATAGATTCCTTTAGGATTAAACAATTCAACAAGGCAATCAACAATCATCTTTTTTCTTTGATCAATTCCTAGACTTCCGCATTGAATAACAAATACATCAGCATATTTATCTATAACAAGGGCAGGTAAATTATCTGCTTCAGCAAATACCATTCTATAACAATTTTTATAGCCTAAAGATAATCTATAGTTATTTGCTTTTGTAATTCTATCTAAATAAAGTTCTTTTGTGTCTTGTGAGTCATCCCTTATAAATATTCTGACTAATATTTTAGATGCATGATTTATATAACCTTTTCCAATATATTTTCCATCAAATGTATAAACAGTTGCTAGAGCACCATTCTTGTCTTTACCTTGTATTTTTTGAACTTCATTAGCATAAACCCAAGAATGTCCATTTAGTATTCTTTTTTCTTCACCTTTTTTTAGATAAACTTCGTAACCCATTTTGTACCTCGAGAAATATATTAACATAATATTTAACAAAAATAGTTAAATTATTTATAAATAATTGTGCTAAAATATTATACGCATAAAGTAGGAGGCAAAAATAATGATAAAAGTAGATATTATTTCAGGCTTTTTAGGAGCTGGCAAAACGACTCTTATAAAGAAATTATTTGAATCAAAGGTTTTCAAACAAGAAAAGGTAGTTTTAATTGAAAATGAATTTGGTGAAATCGGCATAGATGGAACATTTTTAAAGGAAGCTGGAGTAGAGATAAAAGAAATAAATGCGGGATGTATTTGTTGCTCACTAGTTGGAGATTTTGAAGCTTCAATAAAAGAATTAATTTCAAAATTTTCTCCAGACAGAATCATAATTGAGCCATCAGGTGTTGGTAAATTATCTGATATCATAAATGCGGTTGAAAAGGTTAAAGATGAAAATCTAAAAATTAATATTCTAGCTACAGTAGTAGATGCTGGAAAAGCTAAGGTATATATGAAGAATTTTGGTGAATTCTTTGTAAATCAAGTAGAAGCTGCAGATACAATTGTTGTAGGTAAAGTAGATAAAGTATCTGAAGATAAATTAGTAGAAACTGTAGATGTTATAAAGAGCGTAAATAGTAAAGCTAATGTTATTACAACAGCCATCTCTGAATTAAACGGAGATAAAATTGTTGAGTTCTTGGAAGAAAAAGCATCACTAAGAGAAGAATTAGTAAAAGAAGTAGAGCATGAGCATCATCATGACGATGACGACGATGATGAAGATGAGCACGATCATCATTGTTGTTGCGGTCATCACCACCATCATGACGATGAGGATGAAGACGAACATGAGCACCATCATCACGATGATGACGACGATGATGAAGATGAGGATGAACATGAACATCACCATCACGATGATGACGATGATGAGGATGAGCATGAACATCATTGTTGTTGTGGCCATCATCACCATCATGACGATGAGGATGAAGACGAGCATGAACACCATCATCACCACCATCACCATGATCATGACGCAGATGAAGTGTTTGTATCATGGGGAATTGAAACACCAAAATCTATAAGTAAAGAGCAATTAACAGCATTTTTAGATACTCTATGTGATGAAAATGCAGGATTAGGAATTATCTTACGTAGTAAAGGTATTTTAAAAGCAAGTGATAACGATAAATGGTATTACTTTGATTTAGTTGCTGGTGATTATGAAATTAGACTAGGAGAGCCAGATTACACAGGAAGAGTTGTAGTAATTGGTTCTAAGCTTGATGAAGACAAAATAGCTGAATTATTTAATAAGAGAGCATAATGGAAAAGATACCTGTATTTTTTGTAGATGGATTTTTAGATTCTGGTAAAACAAGTTTTATAACAGACTTAATTGTTCGTGATTCTGAAGAAGTTAATTATAGAACATTACTTTTAGTTTGCGAACAAGGTGAAGTTGAATATGATGAAACTTTAATGAAAAAAACAATGACAACTGTTCATTATTTTGAATCAGTTGAAGAGTTTGATTATAAAAAAATTGGAGAGCTTATTAGAACTTCAAATCCAGATAGAGTAATAATAGAAATGAACGGAATGTGGGATTTAACAAAATTACAATTCCCAAAGGTTTTGCAACTAGCTCAATTTATTACACTTGTTGATATGACTACATTCCCAGTTTATTTTAATAACATGAGACAAATGATTACAGATATGTTTAAACGTAGTCATCTAGTATGTTTTACAAAGGTTGAAAAACCAGAGGATTTAGCACAATATCAGACTCAATTTAAGTTAATTAATAGTAATTGCGATTACTATATTATGGACAATAAGTTTAGAGCTATGGAAGCCTTTGAAGAAGAGTTGCCATATGATGTTAATGCAGATGTTATAGAAATTAAAGAACAGGATTATGGAAGATTCTATATAGATACATTTGAGCATAGAGATAGATATAAAGATAAAGTTGTAGATTTCTATGCACATGTAGTTTTATCCGATAAACTTCCAAAAGGATGGTTTATTGCAGGTAGATTTATAATGAATTGTTGTGCAAACGATATTCAATTATTTGGATTCCCGGTTGTAGATAATCTAGGAATGAAATTAAAGGATAGACAATCAGTTAGAATAAAAGCAAAAATAACTTATGAATTTTCTCAGGAATATCAAGAAGAAGAGTTAATGATGCATCCTATTGAGATAACACCACTTGGATATAAACTAGACGATGTGCTAAATCTAACTAACTAAATTAAAAAAATTGCCCAGGCTTTAAAACCTGGGATTTTTTTCTAAAAATCTAATTTTTTTGTTTGAAATTTTCTTATAGATTTTGTTATAATCTTTCGCGTCAATGAGTAACAGAAATGTGTAAGTCCAATTGTGTGTTGGACTTGCACATTTTTTTATGTCAAAAGGAGAATTTATGGAAGAAGTTAAGCAAAATAAAATGGCAACAGAACCGCCTAAAAAACTATTTTGGAAGATGGGACTTCCTATGATTGTATCAATGGTTTTACAGGCGCTTTATAATGTGGTTGATAGTGTATTTGTTGCGAATATGCAAGATAGTGGAGCTCTTGCAAATGAAGCATTAACATATGCATTTCCAATTCAAATTTTAATTATTGCAATAGGTGTTGGAACAGGCGTAGGACTTAATGCGATGCTTTCAAAAAAATTAGGAGAAGGAGACAAGGAAAAAGTTAACAAAATTGCGGGAAATGGAATTTTTTTAGCCCTTATTATTTATCTTGTATTTTTGATTTTTGGAATTTTTGGTTCAAAGTGGTTTATTTCACTTTTTACTAAAAATGAAGAAGTAATTAAAATGGGTACTGATTATTTGATGATTTGCAGTAGTCTTTCTCTTGGCTCAATTGGTTTTACAATTTATGAAAGATTTTTACAAGCAACAGGTAAAACAATGTATTCAACAATTGCACAAATAGCTGGTGCTGTTATAAATATTGTATTTGATTATGTTTTTATTTTCCCGTTAAATATGGGAGTTAGTGGGGCAGCGTGGGCGACTATTTTTGGACAATTTGTTTCATTATTTATAGCAATGATTTTACACTATACAATAAACAAAGAAATAAGTGGTAACATAAAATATATAAAACCTGACAAAGGCATAATTAAAGGAATTTATTTAATTGGAATTTCTGCTGCAATTATGCAAGCACTTCTATCTGTTATGATGGCAGGAATGAACGCAATATTAGGTGCAGCAAACGTAAGTTCAACCATACTTGTGGGTTCATTTGGAATTTACTATAAAATCCAACAAATAGCATTGTTTTCATGTTTTGGACTTTCAAACACTATAATTACAATTTTATCTTTTAATTTTGGAATGAAAGATAAACAAAGATCTATAGATTGCATAAAGTATGGAATTATAGACACTTTAGTTATATCGCTTATTATAACTGTTTTATTTGAGATTATTGCAAATCCACTTTCAAAATTATTCGCTTTATCTGGTGGTTCATCTAGCGAACTTATTACAGTTTGTGAAAAGGCAACTAGAATTGCATCTATTGGCTATATATTTATGGGATTTAATGTTGCAGTTCAAGGAGTATTGCAAGCTCTACGTTATGCTTTTAAACCATTTTTAACAGCACTATGTAGGCTTGTTGTATTTGTTTTCCCTGTAGCTTATTTATTTACGTTGACATCCAAAGTGGTAGATATTGTTTGGTGGACATTTCCTATAGCGGAAGTATTAACTGCAATAATTTCATTATTTATCTTAAAGGATGTAATGAAAAAGAAAATTTATACTTTGTAAGACAAATAGTTGCTTTGTAATGGTGAATTTTGTAAGTGGATGCTTTTCTAAAAAATGGGTATTTTTATTTTTACTTTTTTGTTATAAAATAAATTTAAGAGGTGTTTATGAAAAAAGTAATTTTAAAATCAATTGATGGATATAATTTAAATCTACATATTTTTGAAGTTGAAAATCCAAAAGCATTTATTCAAGTTGCTCATGGAATGGAAGAGCATCAAGAAAGATATGAATATTTTGCTCAAAAATTAAATGAAGCAGGCTATAGTGTAGTTACAGCTAATATGCGTGGCCATGGAGACGATGCTCCAACACTTGGATTTTTCTCAGAAAAAGAAGGTTATAAGTTCTTAGTTGAAGACCAAAAATTAATTACAAAATATATAAAGGAAACTTATAACGTAGACAAGGTTGTTTTATTTGCTCACTCAATGGGAACTATTATTTCAAGAAATGTTATGTTTACTTATACAAATAACTTTTCAAAGGTAATTTTATCTGGTTATCCATGTCCTCAGCCAGCAGCTGGTATGGGAATAGCACTTGCAAGTATAGTTAAATGTTTTAGAGGAGCTAAATATAAATCAGCATTCCTTGAAAATCTTGCAATTGGTGGATATTCAAAAGCAATAAAAGATGCTAAAACTCCATTTGATTGGTTAAGTGAAAATGAGGAAAATGTAAAGACATACATGGAAGATAAATATTGTGGCCATGGCTTTACAGTTTCAGCGCTTATAGATTTATTTACTCTTGTTAAAAATATGGCAAACTATAAGAACTATACAGATGTAAATGCAAATATGCCAATTTTACTTGTATCAGGTAAGGATGACCCATGTCCAGGCTATGAAAAGGGAAGAGCTAAATCTAAAGAGATATTAGAAAAAGCAGGATTTAAAGATATTTCAGTTATAACTTATGATCATATGAGACATGAAATGTTAAATGAATTAGATAAAGATAAAGTTATAAAAGATATTGTTGAATTCTTAGACAAATAATAAATTTAATTAGGGTCCTAAAAATTAGGGCCCTTTTTGTGCCATAAACATATATTTAGTATTTTTATTACTCAAATTACCACAACATATTGTGGTTTAACCTTGCAAATATTTTTTCAAAACATTATAATATCATTGTTTATTGCGTAAAAATTCAATTAAAGGTTAAAAAATGGCTGAATATAATTCAAATGATCTTGAAGTATTAGAGGGTTTAGAGCCCGTTAGAGAAAGACCAGGAATGTACATAGGTACAACTGGTTCAAAGGGAATGCATCATCTTCTATGGGAAATAGTAGATAATAGTATTGATGAAATTGCCAATGGTTTTGGTGATACAATCGAAATAGAAATTTTCGAAGACAATTCTATATCTGTTAAAGATAATGGACGTGGAATTCCAGTAGATACTCATCCAAAGTATAAAGTTCCTGGTGTATATCTTGTTTTTACAAAGCTTCACGCAGGTGGTAAGTTTGGTAATAAAAACTATAGTTTCTCAGGTGGACTACACGGAGTTGGAGCATCTGTTGCAAATGCGCTTTCTGAATGGCTTTCTGTTGAGATATATAGAAATGGAAAGAAATACAATGTAGATTTCCATTCAATAGAGGTTGATGGAAAGATAAAAAGTGGTGTAATTAACCATGAATTAACAGAAGAAGTATGTCAAGATAAAAAGATGAGAGGAACTAAGGTAACATTTAAGCCAGATCCTCGTGTATTTAAAAACGAATTATTTGATTTTGATGTAATTAAAAATAAGATAAAAGATTTAGCATTCTTAAATGCAGGATTAAAGATTTCTCTTACTGATCATAGAACGCTAACAGATTCAGGAAAACCTAAATCTAAGTCTTATTGTTATAAAGGTGGTATTTCAGACTTTGTAACTTATTTAAATGAAGGAAAAACAGTTTTATATCCACAACCAATTTTAATTGAAAAGAAACAAGACAATTTCTATGTAAGCGTTGCTATGCAATTAACTGACGGATATTCTGAAAATATATTTAGTTATGTAAATAATATTCCAACATCAGAAGGTGGTACTCATGAGGTTGGTTTTAAATCAGCTTTAACTAAAGCTTTAAATGATTTAGGAAGACAAAAAAATATTATTAAAGACAAACAAGAAAATTATTTAGGTGAAGACTTTAGAGAAGGATTAACTGCAGTTTTAACAATAAAGATGCAAAATGTTCAATTTGAAGGACAAACTAAAACAAAACTTGGAAATCCAGAGGCTAGAACTTTAGTTGAAGGATTACTTACTGATGCAATTAAAGATTATCTAAATAATAAAGCAAAGAAAGAAGTTATTGATGCAATATTTAATAAAGCAGCACTTGCTTATAAGGCAAGAACAAAAGCATCAGAAGCTAAAAATATTGCAAGAGCAATTAGTAAAAATGGAAACTCATCATTAATTGGAAAACTAGCAGGATGTTCAGGCAAAAAGCCAGAACTTAATGAATTATTTATAGTTGAGGGAGATTCTGCGGGTGGTTCAGCAAAACAAGGAAGAGATCCTAAAATACAAGCTATCTTACCACTTAGAGGAAAACCAATAAATAGTGAGAAAAAGAGAATTGCAGATATTATTAAAAACGAAGAGTTGTTATCTTTAATAAATGCGTTAGGAACTTCGTTTGATGCAGATTTTAAGATTGAAAATTTAAAATATCATAAGATAATAATCCTTGCCGATGCCGATCAAGATGGTGGTCATATAAGATCAATTTTATTAACATTCTTCTTTAGACACATGAGAGAATTAATAAATAAGGGCCATATATACATTGGTATGCCACCACTTTACAGAATTACAGATAAAAAGCATGGAGTTCGTTATGCTTATGATAACAATGCGAGAGATGAGATATTAAAAGATTTTAAATCTCCAAATGAATATAAAATTAATAGATATAAAGGTCTAGGAGAGATGAATCCTGAACAACTTTGGGAAACAACTATGGACCCAATGAATCGTAGATTAACTAGAGTTACAATTGAAGATGCAGCAGAAGCTGACCATTTAGTTACAACACTTATGGGCGTTGAAGTTGCTCCAAGAAAGCAATATATATACGAGCATGCTGACTTTAATAAGTCTGATTCATTTAAAGATATTATAACTACTAAAAAGGATTAATTATGGCAAAGAAAAAGAAAGAAGAAGTAGAACAAGTAGTAGATAGATCAGAATTATATGAATGTACTGTAGAAAAAGTACTTCATGATTCTATGATTCCATATTCTGAGCATGTAATCATGGAAAGAGCTTTGCCAAGAGTTGAGGATGGATTAAAACCAGTTCAAAGAAGAGTTCTATATACTATGCATATGCTAGGTATAACTCATGATAAAGACTTTGTAAAAAGTGCAAGAGTAGTTGGAGATTGTTTAGGTAAATACCACCCACATGGTGACTCATCAGTTTATGATGCAATGGTTAGACTTGCACAAGACTTTAATATAAGAATACCTCTTGTTGAAGGTCAAGGAAACTATGGCTCGCTTGATGGCGATGGAGCAGCTGCTATGCGTTATACTGAGGCAAGATTAGCTCCTATTGCTGAAAAAATGCTTGAAGATTTGGATAAAGATACAGTAAAAATGGTATTAAACTTTGATGATTCAAGAGAAGAGCCAGATTTACTTCCAGGTAAATTTCCTAACTTATTTGTAAATGGTTCTACTGGTATTGCAGTAGGTGTTTCAACAAATATTCCTACACATAATTTAGGAGAAATGATAGACGCTATTGCTGCCTATATAGATAATCCAAAAATCACTTTAGATGAATTAATGCAATATGTGCCAGCACCAGATTTTCCAACTGGAGCTTCAATAATTTATACAGAAGGTATAAAAGAAGCTTACGAAACAGGTAAAGGGAAAATTGTAATGAGAGCTAAAACCCATATTGAAAAAGAGGGCGAGAGAGAAAACATTATAGTTACAGAGATTCCTTATCAAGTTAATAAAGCTGATTTACTTGTTCGTATAAATGAATTAAGAGAAACAAAGAAAGATTTATATGGCGATATAACAGATATAAATGATGAATCAAATAGAAAGGGTATTCGTTGTGTTATAAAGCTTAGAAAGGGCGCAAACTCAAAGAGAATTTTAGCAGGCTTATATAAATCAACAGAACTTGAGACAGCATTTAACGCTAATATGCTTGCTATCTCTAAAGGTAAGCCAGAGCAAATAACACTTCCTGGCTATATTGAAGAATATGTTGAATTCCAAAGAGAAGTTTTATATAGAAAGAGTCAATATGATTTAACAGTAAATACAAATAGAGCGCATATACTTGAAGGATTATTAATTGCTGTTAATAACATAAGACGTGTTGTAGATATAGTTTTAGAGTCTCCAACATATGCTGAAAGTAAGCAAAAATTAATAGCAGAGTTTAATCTTACTGATGTTCAAGCAACAGCAGTTTTAGATATTCCATTAAAGAGATTAAATAGACTTGATGTTACTTCTATGCAAAATGAACTTGCAGAGAAAAAGAAAAAGATTGCAGAACTTGAATCACTTCTTGCTTCTAAGAAAAAGCAATTAAATATAGTAAAGAAAGAATTACTTGAAGTAAAAGAAAAGTATGCAACACCTCGTTTAACAGAGATAATAAGACCAGATAACACTACAATTGTTGCTCAAGAAATTATTGAGCCTGTAAGCGTTAGCGGATATCTACTTTTATCTCATAATGGAACGCTTAGATTTATAAATGAAAAATCTTATAATGCAGCTTCAAAGAATATTGTAAATTGTAGCGCAAATGAACTTGTAAAAATTGCTAAGAAGGTTGATTCAAAGACAAACATTATAGCATTTACAAAGAAAGGATTAGCAGTTGTCTTTACTCCTGATATGATACAAGACGATAAGTGGAAATCTAGAGGTACTCAAGTAAATAAATTAGGTAAAGTTGATTCAGATGATTCTATAGTTTCAATTATGACTGAGAAAGATTTGAAGGATAAATCTTTATACTTCATGACAAAAGATGGAATGATTAAAAAGTCTGCAGCCTCTGAGTATTCTATGGATAAAAAGGCTACATATCCAAGTATTGTGCTAAAGGACGAGGATGATTTAGTTATAAATGTTCAAGTTGTAGATCCAGAGTGTGAGTTTGTTGTATTTGTTACCGAAATGGGTAATGTACTTCAAGCATATTCTAATGATATTCCAGAACAAGGAAGAAGATCATCTGGCGTTAAGGGTATAAAACTTGTAGATAAAGATTCAGTTAGATTTGCAACTCAAAATAATGCTGAAGGTGAACTTGTTTGCGTGCTTGCTTCTGGATTTAGTAAACGTGTAATTTTAGCAACTATTGATCCAAAGAATAGATATGGAAAGGGCGTAACTTTATGCGATGTTAAAAAGCCAAAAGAAATTGCATATATAGATTTAGTTAAAGAGCCTTTTGATTTTGCAATTTATTTTGCAGATGGTGAACTTATTGCTGTAAATACAGAAGATATTGACATAGAGCAAAGAACTTCAAAAGGAAAGAATATTTTAAAGAAGCTAGGTCCAAAAGGAAAGTTTGAATCTATGATTTATTCAGTAGCTTCACATAATTTAATAAAGTAGGTAATTTATGAGAAAGAACTTAGGTCCAAAAACAATAATGTATCCAATGCCTGTTTTAATTATTGCGACATATAATGAAGATGGCAGTGTTGATGCTATGAATGCTGCATGGGGCGGAATTGAAACAGATGAAAGAATTGGAATATGTGTTTCTGAATCACATAAGACAATGGAAAACATAAAGAGAAATAAAAGTTTTACCGTATCTTTTGGTATTGAGAAATATGCTAAAGAGTGCGATTACTTAGGATTAGTTTCTGGGAATAAGGTTAAAGACAAATTTGAAAAAACTGGATTTACAACACAAAAGAGCGAGTTTGTAAATGCGCCTATTATAAATGAGTTAATGCTAACACTTGAGTGTAATATGGTATCTTATGATAGTGATTCTTGCCATTTAGTTGGAGATATTGTAAATATAAGTGCAGATGAATCTATCTTAGATAAAGATGGTAAAATTAATATAAAGGATTTAGGAATAATAACATACGATCCTGATACTCATGACTATATCAAACTTGGAGAAGTTGTAGGCAAAGCTTTTTCTATTGGAAAGCCATTAACTAAAAAATAAATATTTATTAAACATTGTTAAAACATTGTTTTATATGCTAATATAATTTAAGTATGATAAGACGAATATTTGTAGAAAAAAAGACAGCTTTTGATGATAAAGCTTATACATTAAAAGAAGAATTAGAAAAAACATTTTTAGTTGAAATTGAAGACCTAAGAATCTTTTATAGATATGATATAGAAAACTTATCTGAATACGCTTTTAATAAATCTAAAGATATAATTTTTTATGAGCCATCACTTGAAGATTGTTTTGTAAAGTTTCCAGGTAGAGGTTATAGAAGTTTCGTTGTTGAAAATATAAATTCAAATTCAGATTCAAAAGCATTAAATATAAAGAATTGTTTAAATCTTATGTTTATAGATGAGCAGCCACTTGTAAAGACGGCTGTTGTATATTCTATATCAGGCGTTAATGATTCAGAATTTGATAAAATCAAGAATTATATAATAAATCCATTATCTGAAAAAGAAGGGGCTATAGATGAGCCAGATACGCTTATAGAGAAAGTTGAAAAGCATGTAGATGTAACTTATCCTGGCTTTATAAAATACAAAAGTGAAGAATTAAAAGATTTTTATGATAAAAATGAAATGGTTATTTCTTTTAAAGATTTGCTTTTAATTCAAGACTATTTTAAGAGTATAAATAGAAATCCAACAGAAACAGAACTTAAATTAATTGAAACTTTGTGGTCAGATCATTGTAAGCATACAACCATAAATACTAATTTGAGAAATTTAAAGATAAATTCGGATAATCCACATATAGAAAAGGCAAGTAAGCTTTATGATAAATTATTTAAAGAAATCTATGGTGAAGATTCTAAAAAGAAAAGAACTTTATTAGATATAGGAACTATAGGTCTTAAAAAGCAATTAAAGAGTGGTAAAGCTAAAAATATAGTAGATACACTTGAGAAAAATGCCTGTGCAATTGATGTTGATGTAGATGTAGATGGAAAAAATGAAAAATGGGTTGTAATGTTTAATAATAAAACATGTAATACGCCAACTGAAATAGAGCCATTTGGTGGAGCATCAACAGGCCTTGCAGCAGCAATGCTTGACCCATTATCTGGAAGGTCATATGCATATCAAGCGATGCGTATATCAGGGGCTGCTGATCCAAGACAAAAAGTAACAAAAATTGAAGATAAAATTGCACCATATTATTTATCTACAAAATCTATAAATGGTCATGCAACATATGGAAGCCAAGTTGGTATTCCAACGGGCCTTGCGCATGAGATATATCATGAAGGATATAGAGCAAAAAGACTAGAGGCTGACTTTGTAATTGGTGCTGTTAAAAAAGAAAATATAATTAGTGAAGATGTAAAAGAAGGCGATTTAATATTTATTATTGGCGCAAAAACAACAAGAGTTGGAACAGGTGCTGCCTCAGCTGCCTCTAAGAAAACTCGAGATAAGAAATCTAGTTATTTTGAAGGTGGAAATCCAATAATAGGAAGGTCGCTTTTGCGTTTATTTAAAAATCCTGAAGTTACAAAGATTATAAAGAAATGTAATGATGTATCAACTGGTGGTCTTGCTGTTTCACTTCTTGAGATGGCTAAAAACTTTGATGTTAATCTAAATTTAGTACCAGCAGGAGAAGAAGGACTAACAGGAACAGAAATTGCAATTTCTGAAACTCAAAATAGATTAATTGTAACTGTTGAAGATAAAAACGCTGAATTATTTAAAAAGCTTGCAAATGATGAAAATCTAAATGCTGTTAAAATTGCTACAATAACAAACTCTGGCTTAGTTAGAATGTTCTACAATGGTGATACTGTTGTAAACTTAACAAGAGAGTTTATTGATTTATATGGTGAAAATACTGTTCAAGATGTAGTCATAAATGAAAATAAATCAAAGTATATGAACACTCCAAGTTCATTTAGTAGTGAACTTTGCAAGGAAGGAAAATATAAGGAAGCATTATTTGCTGAACTTGGAAGATTAAATGTATGCTCTCAAAAAGGTTTAGCTGAGGTATGTGATTCAACTATAAACTCAAGTTCAGTCTTTATGCCATATGGTGGAAAGTTTGGTCAAACTCCATCGCTTGTTATGGCTTCTAAAATTCCAGTTGAGGGAATTACTGACACAGCAACAGTTGCTTCATTTGGTTGTTACCCATTATTGTCTTCAAACTCACCATTTGTTGGCTCGATTTATTCAATTGTTACATCGCTTTCAAAACAAGTTGCAGCAGGTGTTAAACTTGGCAATATAAAGTTATCACTTCAAGAATATTTTAAACAACTTGGAAATGATGAAAATCGTTGGGGAGAGCCAGTATCTGCGCTACTTGGTGCACTATATACACAAATGAATTTAGGTGTTTCAGTTATTGGTGAGAGAGATAGTATGAATGGAAGCTTTGAAAAATTAGATGTACCACCAACAATTATTTCATTTGCGTGCGGTGTTTCAAAAGCTTCTAAATTAATTTCAAATTGCTTTATAGATAAAGTTCCACAAAAGAATATTTATCAATTACATTTAAAGAAGGACGAATTTTCAGTTCCAGATTTTGATTATATTCAAAAAGCATATCTTGCCATGAGTGGGGCAATAGATAGAGGCGAGGTTGTAGCATGTTCTGTTGTAGAAGAAGGTGGAGCAATTTCAGCCGCATTTAAAGCTTGCATGGGAAATAGAATTGGAACAACATGGGAAAACATCGGAAACGATGTCTTTGAGCCTCAATTTGGTGATTTTGTATTCCAAACAGGAGAAGATATATCTGCATTTAATGGACTTGATGTAAAGTTAATTGCAAAGATAAATGGAACTAGAACATCATCTATAAATGGAGAAGAGTTTAAGTTTGGCGATGCATTTGATGCATTTGTTGAGCCTCTATCTAGCGTATTTCCTATTTCGATGAAAATGGAAGATGAGCATATCTCAAGTTTGATTTATTGTATAAAGAATCAAGGACCACTTAATTTAGAAATAGCAAAACCAAAGGTTTTAATTCCAATTTTCCCAGGAACAACATCAGAGTATGATATGAAAAAAGCTTTTGAAAGAGCAGGTGGAGAGTGTAAACTTTTATTAATAAAAAATAGAACAAAGCAAGATGTTCAAGATTCTATAAATGAGTTTGCAAAAGAAATAGCAACTTCTCAAATTTTGGCGCTTCCTGGTGGATTTAGTGATTGTAATAAAATGGATACATCAAAGTACATAGTTTCTATGTTTGAAAAAAATGAAATCAATGATGCGTTTATGGATTTAATTTATAAGAGAAATGGATTAGCTCTTGGCATTGGAAATGGATTCCAAGCGTTTGTAAAACTAGGGTTTATACCTTTTGGAGAATTAAAGCCACAAAATCAAAAATCATCTAACTTTATTCAAAATGCAATAGGAAGACATGTATCTTCAATTGTAAGAACTAGAGTAGCTACAAATAAAACTCCATGGCTTATGGATTCAAATTTAAATAGTATTACAAATATTCCTATCTCTTGTAGTAACGGAAGATTTGTTACAACAGATGAAGAATTAGAATATATTTTAAAAGAAGGACTAGTTGCAACTCAATATGTAGATAATTTAGGTGATGCAACAATGATTTCGCCATATAATCCAACAGGTTCTATATACGCAATAGAAGGACTTATATCTCCAAATGGACATATCTTTGGTAAGATGGGACACAATGAAAGATATGATGAAAATCTATATAAAAACATTCATGGTGAGTTTGATATGGACATATTTAAATCTGGAGTAAGATATTTCGAATAATGGCTAAAATAACAGATATAAAAGTGCAAACAAAAAATAAAGAAAGATGCAACATCTTCTTAGATGGAGAATATGTTTGCTCACTTTCTATGATTGTAGTTATTCAAAATAGATTAATTATTGGCAATGAAATTACAGAGAGTGAACTTATAAATATAGCAGTTGAATCAGATAAGGAAACTGCATTTGATTATGCCGTTAAATATATATGTACATATGTTCCAACGCAAAGACAATTAGAAAAGAAATTATATGAAAAAAAGTATGTTAAGCAAGTTGTAGATTATGTAATTGAAAAGTGTAAAAAATATGGATACATTGATGATTTAAAATTTGCTAAGGCTTATGTATACCAAAATAGTTTAATAAAGGGTAAAATAAAATTAGAGCAAGAGTTAATTCAAAAAGGTGTAAAACAAGAATATATAGACGAAGCGCTAAAGGATTACGAAGAAGGCGATGGTTGCATGGCAACGGCAAGAAAAAAAGCAGCTAATAAAGATTTATCTGATCCAAAGCAATATGCTCAAGTTGTTAGATTTTTAACATATAGAGGATATGCTTGGGATTATGTAAAGGAATGTCTAGATACGATAAAAAAGGAGCAAGAAGAAAAATGATAGATTGTGTATCAATTGAGCAAATGCGCAGGTTTGATAAAAATACAATAGATACCAAAATAAGTTCAGTAAATCTTATGCTTAAAGCTGCAAAATCTGTATATGATGAAATAGATAAAGATAAGAAAATTTATATAATTTCAGGCAGTGGTAATAATGGTGGAGACGGCATTGCCTTAACTAAACTTTTAGTAGATAATGGTTACAAGCCAAGTTTATTTTTAATCTCTAATAAAGTTTCAAAAGATTCAGAATATTTTTTAAATCAAATAAATACTTATGAAAACATTTTTGATATATCTAAGTGTGATTATAAGGCAGATATAATTGTAGATTGCATACTTGGAACGGGATTTCATGGGAAAGTAGAAGAACCAATTTTAAGTGTAATAAAAAATATTAATAAATCTAAAGCATATGTTGTATCTGTAGATATACCAAGTGGTCTTAATGGAAATAATGGAATTGATCAAAATTCAGTTAAAGCAGATAAAACCATTGCTATTCAATTTTATAAGTATGGTCATTTTTTAAATGATGCAAAAGATTTTGTTGGTGAGCTTGTAGTTAAGAATATAGGCATTGAAAAAACAGAAAAAGTTGTAAAAATTATTGAGAAAAAAGATGTAACTTTCCCAAAAAGAAAACAAAACACAAATAAAGGTGATTATGGTAAAGCCATAATTATTGGAGGCTGCAAAGACTACTATGGTGCAGTTAAACTTGCAAATATGGGGGTTGCTTCGCTTCGAAGTGGCGCTGGACTTAACGTTATTGCGGTCCCTAATTCTATGGCACCTATTTTAGGTGTTTCAATTGTTGAAAGCAGCGTTTATCCATTAAAAGATAAGGATGGTTGCATTTTATTTGATAAAGATGAACTTGATTATTTAATTAAAAGTGCTTCAAGTTTTGCAATCGGCATGGGAATGGGTAAAAGCAAAGAAAATAAGAAAATCATAGAGTACATTTTAGAAAACTTTAATGGCCCTGTTTTAATTGATGCTGATGGGTTAAACTCACTTGGTGGAGATATAGATGTATTAAAGAAGGGAAAAAATGTAATTATAACTCCGCATCCAAAAGAATTATCTAGACTTATAAATATTGATGCAAGTGAGATTATAAACTCACCAGTAGATACAGTAGAAAAACTAGCAAAATTGGGGAATATAACGGTTCTATATAAAGGTGCAACAACCATAATTGCGAATAAGGACGACACTTATTTTATGGTAGATGGAAGTGCATGCATGGCAAAAGGTGGAGAGGGAGATACGTTATCTGGAGTAATTTTGGGACTTTTATCTCAAGGATTTTCATCAATTGTATCTACATACACCGGAGCGTACCTTTGTGCAATGGCAGCAAAAAGATGTGAAAAGGAATTTTCAGAATATGGAGTTTTAGCCTCAGATGTTGCACGTGAAATTGCCGATATAACAAAGTAAAATAAATTATTTAATTGTTGTATTCTTTTGCGTCCTATGTTAATATTATTATGTTTAATATTTTATTAAATATTTTTAAATAAAAAGAGAGGGTTAATTATGGCAAATTTTAAAGAGACAGTTAACAAGATGTTAGGTGTCGATCCTTCAAAGCCAGATGAAATGCAAGCAAAAGAAGTGCTTTCATACTCAATTGCAGGATTTGGCCAAAACATCATTTGTCAATTGGTAACTACATTCTTTATGTTCTATTTAACACAAGTAGTAGTTACAGAAGATTCAAGTATTATGTATCTTGCTTATATGTTCTTATTTGCAAGATTATTTGATGCTTTTAACGATCCAATTATGGGAACTATCGTAGATATAACAAAGTCTAAATATGGTAAGATGAGACCTTACTTAAAGTATTCTCCTATACCTATTGCAATATTTACAGTTTTGTTATTTACAAGTATTCCTGGAATTAGTGAATCTGGAAAATTAGCATATTCTACAGTTATTTATCTATGTTGGGGTATAGCTTATACATCAGTAGACGTTCCATATTGGGGATTAGCTTCATCAATGACATCAGATACAGATAAGAGAAACACAATGTTAACAGTTGCACGTTTATTCTGTACAATTGGTTCTGGTTTAGTTTCTGTTGTTATACCTATCATTACTGGTACATTTAATGAAAATACAACAAGAGAGACAATGCAAATTGCTTATCTTATAATCGCCATTGTTTCAGTTCTTCTTGCTATTCCTCCATTCTTTATTGGATTTAAAAATACAAAAGAAAGATTCTATGATGATGAAAACAAAACTTCTTTAGGACATAACGTTAAGTTATTATTCAAGAATTATCCAATTCTATTAATGATTGCAATTGGTGTAGTTGGTTCATTAAGAACAATCTATATGACAACAGCTCTATACTATGCTCAAGTTAACTTAGGAAATACAGCACTAGCATCTATTATGTTCTTACTTGTAGTTCCAGGTGGTTTAGCTGCAACATTAATGACACCATATTTATCTAAGAAGTTTGGTAAGAGAAATGTATTCTTAGTATCTCACTTAATTGGTGGTGTATTACTTGTACTTCTATACTTTATTGGTTTACCATCAGATGGTACATCAACAGCTGCTCAAATCGCATTCTATATCATTATTATCTTAGCTGGTATTCCATCAGGATTCTCTAATATCATGACATACTCAATGATTGGTGACTCTATCGACTACCTAGAAGATAAGACAGGTGAGAGAGCAGAAGGTATTTGTTTCTCAATGCAAACATTTATTTCAAAAATAGGTATGGCTTTAACAGCTTTCGTAACACTTCTAGTTTTAGGTGCTTCAGGTTATGCTGTAGTTGCATCTGGTGCTAGTATCGTAGATGCTAATGGTAATGTAATTCCAGAAATTGCAAATACACTTGCTACAGTTAAGAAGAACATTTGGATGGTTACAACGCTTGCTTGTGGATTATCTATGGCTGCTTGTGCAATACCTCTATTCTTCTATAACTTCACAGAAAAGAAGCAAGCTGATGCAGTTGCAAGAGTTGCTGCAAGAAAAGCTGGTTTAACAGTTGCTCCTAATGCAACAAAGGAAGAAGTTGAAGCTATGATGGCTGATGCTAATCCTGTAGAAGTAGCTTTAGAAAAAGCTGAAGAAAATGATATCGTAACAGCAATTGCTGAAGATGAAAAAGCAGTTGAAGTTGCTTTAGATGCAAAAGCTGATTCAGTAGAAGAGACAAAAGAAGATTCTAATGAATCTAAAGACTAATTAAAAAAAACAAGGGATTTGCCGTCTATGTATATAGGCGGCAAATTAAGTATTTATAAATGGCATATACATCACTATATAGAAGATTTAGACCTCAAACATTTGATGCAATGATAGGACAAGAGCATATACGTAAAACTTTACGTAATACTATCTCTACTAGAAACATTGCACATGCCTATTTATTTACGGGAACAAGAGGTACTGGTAAAACTTCTACAGCAAAGATTTTTGCAAGAGCAATAAATTGCTTAAATCCACTTGAAGATGGATCACCTTGCGGAGTATGTAAATGTTGTGTAGGACTATCTAATCCTGAAAACATGGACATAATTGAAATCGATGCTGCTTCTAATAATAGTGTTGATGGTATAAGAAACATTTCAGACAAGGCAAATTATACACCTACAATTGGAAAGTATAGAGTGTATATAGTCGATGAAGTACATATGTTATCTAAGGCTGCCTTTAATGCGTTTTTAAAAACGCTTGAAGAGCCACCTGAACATGTAGTATTTATTTTAGCGACCACAGATATCCAAAAAATTCCAGCAACAATTTTATCTCGTTGTATTCGTTTTGACTTTAGATTAATATCTAAAGAAGATTTAACAAAACATTTAACAAATATTTTTAATCAAATCGGAGTTAAAGCTGAGCAAGAGGCAATAATGGCAATAGCTGAATCAGGAAATGGTTCGGTTAGAGATGCATTATCTGTTGCAGATATGGTTATATCTTATTGTGGTGATAAGGAAATTGAATATAAGGATGTTCTAGAAGTTTTAGGGGCCTCAAGTCCTGATAAAATTGTAGAACTTTGTGATTATATAGTATCTGGTGAAATATCTGAAGCGTTAACACTTGCAAACTCCCTAGTAAATTTAGGTAAGAGCGTTGGAGTGCTTGCAGATGATATTGCCAAAATGTTAAATAATTTTATGTTTGTTAGAAACTGCCAAGATGCAAAAAATATGCTTGGGCTTCCAGTTGAACTTTATACAAAGATAAAGGATGCAGCAATGCCAACAACAAACTTTAGAATTACACGAGCAATAGATATTTTTGCTGACGTTCAAAATTCTTTAAGATATTCATCAATATCTAAAGTTATTCTTGAAACAGCCATTGCAAAAGCATGTGATACAGCAGCCTCACTTGATACAACATCAGTGATTAAAAGATTACTTGAACTTGAAGCATTTAAGCGCTCTATGCAAGGAGCATCATTGCCTGAGGGTACAACACTTAATGGTCAATTAGTTTGGGGTAATGTATTAACTCAATTAAATAACGATAAAAGATTTATAGTAGAGTATACTGTAGCTGCAAAAATTAAAAAGGATGAAGTTTATATAAAGGATAAAATACTTTATGTATCTGTTCATAATAAAGCTGTCTATGATGAACTTAGTAAATATAGCGATTTCTTTACAAGATTTATAAAGAAAGACTATATGGAGATAGTAAAGGTTGAATTTAACTACGTTATAGACGAAAAACAAGAAAATATTGAAAAAGTAAAGAATTTATTCAAAGGAGAATAAGATTATGGGATTTGGACCTTATAGAGGCGGTGGCGGCATGGGTAACATGCAACAAATTATGAAGCAAGCACAACAAATGCAAGCTAAGATGCAACAAGCACAAGAAGAATTAAAGGAACTTGAGGTTACAGGTTCAGCATCATCAATGGTTGAAGTTAAGATGACCTGTGATGGAAAGTTAACTGGAGTTTCTATAAAGAAGGAAGCAGTTGATCCTGATGATGTAGAAATGCTTGAGGATTTAATTGTTGCAGCATTTAATGATGCTCAAAATAAAGTTGAAGAACAAAAGAATGAAAAGTTAGGCCAATTTGGTGGTTTAGGCGGTTTAATCTAGTATGTCACAAATAGAATCTTTAGATAATCTTGTAGCACAATTTACAAAATTGCCATCAGTAGGTGTTAAAACTGCTCAAAGATATGCTTATTCAATTATAAATATGTCAAAAGAGGAAGTTGAAAAATTTGCTGCGGCACTTGTGGATGCAAAAGAGAAAATTCATTATTGCAAAACTTGTGGAAATTATACAGATTTAGATGAATGTGAAATTTGTAAAACAAGAGATAAATCTATAATTTGTGTTGTAAAAGATCCAAAAGATATTGCAGCATTTGAAAAGATTCGTGATTACAAGGGAGTTTACCACGTGCTTCATGGTACTATATCTCCATTATCTGGAATTGGTCCTGATGATATTCATATAAAGGAACTACTTAAAAGACTTGATGGCGTAAAGGAAGTTATTATGGCAACTAATCCTGATGTAGAAGGAGAGGTTACAGCAAACTATATAGCTAAACTTTTAAAGCCACTTGGAATTAAAGTTACAAGGCTCGCATCTGGCGTATCGATGGGATCTGATATAGAGTATACTGATGAGGTTACATTATCTAGAGCTCTTATAGATAGAAAAGAAATTTAAAAATTTAAGAGATAAAAATAGG
Organism: uncultured Christensenella sp.; assembly: GCA_964478025.1. GTDB lineage: Bacteria > Bacillota > Clostridia > Christensenellales > UBA3700 > UBA3700. Next base: position 103,644 of record CAYZGK010000004.1, read on the forward strand.
GATTACTTGAAAGTTAAATCAAATAATCCCTATATTTTTTTGTGTTTTGTTTATTAGAATTTTGAAAGTCCTAAACCTTCTTCCATAAATGTATTAAATGCTTTTTGTCCTTTTGGTGTATTTTTAAATACAGCTGTATCATTTAATATTTCTTCACAAGTTTTATTAACAAAGTTTCTAACAACAATATCTGCTTTAGATTTAGTGATTTCTGTTCCGTTATCATTAACAAGTTGAGATATCATACCTAAATGCTTAGATAGAGGATTAGTAGGATCTGCTAATTTTTCAAGATCTAGTGGAGTTTTACCAGTTAGATAATCTTTAATTTGTTCAAACTCATTTTTTAATCTTCCAGGAAGAATAAATAATCCCATTGCTTCAATTAATCCAATTCCTTCTTTCTTAATGTTATGATGTTCAGGGTGAGCATGGAAAATACCATCTGGATATTTTTCATCTGTTCTATTATTTCTTAAAATTAAGTCTAACATATAAACACCTTGCTCAAGTCTAGCAATTGGTGTGATTGCGTTATGAAGTTCTGTTGTCTTACAAATTATATCAACTGATTCATCTGAGTAGTTTTGCCACTTATTTAGTACAATTTCAGCTACTTTTAATACGTTTTCTTTGTTCTTAGATTCAATATGAACAACAGAGTTATACCAATCTTGAATATAAATTTGTACATCTCTAAAATCGGTATGTTCATATCTTGCTCTATGACCAGCTTTAAATAGTGGTAATACCTTAGCTCCACCTTGATAGTGGTCGTGTGTTAAAATTGAACCACCTACAATTGGAAGAGAGGCATTTGAGCCTAAGAAATAATGAGGGAATAAGTCAACGAAATCAAGTAGTCTTTTAAAAGTATCTTTAGTTACATTCATTGGTCTATGTTCATTACATAATGCAATTAAATGCTCACTAAAATATTGATAAGGACTATATTGCATAGACCAATTTTCATTATTTAATTGAATTGGAATTGTACGAAGTGTTTGTCTTGCTGGCCAAGATACAGAGCCGGCAAAACCAATATTTTCTAAGCATAGCATACAAGCAGGGTATCCTGTTTTTGGCTTAGATTTTTCAAGAGCTATTTGCTTTGGATCTTTTTCTGGTTTAGATAGGTTAATTGTAATACCAATATCTCCAATCTTTCCTGTATATTCCCATTTAATATTTTTTGAAATATCTGGAACTCTTATATAGTTTGAAGCTTTACAAGTATTGAAAAACCAAGTTGTAGCAGCTTCAATTCCTTTATCAGAGGCAATCAAGTCAAACTTATCTATTGTTTGAGAAGGAGTAAGCGATACTAGACCAAATACTCTTGTTTCAAATCTTATTTTTTCATTTTCTTCAATAAGTTTATTCTCAAGTGCATACTCAATAATTTTATCCATTACCTCTTCTTGGAAGTTTTCAGGATAAGAAGTAGCTTTTTCCTTAGCTGGAGTATCTAGTTTAAATAAATCTAGTAGTGCATTTTGAGCAAAAAAGTAATCTTCATCTCTTAAAGATAGGTTTTCTTTTGCAAAACATAATAATTCAGATAATTTTGTTTTTAATTCTTCTTGTGAAATCATTGTAAAACCTCGCTGTTTATTGACAAATTAATTATATATTTTTTAGTGGGGTTTATCAATTATATTATTT
>CAYZGK010000005.1:0-82018 GCA_964478025.1 uncultured Christensenella sp.
TACTTATATGTAAGTTCAATTGTATAAGTACCCTTACTTATATTACTAAATGTAATATTTTTATTATTTTCTTCATAGTATATATCATTACCATCATAAGTTATAAGACATGATTTAAATGTTTCACTTGAAGATATATTAATATTCTTGCCAGACTTTTCAACAGTTGCAGTAAATTCAGGTATTGAAAAAACTTCATAAGTTATTGTTGAATCAAAGCCTTGTTTAAAGTTTAGATATTCATTATGAATTTTATTACCTACTTCACTTGCGATTTTTAATCCTAATTGTTTTAAAGCTCTATTATAGTACGCATCAGCTACAACATCAGTTGATGTATAACTTGTGTAATCTATATTTTCATAGTTATATTTTGTAAGGCTAATGGATATTTTTGCATCATTAGAACCATATACACCTGTAATTAGTCCATTAAACATATCATAAGTTACGGTTACGTATTTATTATTTTTACATTTAAAAGAATAAGTAGTTGTTACATTATTATTTCTAACTGATATAGATAAACTTGTTGGATATGTTGCATTAAACTCATATAAACTTTGAAAATTAGTTGTATCTAGGCTTATATATTGTGTTGTTCCATAAGATCTTAGAATATCAAAATTTGATGTTAAAGTTTTTCCATAAAGGCTTGTGTTTTCAGTTATAGGTTTTGAAAAATCAAATTTTGTTGTATAACTTTTATTTGTATACCAACCATAAAAATATTGAGCGCCTGTATAATTTAAGTTAACAGCATATTCTTCTGTTGTTATTGTTTTATATAAAGTAGCAGAAGATCCTACATAATATTTAACTGTATAATATACATCTTCAAATACAGCATAATATTTCAAATCTTCATTATTTATTATACTTTCACTAAATACTTCACCGTCTTCGCCTTTCCAGAATAAAAACTTTTTATTTTCTTTTGTTGGGTCCGCTGCTGGTAAAACATTTTCACCATTTAATAATTCTCTTGTTGAATACAAAGTATCATCTACATAGAATGAAACATTATTTGTTTTTTCAAATACTGCGTCAAATCTAACTATTTCAGTATCTTTAGAGAATTTAGATACAGAATATGGAAAGCTAATAATATCACCATTAAGTGACCAGCCTTTAAACTTATATCCAGTTTTACTTGGGGAATCTGGTGCTTTAATTGATTCTTTTGTAGAGTATGTATCACTTGATGTTTTAACATTATCTACATAAAATTCAACATTAATATTTTTAGATATTGAGGCTTTTATAACTACGTCTTTATTAACTGTATAAGGGAAAAACAAATAATTATTGTTATCATACCAACCAGTTATTGTATAACCACCATATTCAGTGATTTCTGGTTTTTCTATTTGTGAATTTGCTTCTAAATTTTCTTGATAATATAAGTAATCTCCAATGTAGATAGAAACGGAATAAGTTTGAGTAGTATTGGTGTCAACTTCAGCATCTTCCTTACAAGATACTAAAAAAAGCGACATTAAGATAATTATAAATACTATCAAACCATATGATAGTAATCTAGATCTTTTCATTTCTAGACTCCTAAACGATATTTACCCTAACCTAACCCTTATCTTTTGGAAATTTTAGTGAATTAAAGTTCCAATCTTTTCGCCCATGGCAGCTTTAACAATACCATCTTTTTCCTTTAGACCAAAGGCTACTACTGGAATATTATTTTCCATACAAAGTGTAACTGCTGTTGTATCCATAGCTTGTAATCCTTGAGCTATAACGTCCTTAAATGAAATCTCATCATACTTTTTAGCATTAGGATTCTTCTTTGGATCTGAGTCGTATACACCATCAATATTTTTTGCTAACAATAAAGCGTCAGCATGTATTTCAGCTGCACGTAAAGAAGCGGCTGTATCTGTTGAGAAGAATGGGTTTCCTGTACCTGCGGCAAAGATTACCACTCTTCCCTTTTCTAAATGTCTAATTGCTTTACGTAAAATATATGGCTCAGCAATTCTAGTAATTGTTAATGCAGTTTGAACTCTTGTTTGAACTCCAGCTGCTTCTAATGCATCTTGCATAGCAATAGCATTCATTATAGTAGCAAGCATTCCCATATGATCGGCTGCAGATCTATCCATATGAGAGTCATGTTGTTTACCTCTCCAGAAGTTTCCACCGCCTATAACTAAACCAACGTCAGTGCCAAGTTCAACAACTTTCTTTATTTGAGCAACAACACCTTCAATTGTTACGTTATCTAGGCCAAAACCTTTATCTCCGGCTAATGCCTCACCACTAATTTTAATAATTACTCTTTTGTAAGCCATAATATTCTCCGAAATTAACTTTTTTATAGTTTAAATTATTTCTTTAAACCTTCAATTTGTTTAGCAACTTCATCTTGTAGATTTTCTTCTTTCTTTTCAAGACCTTCACCCATAACAAGACGAGAGAATCTAACAACTTCAGCACCCTTTAAGATATCTTTTACAGAAACTGATGGGTCTTTAACGAAAGCTTGATCTACTAAGCAAATATCCTTGTAGAATTTGTTCATCTTACCAACGATCATCTTCTCTAAGATCTCTTTTGGCTTAGAAGCATTCTTTGGATCATTTAATGCTGTAGCTAATTGAATTTCTTTTTCCTTTTCAAATACTTCAGCTGGAACTTCTGAGCTATTTACATAACTTGGAGCTGCTGCTGCGATTTGTAAAGCGATATCATGAGCAAGTTCATCTGAAGCACCTTTGGTTTCAACTAGAACACCAATTGCTCCGCCCATATGAATGTAGCTTGATACATCTGTACCATTAGCAACATACTTTGTATATCTACGAATAGAAATCTTTTCACCAATTTTACCAATTGCTTCTGTTGTTAAATCAGCAAGAGCTGTTTGAACATCTTCAACACTCTTTACATCATTTTCAGCAATATATTTAGCAACTGTTTGAACATATGTCTTATACTGTTCACCACGAGCAACGAAGTCTGATTCACAGTTAACTTCAACTAAAACACCAACACCATCTTTGATATAAGAATCAACAATACCTTGTGAAGCAATTTTAGCTGCTCTCTTTTCACTTGTAGCCTTTCCTTTTTCTCTTAAAAGTTCAACTGCTTTTTCCATATCACCGTTAGCTTCTGTTAATGCTTTTTTGCAATCCATCATGCCAACGCCTGTCTTTTCACGTAATGCCATTACATCTTTAGCTGTAAACATACTTATTCTCCTTTATGAATTATTCTTGAACTGGAGCTTCTTGAGCTTCTTCTTTCTCGAATGTTTCGCCTTCGTTAGCAGCGATTACTGCATCAGCAATAATACTAGCGATTAACTTAACTGATCTGATAGCATCATCATTACCTGGGATTACATAATCTACAAGAGATGGATCACAGTTAGTATCTACTAAACCAACTACAGGGATTCCTAACTTCTTTGCTTCTTTAACTGCATTTGCTTCTTTGTTGATATCTACAACGAACATAACACCTGGAAGAGATGTCATAGTCTTGATACCACCTAAATTTAATTGTAATTTATCTCTTTCAGCTACAAGTAAAGCAACTTCTTTCTTTGGTAATAAACTAAAAGCACCTGTTAATTCTTGTTGATTAATATAGTTTAATCTATTAATTCTCTTCTTAACTGTCTCAAAGTTTGTTAATGTTCCACCTAACCATCTTTGGTTCATATAGAACATACCACATCTTTCAGCTTCTTCTTTGATAGCATCTTGAGCTTGTTTCTTTGTTCCAACAAATAAAACTGTCTTTCCAGCTTTAACTTGTTCTTTAACAAATTCATAAGCTTTTTCAATAAGCTCAACTGTGATATCTAGGTTGATAACGTGAATATCACTTCTTTCTTCCTTTTGGAAGATGTACTTCTTCATCTTTGGATTCCAAACTTTCTTTAAGTGTCCAAAGTGTACGCCTGCCTCTAATAGGCTCTTCATTTCTACTACTGCCATTTTTCTAATCTCCTTTTTATGTTTATTTTCTTCTCCATAGTTTACATATATAACAACCCCGGCAATTTGGGCAACAGCTATATACTAGCCATGGATGCTTATTTTGGCTAATGGGATTATAGCAAAAGAATTTTACTCTTCGCAAACGATTTTATATATAAATATAATATAAAAGACAAAAATTCCTTTATAAATCAAAAAACCTCCAAAGAATTTTCTTTGAAGGCCTTAATTTATCTAATTAAAAGTTTATTATTTATCTTCTCTATCTTCACAATTTTCTTCTGAACACATAGAACAATCGCCATCACAATATTCAGTTTCAGCTTCATATTCTTTTACATATTCTTCATAAACTTTATTTGTTAAGTCTTCATCTTCAACTGGAACAAAGAAATCTTCTCCTTCTTCATCAGTTTCAATTTTAAATAAAATCATTTCATCATCTTCAAGATCGCCAAGTTCTGTTGGTTGTAAAAATGCATACCATTCTCCCTCGTAGTCAATAGTTGCAATTTGTACAAACTCTATTTCCTTGCCGTCTTCATCTTTAAGTACGATTAAATCTTCATCAGAAAAAATATTTTCGTTTTCATTTTCATTGTTATTTTTATTCTTTTTATCTGCCATAATGGTTCTCCTTTTTTGCTCAACTTTATATTACATTAATTAACTTAAATAGTCAAAAAAAATTAGGCCGCAAAATGACACGACCTAATTGGATACCTTTTGATTTTTTTTTAGAAACTATCTACCAATAATTACGTATTTATTCTTTATTGGTGTGTTTCTTAAATGAGACTCTTCAACAGGAATAATTTTAAATCCTTCTTCAAGTAAACATTGTTTCATAACTTCAAAGTCATATTTTCCTTCACCAAACTCTGAAACATTTACTGTTGTAAAAGGAAATCCTGATGTAGCACGAGCTCTAAAAGCCTCTTCTATAAGTTGTTTTGCATATTCTTTTTCACCCATATGCCCCACCTCCTACCTATATTATACGATTAAATCGGACAAAAATATAGATAGTTATGTAAAATCTATTCAAAATTTAGTGAATTTTATGGATTTTTTAAATAAAAAAAATGCCTCCAATTTTTATTCAATCTTGAAGGCAAATATTTCTATTCTTTTAAACTTTTTAATTATGCTTCATCTTGGAACCATTTATCTAATGAATCATCATTAGGATTTGATGATGATGCAGAAAGCAACTTAAATAACTTTTCGAAGTTTTCAGCACTTTCAATTGTTTTTGGTTCAACAAGTGGAGAGAATTCTCTAAGAACATCTTTATTGAAATTTTTACCAATACCAACTGGGAAAACTTTAACTTCTCTATTTTTTACCATTGTTGAAAATTCCATTGCTGCTGATTTATATTCATCAGTTGGAAGACCATCAGTCATGATAAGCATAATTGGCTTATAATGCTCAATATCATTATTTTTGTAGTAAGTTCTTCTCTTCTTTAATAGTTCAATTGCTTTAGTTACAGCAGCTCCAATTGGAGTTCTACCATATGGTTCAAGTGGCTTATATTTTAAATCTTTTATACTTGAATAATTATTTTCAACAGTAACTTCATCAACACCACCAAAAGAAATTATGCAAATATCACAAATACGACTCGCTTTTTTATTTCCTCTAACATAATCTAAGAAAATTTTCATATTTGAATTTAATTCTTGCATTTTGCTTTTACTAGATCCATCACATTCTTGCATTGAACCTGATCTATCAAGTACAAGACAAATAGGAACCTTTCTTGAAGAATTAATTTCAAGAGAAGACCAATCACCTAAGTTCATATCATCATCTAAAAAATCTGCCATCTACTTTTTCTCCTTTAATCTTTTTATTGTTAGTTCTAATTCACGTATTAAGTCCGCTATTTCTGTTATTTTTCCTTGTTTATAGTAATAGTAAAAATATTCTCTCATATTTTGAGATAAACCCTTGAACCAAAAGAATTGATATGGTGGTATTCTTTCAATGTCTTTAGGTTTATTTAGAGGATATTCAAAAGTTCTATTACCCTCTTCGTTTACCTCAGTATTATCTTTACCATAGAATGGACTTTTATTTACCAATATTTCGAATATAATTCTATTTATTGGGAAATACTCGTCCTCCATTGTTCTAAGTGTAGTTTTTAATTCATCTCCTACATATGTTTTTTCTGTATAAACAGGATTACATACAGGACAACAATAATCTTCCACTTGGAATGAGCCAGAATCAATAATGTAAACTTCATGTGGAGGTTTAACCATTATATTATCAGGCTTTAAATCACCTATTATTATACCCTTTTTATGTAGATATTCTATCTGCTTTAATAAATTTAAAGCTACATAATATCTATCTAAAAATTTATCAAAATTAGGAACATCATAGCCAAAATCTTTTAAGTCATCTAGATTATAACAGCCTTTTAATTCCTTCATTACATAGCCTACAAAATTATTATTGTAGTATACAATATCTAGTGGCCATAGTATATATTCATTTGAAATATCTATCTGTAACATTTTTTGTAGTTTTTTCAAGTTTACATAAGATAAATGCTTTGAATTATACAATTTTACAAAGAAATTATTATATGTTTTATAACATCTTCCTTCGCCGCCAGCAGCTTCGGTACTTTTATCGAGTTTTAAATATCCATATTTTGGAGAGTATACATAAGACAAATTATCCGTATCAATTTTATTGATATACTTTTCTTCTTTTTGTGGATAGTAAGCTTCAAATGTTACCTTCTCCGTCTCCTTCCATTCTACTATATTTTGGTGTTTTACGCAATATAGCTTTAAATGTGGCATCTTAGATTTAAGACCTTTAAACGCCTCAAATATATTGTTTTGTTGAGTAAGTACATAAACTTCTCCATACTTTAGTGATGCCTTCATAAAGTCTTCAAAATCTAGGTAATCGCTTGTTTTTATGTACTCTAATCTTAATCTATTTTTAAAGAAATATAAGTATGTTTGGATATCATATGCTTCATCATATAATCCCATAGAAATATATTTGTCTATTTTTTCTTGAATACTAGAATCTACGGCAAAATAAGCCTCAGCTTGAGGATCGTTTATTAAATTCTCAAGTAATATATAGAACTTATTTGTGTTTAAAACACTCTCTTCAATAAAATAAAGTCTATTAATCTTTGGCATCTATTCCACCTTTACACCAGAAAATTCATAAGAAAAGATAGGTATCTCTTTAGCTTCACTTATTAATATTCCTGGTTTTACACTTACTTTATATTGTTTTGTATTATCTAGCATATACCCATACTTACTTTTTCTAATGATTTGGTCTTCATCAGTTATATCACTAAACAAATCTTCAAGTACGTCTTTACTTGTTTTATATGTATCTACACAAGTTAAATATAAAATATTTAAACTTAAGTCATCATAACTATATTGTGCAACTTGAGTAGATAAAAATTTATTTATTACCTTGTTATATTTTTCACTTGTAAAATCGTTAAAGTTATTAAATAACTTTGTAACGTTTTCATGTAATTCATGGCCTTGGAATAAAACTTCCTCTGGTCCATCTGACATTAACATAACTCCTGTTAAGTTTGTAAATCTTCCACATGTGATTCTTAAGTGATCTATTGCATCAGGATCAGTTAAGAAGAATGTTATATTAATTTGTTCACCATTTTCAGGAGCCGATAATACTTTAACTTGTTGGTCCTTTCCAGAATTAAAGCTACCTGCAATAACTCCATCACCAATATGGCCCATTATGTATTTTTCACCTTTTCTTGCAAAGAATAACAATGTACAAGCTAAATCTTCAAACTCTATTTCTCCCTTTACTTGAAGCAATAAATTTTTCTTAACATAATTAAATATACTTTCTTTAATGATTTTTTTCTGTTCTTCTATTTCATCTTTAGTTTTGCCATATTTTTCACTAAATAAGTAAATGTTATCAAACTCTTCAACCATATATTCACAAATAGATTTTGTAGCAACTTCAGATCCTATTTGAGACATTGGCTTTGAACCTGCACCATCAGATAGTGCAATAACTTCAATACCATTTTGTAATTTATAGGCAACATTATCTTGGCAAGGAAGATCATTTTCAATATGATCATTTCCTCTAACAACACTACTTGCATGTCTCCATTTACTTAGTATCATAATATTGCCCATCCTTCGAATCCAGCTCTTTCAAATTTAACTGGAACTCCATTTGGTGTTGTAGCTCTTTTAACTGCCATGTCATAGAACCACTTAAAGAACATATCAAAAGAGTTTTCTTTTATTCTCATAAATTTCTTTGTTAAGGCTAAATCCTCAACGTTATCAGGTATTTTTCTTTGAGATAATATAAAAGGCATATAAAGAACTTTTTGTTCTGATATGGCCTGTTTTAAGTCTCTAGCAACTACATCTACATCATCAAACGAATAAGCATTAGTTAAAACGAACAACCATGGCTTATATACCTGAGTATCATTTAATGAAAAGAAATCAGCTCTTGCTTGAAGGCCCGTTAATGCAATATCTAAGGCTTTTCCTAAAAATGGCATTTTTATAGGTTCAAGACCATTTATATCAAATTCTTTTCTTGAAAAGTTTTTCAATACTTTTGGTTGAAACTCATCAAAACAAATAATTTCTAGTTCAATATTTTTAGCTTCAGATTCATTAAGGGCGTTGCAAAAATCATTCAATGATGATTTGATTTTTTCAAACTTCTCACCTTGAACTGCTGCTGAATTATCTACAACTAGTGAAATTAATAATCTAGAATCCATCCTACTTCACCTTCTCTAACATATCTAACGACTGTCTTTCTTTTTCTACTCTATTTATAATTGCAACTACATTATTTTTCTCAGTTTTTAGTAATTTTTTAAGTATTTTCTTACCATCATTTTTAGCTGATAAATAAGATAGTTCAAGTGTATCTACAATATTATCGTTTTGAATAGAGTTTATAGCACTTACAACATGCTTTTTATTTGTATCATATATCATTATAATTGATGACAATAAAATATTTAATACACGTAAATTAGTTGAATTTAACGTTAAAATATCCTCAAGATATAAGCTCATAACAGCGTTTGAATCCATATATTGAGATTGAGCCAAATCACCATCAAATAGACATAATAAAACATCTGTAATATATGGAAAACTATTTTGTAATTTTTCAGATTCTTCCTGATAAATCCTAGATATTTCATCCTTGTTTTCATAATAAGTTTCACTTTGGCATATTTGATTTATTGTATTTATTGTTGCTGGGTCGTCAACACCTGGCTTTAGTGAAAACATTAAAGCAACTGCCATATTTTCGTATCTAGTTCCTTCATCAGAAAACTCTTGAGTATTAGACTTTATTAATTTTGTAAATTTTAAAAGTTGTACACATGAATTATCTTCAAACTCAACAAGAGCTAATACTTTATCTATTATAGAAACTTGATTAATTGTTTGTATTTTTAATAATTTATTACAACAACGTTTTGCATTCTTATCTACAACTGTTTTATAAAAATTAATTAAATCCTTTTTAGGAAATTTACTTATATATGATGAACTAATACACCATTCCCAATCTTGATTTATAACTTCTTCAAAAAGCAAATCATTAGAAAGAATTTTGTGCTCAAGCAAATACTTTGCTACGCTATGTTTATTTTCTATATTTTTATCTACACTTTGAAGAATTTTAAATACTTCAGTACTATCGTATTTTGTTCTATATTTTTCAGCAATATCTAGCAATGCGATAATATTTTCTGAACTATTTACTTCACCATTTATAATGCTTTGTTTTATAAAAGTTCTAAAGTAGTCATCATAAAAGCTATTTAATTCTTTTATGTCTGCTTCAAACTTATATGTATCTATTGTTTCAAATTCTGGAATTTCAAAATAATCTTTTTCTACTCTATGATATAAAAAGTCACTTAATGTCTCGTTAAATTGTGCAATAATTGTTGAATTATAGTCATTTAAACTATCTATATCCTCATCAAATTCACTTAATGTTTCCTTATTAAATCTCTCAAACTCTAATTTTTTAGTATCATTTGGAACTATATTATTTACAACTAAAAAATCTAGATACAAAGCATTTTCAGTTTCAATAAATGTATTTTTTAAGTTTTTAACTTTATTTAAAACTTTTAATTGAGATTTAGATGTTCTATCTATATCTCTATAGTATGTATCAAATCTTCTAACAAAAGGGTTATTATATTTTTTTCTTGATAACTCTAAATATAGGAAAAATCCCATAACACTATATATTGGAATTAATGCAACTAGATAAAGATTTACAACATAACTTGTTATAAATAAGCCAAATAAAACAAGTCCAAATACAAAAATTAATATAATTGAAGATAGTCTAAATACATCTACCTTTGTATTATACATTCCAACAAAAAATGTATAATTTTTATAATTTATTTTTCGTCTCAAATTGAAGCAAATTTCATAGGCAAGCAAATAGGCGCTAACTAAGAAAGTTAGTATTAAGTAGAATATCATTAACCCTAGTGCTTTATCTTCTATCCAAATAATCATAAGGAATTGTATTTCTCCTTCCTAAAAAGCTGTAGATACTAACACCTATTAATAAAATTACTGTAACACCTAAAATGTACCAGAATGCTGTATAATTTGGATTATCAAAGTAAACAACATAAGTAGCTGTATAACCATTTGATCCAGTTATTTCTATTGTATGTTTTCCATTTTTTGTTAATCTATTTGGATTACCTTCAATATATCTATACTCTTTTCCATCTATTTTTAAAGAAACAACCTCTTGTCCATTTAAGTTAACTTCAGGCACTTCTTTATAATGAGCATCATTTTCAAGGCCAATATTTTCTTTTACAACTACATCTATAGTATATAACTCACTACTATTTGAAGATAAAAATTGTATTTTATGATTACCGATTGAATTTAAATTGTAATTATCTATAGCAGTGATTTTTTTACCATCGATATTAACATTTATTTGATCATATAATTTAGTTAAATCCAAATTAACATTTGATGTAAATTCACTTCCTTCAAATAAGAAATTTGCATAAATTGTTATATCTTTAGGATAAGTGTATTGTTTATTTACACCAGTATAATTTGCGAATAACTCACCATTTTCATCCTTAAAACTTGTTATATAATCCGTACCAATATAGTTTTTAATTTCATCAGTTAATATAGATATTGAAGAATCATATGTAGCATTAAATTTAAATTCTTTATCTTTAACACTTAAAGTTACATTATAATTGTTTGCTTCCCATACAGCTTCAATAGAAATATCTTCACTTATATTCCATTTTGTTATTGGAACAACAAAATCTTCTCCATTTCTAACCCATTTTACAAAGGTATATCCTTCTCTTGTTGGATCAATTAGTAAACTTGCATTTTCTTGATTAGAAGTAATAGAGCTATCATATGTTGCCTTATATGTTTTTTCTTCTCCTTTATATAACTTATATTTAACTGAATATTCATTTGCTTTAAAATGAGCATTTAAAGTATGATCAACCGCTGTTTTTACTATTGTTTCACTTGTTATTCTTGTTGTTGTGCCATCTAAAGTCCAATAATCAAAGGTATAGCCTTTAATATAAGGCTTAGGTAATGAACCATAACTACTATCATAAGTAACAGTAATTGTTGAGGTCATATTTGCATTATCAAAACTAACAGTTAATGTTTTTGGACTCCATTTAGCCGTTAATTTTAATCTACCTGTAGTTCCTGCAACTATGTCAGAAATTAAAGATTCCGTTTTTCCATCATCCCAACCAAGGAAATCATATCCTATTTTTGTTGGTGTCCCAATGGTAAAATTATCTTTTACATTGTATACCAATTTTTTATTATTTAAACTACCACCATCTAATTCATATTCAATGGTGTAAGAATTTATATCTTTATTTGCATAAATTGAAACTTCATACCAATTATCTTCATTAGAGTCATAATTTTTTGCAGCATCTGTTAATCCATTAAGTGAAGTATCACCTTCAGAATAATAGGTAGCAAATGTTATCATGTCATCTCTATCATTTATGATTTTAAGTGTATATCCTTTTAGATTATCTTTTACTTTGTCATAAATGCAACTTGCCATTTCTTCAAAAGTTTTATCATTTAGACTTGTAGATAGATTTTCTTCTGTAATATTTGTCGAATAAGCTATTGTAAAATTATAAACTTTTACATAATTTGCATATAAATTAATATTTTTACAACTTGCAGTACTAATTGTACTAACAAAGTTTTCAGATGTAAGATCTTCCTTCCAATTTATTAATCTATAATGCTCTTTATCTAAAGTTCTAACTGAAAAATCTTGATCTTCTATTGTATAAGTTTGTTTATATTCTTCACCTAAACTTTCTCCATTAAAGAAATACTCAACATTATAAGTAATCGCTTCCCAATTTGCAGTATACTCTCTATTTCCTATAGAACCTTTTGCTATTTCTACACTTATTAATTTATCATCAATACCTGTTCCACTCCAGCCTGCAAAAATATAGCCTAATTTAGTTGGATTATTTAATGTAAATGTTTCAGTTTCAATATTATAAGTAGATTTATTATTAACACCAGTTGCATCAAGATAATTAATGGTATAAGTAATAACTTTCCATTTTGCTGTTAGAGTAACACTAGATGGAATACTCCATGTACCATCTGAAACTCGATTCTCGCCATTATACCAACAATCAAAAGTATATCCAGTTCTTGTTGGAACAGCTAATGTAACTGCATCTCCATAAACTACGTTTTGTGTATCTTGATCTAGTGCATCACCTTCATTTACATCATATGTAATTGTATAAGAAATTCCCTGCCAATTAGCAGTAAATGTTTTAGTACCTGTTGAATATTGAGATATAGTTAAACTCTTTATTGGAGTTATAACCTCAGATGTAGTCCAACCTAAAAAATCATATCCGGTTTTTGTTGGGTCTTGTAGTGTTATAGTTTCATCGGTATATTTATATGTTAATGGATTTGCTAAATTATCAGCGTTTTCAACTGAATTGTAAATAATACCATAAGAAGCAACTTCCCAATTTGCTGTATACTCTCTATTTCCTATAGAACCTTTTGCTATTTGAACACTTGTAGATTTATCATCAATACCTGTTCCGCTCCAACCTAAAAAGTTATAACCCGTTTTAGTTGGATTATTTAATGTGAATGTTTCAGTATTAACATTATATGAATCAGGATTTGTTACACTATCTGCATTTTCAAGTCCACTATATGTAATTGTATAAGTAATAATTTCCCAATTAGCAGTATATACTTTATCCCCAGTAGATCCTTTTGCTATTTCTACACTTGTAGATTTATCTACAATACCTGTTCCACTCCAACCTAAAAAGTTATAACCTGTTTTGGTTGGATTATTTAATGTAAATGTTTCAGTTTCTTCATTATATGATGTTGGATTATTATCAACAGTTGCACCATCTAACCCTGAATATGTAATTTGATACTCAGTTAAAGTTGTGCCTCCTTCTAGAAAAGCTGAATTTAAATTATTTTCAAATAAGATTGTTTCATTATTTGAACATGAAATTAATATAGCAGAAAAGGCTATTACCAAAACAAATATAAGAAAAAGGTAGTATTTTTTATTTTTCATTATTTACCTGCATGACAATCTAAATATGTTTGAAGAATGATTGTAGCTGCCATCTTATCAATAACTTTTTTTCTATTTTCTCTTCTAACACCTGCTTCAATTAAAACACGCTCTGAAGATACTGTAGTTAATCTTTCATCTTGATAGTCGATTTTACATTCGTACTTCATTTCATCAAACTTTTCTTTTAATAAACCTGCAAACTCTTTAGCTTTATCTACTCTTTCTCCGCAAGTTCCGTTCATATTTATAGGAAGTCCCATAACTACACATTTAACATTGTTATCTTTAGCTAAATTAGCAATGTATTCAATATCTTTATAAATAAACTTTCTTTGATAAGTTTCAAGTCCAGTGGCTATAATTCCCATTGAGTCACTTGTTGCTAATCCTATTCTAACATCTCCTAAGTCTATGCTTAAATGTTTCATTATCTACCTCTATCTATTCTTTATTTTGTGCTTTATTTTTCTTTATTGTTTTTGCTCTTATAAGTTTTGCTTCAAAACCATTATTTCCAGGAATATAAATTTTTGCATCCTTTAAATTATCTGGCAAATATTGTTGTTCAACCCAACCACCATAATCATGTGGATACTTATAAGACGAATCTTTCTTTAATTTATATGTTTGATCTTGTAAATATGTTGGAACCTCTCCAGACATACTATTTTTAACTAAATCATTTGCAATACTTTCAGCAACTTCTACACTATTAGATTTTGGAGCTTCAGCAACATATATTGCAGCTTCAAATAAAATTTTCTTTCCCTCTGGCAATCCAATATTTTGGAAAGCAGTTAGTGCTGATGTTGCAACAACGAGTGCATTTGGATCTGCCATACCAACATCTTCAACTGCATGAATTATACAACGTCTTGCAATTAAAAGTGGGTCGCAGCCTGATTCTATTAATCTATCTGCCCAGTACACTGCAGCATCTGCATCGCTACCTCTCATTGATTTAATAAAAGCAGATATCATATCATAGTACATACTATCATCTATCGACATTGCTTTTCTTTGAGATGATTGTTGAGCAATTTGTAAATCTATTACGATTTTACCTTCTTTGTTAGGATTTGTAGACATAACAGCAAGTTCAAGTGAATTTAATGCATTTCTTGCATCACCATTTGCAGCAAATGCCATATGTTTAAGAGCTTCATCGCTAATATCTACATCATAATTTCCAAGGCCCTTTTCTTTATCTAAAAGTGCTCTTTTTAAAACTTTTATAATGTCTTCATCTGTAAGTTTTTTAAATTCAAATATTCTACAACGAGAAACAATTGCCTTTGTCATAGAAATAAATGGATTTTCAGTTGTTGAACCTATAAATACTATTGAACCATTTTCAATAGCTTCTAATACACAATCTGATTGAGCTTTATTCCATCTATGACACTCATCTAAAAGTAAATATGTTTTTTTGCCATATAATTGTAAATTTTGTTTAGCATCATCAATAACTTTTTTAGCATCAGCAACACCTGATGATACAGCATTTAATTTAACAAAATCGCTATTTGTATTATTTGCAACAATATTAGCTAGGGTTGTTTTTCCACAACCTGGTCCACCATAGAATATACAACTACCAAGTGTACCTGTTTTTATAGCTCTTCTTAAAAGTGACCCCTCTCCTACAATATGTTCTTGACCAATAAAATCATCAAGACATGTTGGTCTCATACGATCCGCAAGCGGAGCTACTGAATTAAAGTTATAGTCAAAAAGTGTAGTCATATATTAAAGAATACTACTTTTTATATTATTTTTCAACGCGTGCGTGAGACTAATAAGGCTCATTAAAATAAAAAAACTGAAAACTCAAATGAATTTACATTATTTTGTTTCAGTTTTTAAGTACTATAATTTTATTTTTTTAGCCTAGAGTTGCTGCTATAACTGCCTTAATTGTATGCATTCTATTTTCTGCTTCATCAAAAACAATTGAGGCATCAGATTCAAATACTTCATCTGTTACTTCCATAGCATCTAGACCAAATTTTTCATAAATTTCTCTTCCAACTTGTGTTTTTAAATCATGGAAAGCTGGTAAACAATGCATGAATTTACATTGACTTCCTGCGTTATCCATAATAACTTTATTTACTTGATAAGGAAGTAAATCTTCAATTCTTTCTTTCCAAACTTCATCAGGTTCACCCATTGAAACCCAAACATCAGTATAAATAACATCAGCACCTTTTGTTGCTACAATTGGATCTGGGTTAAACTCTAATACGGCACCAGTTTCTTTTGCTATTTCAATACATTGATTTATAAGTTCTTTATTTGGGAAATATTTTTCAGGAGAACAAGCTACAAAATGCATTCCCATTTTAGCAGCACCAACCATAAGCGAGTTTCCCATGTTATATCTAGCATCGCCCATATATACAAGTTTTATTCCCTTTAATTTTCCAAACTTTTCTTTTATTGTTAAAAAGTCTGCAAGTATTTGTGTTGGATGGAATTCATTTGTTAAACCATTCCATACAGGAACGCCAGAATATTTAGCAAGAGATTCAACAATTTCTTGTCCGTATCCTCTATACTCAATACCATCAAACATTCTACCTAATACTCTTGCAGTATCTTCAATACTTTCCTTCTTACCTATTTGGGAAGATTTAGGATCAAGATAAACAGGATGGATTCCCAAATCAGAGGCTGCAACTTCAAATGAACAACGTGTTCTTGTAGAAGTTTTTTCAAATATAAGAGCAATATTTTTACCCTCACAAATTTTATGAGTTACACCTTTTTGCTTTTTATATTTTAAATCCGCAGCAAGTTCAATTAGACCTTCAATTTCATCTGGTGTAAAATCCAATAATTTTAAAAAACTTTTTCCTTTTAAATCCATGTTAACCTTCCTTTACAACTTCGATTATTGTATTTATTGCTTTTTGTAAATCTTCCATTTTTATATTCAATGCTGGAAGTAATCTTACTTTATCTTTAGCTGTTAAACAAATAACACCTTTATCCATACATTTAAGTACAACTTCTTTTGCTGGCATTTTAGTTTTAATTCCTATCATTAAACCCATACCTGATACACTTTCAATACCATCAATATTCTTTAAAGAATCAAAGACATACTTAGATTTTTTATTAACATCATCTAAAAGTTTATCATCAATTCTAGATAGTATAGATAAAGCACCAGCACACGCAATTGGATTACCACCAAATGTAGAACCATGGTCCCCTGCTTTAAGCACATTTTGAACTTTTTCATTCATTAAACATGCTCCAATTGGAAGGCCACCGCCTAAACCTTTTGCTGTTGATACGATATCTGGCTTAACGTTAAAGTTTTGATAAGCATATAACTTTCCTGTTCTTCCATTACCAGTTTGAACTTCATCAACAATCATTAAAATATCTTTTTCATTGCAGATTTTATAAATGCCTTCAACAAAATCTTTATTAAGTGGAAGTACACCACCCTCACCTTGAACGCACTCTATCATAATGCCTGCAATTTTATTGTTATCAACTAGTTCTTTTACGCTATCTATATTATTTGCTTCAGCATATAAAAAGCCTTCAGTTAGTGGCTTAAATGACTTATGGAAAACATCTTGGCCTGTTGCTGCAAGAGTTGTTATAGTTCTTCCATGGAAACTATTTTTTAGTGTTATTATCTTAAAGTAATCTTCACCTTTTTTATCTTGAGCATATTTTCTTGCAACCTTTATTGCGCACTCATTAGCCTCAGCTCCAGAGTTTCCAAAGAATACTTTTTTCATTCCTGTTTTTTCACATAGTAGTTTTGCAAGTTTAGCACAAGGTTCTGTGTAATAAAGATTTGAAGTATGTTGTACACAATTTAATTGATTAATTACAGCTTCCTTCCATTTTTCATCATTTATTCCAAATATAGTAACTCCTATTCCTGAACCTAAATCAATATAATCTTTTCCATTATAATCTTTTAAAATGGAACCTTTTCCCTCTTTAATTTCAATTGGGAAACGGTTATAGGTGTTTGCTACAAACAAATTATCTATTGCTTGAATATCACTCATATTACTCACCCTTTACCATAGAACCAGCACCTTCATTAGTTAGAAGCTCTAACAAAATTGAGTGAGGAACACGACCATCCATTATAACTACTTTTTTAACACCATGTTTAATAGCATCAACGCAGCATTCAACTTTTGGAATCATTCCACCTTGAATAACCCCTGTTTCAATTAAGTTACGTGCCTTGCCTATTGTAATTTCCTTAATTAAAGTTGATGGATCATTTTTATCTTTTAAAATTCCTGCAACATCAGTCATCATAATTAAACGCTCAGAGTTTAGAGCTCCTGCGATTCTTGCAGCTGCTGTATCTCCGTTAATGTTGTAGGTATTTCCTTCTTTATCACATGCAATTGTAGAGATTACTGGGATATAACCTTTTTCAAGTAAGTCTTCAACTGGCTTAATATTTATATTAGTAATAGAGCCTACATAGCCTAAAGATTCGTCTTTCATCTTAGCTTCGATTAATCTTCCATCTAAGCCAGAAATTCCCATAGCTTTGCCGCCCTTAACTTCAATGAAGTTAACTAAGGATTTATTTACTTTACCAGCAAGAACCATTTGAACAATATCTACAGTTTCTTTATCTGTAACTCTAAGTCCATTAACAAACTCAGTCTTTTTACCAAGTTTTGTCATTAATTCAGATATTTCAGGGCCACCACCATGAACTAGAACGACTTTAACACCAATTAAATTTAAAAGAACTATATCTTCCATAACTTGTTCTTTTAATTCTTCATTAATCATTGCGTTTCCGCCATATTTAACTACTACGATTTTTCCATTATATTTTTGAATATATGGAAGTGCTTGTGTTAAAACAACGGCTCTTTCTGCGTTAGTAAAATTATTATTCATATATCCTCTCTTTTATGTACGATAATCTCCATTGATTTTTACATAATCATATGTTAAATCACATCCCCAAGCTGTTGATGAGAATGTACCATCATTTAAATTAATTAGTATCTCTATTTCTTTTTCAAGTAAAATCTCTTTTGCTTTTTCTTCAGAAAACTCAACTCCAGCTCCATTTTTACAAACTAGAATATTTCCTTTATTAGATTTAAACTCAACATCAATTTTATTAACATCAACATCAGCACCTGAGTATCCTATTGCGCATAAAACTCTTCCCCAGTTTGCATCGGCACCAAACATAGCAGCCTTTAAAAGTGATGAACAAATTACGCTCTTTGCGACTATCTTTGCATTTTTTAAATCTTTAGCATTAGATACCTTACACTCAAGTAATTTTGTAGCACCCTCGCCATCACCTGCAATTAATCTACAAAGTGAAACAGTAACTGAATTTAATGCTTTCATAAACTCAGTAAAATCATTTCCTTCTTCTACTATTTCTTTATTTCCAGCCATACCATTTGCAAGAACTGTAACCATATCGTTTGTTGATGTATCTCCATCAACGGAAACCATATTAAATGTATCTTTAATATCTGAAGATAGGGCCTTTTGAAGCATCTTTGCAGAGATTGCGCAGTCTGTTGTTATAAATACAAGCATTGTAGCCATATTTGGATGAATCATTCCAGAACCTTTAGCAATACCACCGATGTGACATACTTTTCCGTCTACTTCAAACTCAACCGCTACTTCTTTCTTTATTGTATCTGTTGTCATTATAGCTTCAGCAGCATCTGAACCTTTACCTGTAGATAATCCCTTTACAAGTGCTGGGATGCCATCTTTTATTGGAGTAATATCTAGAGGTTGACCAATAACGCCAGTTGAGGCAACAACTACATCACTTGCCTTTATATTTAATTCTTTTGCAAGATATTCACATCCAAGTTTTGCAATTTCAATACCATTTGCGTTACAAGTATTTGCGTTTCCACTATTACAAATAACAGCTTGAGCATAGCCATCGCTAATGTTTTCTTTTGTAACTAAAAGTGGTGCACCTTTTACAAGATTTGTAGTATAAGTTGCTGCACAAGTTGCTTTAACTTCACTATAAATACAAGCTAAATCTTTCTTTGAGTGGTTTTTTCTAATACCACAATGAACGCCATTTGCTTTAAAACCTTTTGCTGCACAAACGCCACCTAAAATAAATTTCATACTCTCTCCTATACGTTTAAACCTGTTTCTTCATCTAAACCTAAAACTATATTCATATTTTGAATAGCAGCGCCAGAGGCACCTTTTCCTAGGTTATCAAATCTTGAAACAAGCAATACTCTATCTTCGTTTCCATATACAGATATTTGCATATCATCACGACACGCAAATATATTAGCACTAATAAATCCATTTTCCGAACAATTTTCATCAAAATGTACTATCTTCGTGTTATATTTATTTTTATAAATATTTTTAATATCTTCAATTGTTCCATTTAAATCTTTTTTAAACACGGGAACTGTTACTTCCATGCCTTGTGGGAAATTAGCAACAACTGGCATAAATATTGGTAAGTTATTTAATTTTGACATAACTTTCATTTCAGGTAAATGTTTATGCATTTGTGTTAAGCCATATTGTCTTGGAGCAAGAAAATCTTTTGGCATATTATTTTCATACTGCTCTATCATTTTCTTTCCACCACCTGTGTAACCAGTTAAAGAAAAACAAGTAAGATTAGCATCCTTATTTAAAATTCCACTCTCAACTAGTGGATTTACAAGCGATATAAAGCCAGATGCGTGGCAACCTGGATTTGCTATCTTTTTTGAAACTTTAATCTTTTCTCTTAAATTAGAAATCTCTGCAAAACCATAAGTCCAATTTGGATCTACTCTATGAGCTGTTGATGTATCTATAATTACTGTATGATTATTCTCAAGAAGTGATGCTGATTCAATTGCTGCTTGATCAGGCAAACATAAAAATGTAATATCTGAAGAATTAATTGCATCTTTTCTTGCATTAACATCCTTTCTATTTTCCTCAGATAACTTTATAAGTTCAATATCCTTACGTATAGACAATCTATCTACTATTTTTAATCCAGTAGTTCCAGCAGATCCATCAATAAAAACTTTTACCATTTTCTCACCTTTATACATTCTATGCATAAAAAATTGCATAAAATAACATTGTTAACACCTACATTATAATTAAAGTGATTATAGTAATCAAATAAATGTATATAAAATGAATAAAAAAGTATAAATATACATAAACTTGCATAAAAAAAACAAGATGGTCTATAAGCCGAGTTCTGTATTAGATGATCATCTGTCTAGACATACTGTTACCAATATGTTCAAGCGATTAAGAGACTAGCAGGCTGCCTTAGCGTCTCATTCTTGCACCATGTGGGGTTTACAGGGCTCCCCATGTCACCACGGGGACGGTGAGCTCTTACCTCGCCTTTCCATCCTTACCATTTCTGGCGGTTTATTTCTGTTGCACTTTCCTTCAAGTCGCCTTGACTGGCCGTTAACCAGCACAATGCCATGCGGTGCTCGGACTTTCCTCATTCCAAAATTGGACTGCGATCATCTGGCCATCTTGCCTATATATATTACTAGTTTTTCGTTAAAATTGTCAAAAAATTTAAATGCTTCAAAATTATGTTTTATTTTTTAATATAAAGCGCTGGAACAATTCCCATATATGTAGATTCACTTATATGTGTACCACTTGTTTTTGATATTTCGCCTGTTGAATCTACCTTTAGTACATGAAGTGCATCATCCCCTGCGCTTCTTAAATACCACATAGAATTTTTGGTCATAGTACCGCTGTATGAATAACAATACGCATATGCACCACTGCATAGTGCGTAATCTGTTACTTGTTTTATTCTTCTTTGAGGATTTTCTTCAGTAAATCCATATGTGTTATTTGTAGCTTCAGTATAGGATAAAATAAATACCTTATCTTTTGTATCTTGCTGTAATTTTGCATAAACTGAATCACCTTGGTGATTATTTAAAGTGGTAGTTTCAATTATATTTTGTTGCTTTTCATTAAATGCAACACTGTAAAAGGTATTTTGAAGATAAAGTCTAACTAAAGATACACTATACTCATTTGCGTAAGTACCATGCGTATCTTTTGTATCTAAATCTAAATTACCATCAGAATCTTTATAGTAATATTCTTTATCATGAACTCCATAATTTGTTTGGAATGCAGAAGAAGTTAAAACCATGTTAGATAGCAATAAATATGAATCATCACTTGTTTTTAATATATCCCATACAATAGGTTCAACTAAAAAGGCATATTCTTTATTATTCTCTACCTTTGTTCCATTCCAAAATGAGCTATTTGATTCATCATTAAGAGAGGATGTAATAATTGCGTATTCTTTATCCTGATATGTATAATACCCAGTCTTTTTATCTTTTGTTCCACTTTTTATTAAACTTACATCAACATCAGTAACCATTTGTGGAAATTTTCCAAATTTAATTTGGGTACTTTTCCCTTCTACAAATTCAAATAATGGCTCTTCAACATTTTTATTAGTATCTTCATTTTTACATGACATAAAACATGAACATGTAAGAACAATAATTATTAATACTAATAAAAAGTTAATGGATTTTTTCATTATTTTTTCTCTTTAACTAAATCTTTAATTTCACTAAGCCAGCTGTTTATATCTTTAAATTCTCTATAAACGGCAGCAAATCTTATGTATGCTACATCATCTAAGGTTTTTAACCCTTCCATAACATACTCACCAATTTCTGATGATTTTATTTCTTGATCTAGTGAGTTTGCTAATTTCTTTTCAATATCGTCAACTAGCTTATCTATTTTCTCAACAGGCACTGGTCTTTTTGCACAAGCATTTAGTATACCTGCTTTTAATTTATTTCTTGAGTAAGGTTGTCTATCTCCATTTTTCTTTACAACAATAATAGGAGCAATTTCAATTGTTTCATAAGTTGTGAATCTTTTACCACAATTAACGCATTCCCTTCTTCTTCTTATAGATGTTCCATCTTCATTTACACGGCTATCTATAACTTTACTTTCTAAACAACCACATACACTACACTTCATTTCTATTCTCTCTCCCACAATTTCCAAAATGGCTTTTTCTTTTTATTTTCTTCCTTTTTAGTCTCAGCCTTTTTGTTTTCTTCTTTGTTTTCTTTCTTTATGGTTTTGCCTTCTGATGCTTCTAGTCTTTCATAGTAGTCATCAAGATTTTCAACATTTTTAATTGTTACTCTATATTTTTTAGGTAATGCTTTAAATCTATTAAATAGTTTTACATACATTTCTCTATTTAATTCTTTCTTTGGAAGCATTGCAAAATACTCCTCTAATTGTTTAGCATCTGCCTTATATTTTCTATCGTAGGCACGCATTAAGATGTCTGTAAAATCTTTAACATATTTTTTATACTCATCCTCAAGTTCTTGATAAGCTTTTTCAACATGTATTAAATCTTCTCTACTTGGCAAATCCATATTGTCAAGTTCTGTTAATTTTTGTTGAACTTTTTGAACGCCAGTCATCTTCATTTTATTTGAAGCATTTACAACAACTTTCTTATAATCTCCTGCTAAATCCTTTTCATCGTCAGAAAGCTTATTGTATTCTTCCTCAATATTTAATAAATCGTCATAATTTGGATAATCTTTGTTGCTTACAAGATTTAATCTAGAATTAAAATTATCTATCTTATTTTTCCTTATTTTGGCTTTAGCATTTAAAATAGTTGGTTTTAAATCTACAACTGCATTCTTTGCTTCCCTTGGAAGTGATTCAAATACATTTTTAATCTTATATATATCTTCATCCATTGGATGAGGATTATCGTCAAGTTGTTTTAAAAGATCATTTACTTTATCCGCAAGCCCCTGGATATATTCAGTTCTTTTATTGTCTATATCCATAACAAAGCTCTCAGCATTTGCAAGAATTGCATATTTCTTTAAAAGCTTATAGCTTAAACTATCTTTGTAGTTATCATGCATTACAAGTTCTGTTACAGTTTGTGCTTTAAAATCTATAAGAAGTTTATAGTACCAAGACATATAGTTTTCAGCATCTCTTAATTGTATCTTATGAATCGTATCGAAAGCTTCCTCAAATTCTCCTAAATCTTCTATTTGTACTTTAGCAAATTTTAAAAGAGATTGAATTTGTGGAACTTTAGTACAAGCTTCAATTCTTTTTGATTCATCAAGCAGGTCTATACTTGCCTTTTTCTCTTTATTTTCAGTAACATCTATTTTACCTTCTTTAAGTTTTTCAAAAGCAGTGGTTAACTTTTGAATTTGTGCTCTATTTGCATCAATTTCTCTTTGCTGAGCAGCATCAACGTTTCTTGGAGTTATAATGGAGTCCAATTCTTTTTCAATATCTTTAAGAAGAGATATTCCATACTTAAGTCCTTGCATATTACGAAGTTCTATTGGTAAATCATCTGGAGAGAAATTATCTGTAAATATAGGGATAATACATTTATCTCCAACTTTCTTTTGTTCTTTTAATTCTAAGAATCTTCTCCACTCATTTTGCATCCAGTGACTTTCAACAAACTCTTTCTTTGAGCAAATTAAAAGCATTATTTTAGCTGAATATAGGCCAAAATAAATATTTGGTTCATATTCTCTAACTTTGATACCTCTTAAAGATTTTTCGCTAAAGAATGTCTTATATTTTAAAGATATATCATTATATATCTCACAAGCTAAGTCATAATCTTTTGTAACTATATCAGGGTTACTTATTTCTGTCTTTTTAAAGCAAATGAAAACATCATATGGCTTTGTTGTATTTTTAATTAAAACAGCTTTTTCTCTTGCATTTTCTATAATGTTTAATCTTTCCATGAAATCTGGTAATTTTTCAGGAGAAGTCTTCTTTAAATAAGTCATGAATCTTTTATATGCATTAGATTCATCAATTGGCTTTTCATTTACATTATAAAATGATGGGAATAATTGGCCATTATTATCCATCTCAAGCATTACTTGTTGATCACAAAGTAGTAATCCCCAATAAACTGCAGTTAAATCCTCGTCTGGATATTTTGCTAAAATTTGATCATACATAGATTTAGCTTTAGCAAAATCAGCAAATTGTCTTTGACTATTTGCTATTCTTAAATCTATAAACATTTGGCTATCTGCTTGCTTTTTTGTATAAGAATTTCCGCATGATTCACAAATGTATAAATCACCCTCTATTCTAAAGTGTGTACTAAAACAAACTGGACATTGAAATGCTTCTAATTTCATCTTTTCTCCTATTTAACTATATATTCTTGCATAGGTTTTTTCCTATACTCTACATCCATAATCATTAATTGTTTCTTTATTATTCCTCTCATCTCAACAGCTGGATCTAGACAATATTTTTTAAACAATTCTTTATCTACATCCTCCTTATTCATCCAGTGTGGGAATAAAAGTTTCATATAAGCAGTAGCGATTCTCTTTACAGCTTTTGTATCTCTAGTATCCGCATTCTTTGGTATTTCTATAAGCTCATCAACTAGCGCTTTTTCTATAACATCTTCTCTAAGAGAGTGCATTATTTCTGAGAAATATTCGGTATTTAAGGCCCAGCCTTCAACTTTCATATTTTCATTCATTCTTGGTACATCCCACCCTTTTATAAAACCATGGAATCTATCTATTAAAGCAGAGTCAGTAAATAGTGATGGCAATTCATCAAACATACACTCATCTACATTCATTTTTTCTTGCTTTATATTTCCAAGAACTATAAGGCCTGCCTTTCCAGAGCCAGCTTTCGTTCCAACGTTATATGTTCCAGACTCAAGATAGCCTTTCATTGCGCCTTGCATCTCTGCGATATCTGTAAACTTAATTGTAGATATCTCGTCAAGTGCTACGTAATCAAAAAAGCTAACTAATCCTTCTTGTTTTTTAGACATATCATAAAATAGTTTTGCTCTTGTTACAACGCCGCCAGATACTAGCCATCCTTTTTTACTAATTTGAGAGAATATATAACTCTTTCCTGTTCCTTTTGGAGCAAGCTCCATTAAGTTTAATCTTTCTTCAACAAAAGGAAGTAATCTTGTTAGCATTGTAAGTTTTTCTGTTTCACTTGAAAAACCATCTGCGTTATAATCAATAGCTCCTAAAAGAACATTTATCCACTCGTCAATATCAAAGGCTTTTCTTGCATTTTTATAAAAGTCTAAGTCAACTTTATATGGTCTAAAATCTTTAAAGCCTACAAGGGCAATTTTGCCCTCTCCTTTTGATTGACTTACTTGAATTACTTTATATTCAAGGTCTAATATTCCCCAAAACTCACCATCTGTTACAAGCAATTCTTTTTTATGTTTATCCCAAATTGCTTCAGATATATAAGTTTCAGAAAAACCTATACCAAAATCTGGTAAAGCAAAAGTTACTTTTGATGTTCTTATATCTACATTTATAATAATCTTTGCAAGAATTCTTACCTTTTCGCCGCTTATCATTTTATCAAGAAGTGCGTTCCATTCATCCTTTCTTGGAATAATGTCTTTTATTTTAGATATAACAAATTTAACGTTTACGTTTCCATCTTTATCTGCATATTTCTTAAAAAACCAATCTCTTATAAATGCAGGTAAATTCAATGATGCAAAAACTCCTTGAAGTGAGGACTTTTTTACAATCATTCCATCAAAATTTTCTTTTAGTTTTTCTTCTACTGCCATGTAATTTCTCCTACAAGCCTAAGTCTTCTTCCTCTAGGCCTTTAATGAATTTAATTTTTCCTTTAAATAACACATCATTTGAAGAGATTATCATTTCGTACTCACCAGGTTCTTGAATTGCAAGTGGATCTGTAATCCAAGAATTAAATTTTTTAGAACAAACATAATTTGCACCATCAATATTTACATAAACTCTCTCATAATCTTTATTTATTGAGAATTCAATTTGTGGTTTTTCATTTGTTTGTAATTTTATAACATCACTAGCTAAAGATACTTGAACTTCTCCCTCGTCTTTTTCTTTACCATCTTGTGTGCTACCATTAATATTTTCTTCTTTTATTTCTTCTTCAATTTCATCAAGCTCTTTATTTGTATTTTCAACTCTTTTATTTGAAATACCTGCATAAGCTTCAAATTTAGCGACATCAGACTTTTTAACAGTTGGTGGCACCTTCTTTATAGCTTCGATGAAATTTTTCATTGTAAGAGGTGTTAACTTATCTGTCTTTATATAGTTTTCTAGTGGTTCTTCCTTTGCTCTATCACAAACTTCCGCTAAATCCGCACCTGAATATCCCTCAGTTACATCAACTAATTTATCTATGTTAACATCCTTAGATAATGGTACATTTTGTAATTGTTTAGTAAATAAGTACTTTCTTGCCTTTGCATCAGGAAGATGAACATAAATCTTTTCACTAAATCTTCCAGATCTTACCGCTGCACTATCTACTGCCCATGGATTATTTGTTGCACCTAAAATCAATAGATTATCTGTCTTACTTGCAAATCCATCGATTTGTTGTAAAAACTCATTAACTCTCTTATCGTTATGAGCATCAACTCCACGTTGAGCAAATAGAGAATCCATCTCATCGATAAATATAATTGCTAGTTTATCTTTTTTAGTTGCTTCAAATAATGAGGCGATATTTTTTTCACTCTCACCCACCCATTTACTTAATATGTCTGAACTTTTAACTGCATAGAATGTTGCACCAACTTCGCCTGCGATAGCTTTAGCTATCATAGTTTTACCAGTTCCTGGAGGACCATAAAGTAGAACACCACCACCAGATTTTTTGCCGTAAGCTGCGTACTTTTCTGGATATCTTATAGGATTAATCATTCTTGTCATGATTGTATGTTTTACATCCTCAAGACCTGCAACATCTTCAAACTTTATATTAGGAATATCTGAAGCTACCCAATTTTTGCCCTCATCTTCCTCTTGCTCAGCTTGTGAATCATTAGGATCAGATTGATTATTTCCAGTATTTCTAACAACTCTACTTGGTCTTTTATATTCATCCATTTTCTTTGCACAATTTAGCAAAGATTGAGCTTTTGCAAAATAAGTTCTTCTTATATTAGTTTCATTTTTCCCAGTACACTTTTTAGAAGCAATTAAAAATTGTTCTGCAGCTTTAGTGTAATATTCTTTTGCTGAAGAATAATTACCACCAGCTTGTGCTTTCTGTGCTTTATCAACGTATTGTCTCCCTATATCAATAGCGAAATCTAATCCATTTTCAGCCATGTTGTCTCCTTATTAGTTTGCTTCCTTATCAATTTGTTTCTTTAATTTTTCAAGTTCTGCATCAATATCTGCATCAGATAATTCATCTTGAGCAATTTGATCATCAATTAAGTTATTAACCTCAGCTTCAGATACTGAATCTGGGCTTGTTGCTTGTGATGAGAATTGAGCTTGAGATTCAGTTAAGTACATATCCATTTGTTCAGATTGAGTTTCAACTCCTTGCATAGCAAGTTCAAACTCAGCTTGTACTCTTTCAAAATCAGAACTCTTAGTTAATCTTGTCATTTCTTTACTTAGTACACTTAATCCTTCTAAGAAGCCATGTGTCATTTCAGCAACATCTTTCATTTGTGAGGCAATTTCAAAGTTTAAAAGCATTTGTTGAGCTCTCTTTTGTTGAACCATAGTTTGTTTAAGTCCAGTGATTGCAAGGTTTGCTTGAGCTTGAAGTCCTAATTTCTTTGCCTTTTTAGCAGCTTCAATGTAGTACTTTTTCTTACCCTCTAAATCATTGATTTGCTTGTTCATAGTACTGATTGCTTTTTTAACAACCATTTTCTTCTCTAATTCTTTTTCTTTTTTAGACTTAAATAACCCCATAATTATAAATTCTCCTTTTCCTTTTTCTTAATAAGTGCTGCTTCACCGTTTTCTTCAATTTCATTAAATGTAACTTCATTTTCAGTTGTATCAGCTTCTTCAAACATAGCAAGAAGTTCATCATCTTTCTTGTTTGCACCATAAATTGTTTCGTTTTCATCAACCATTGATTCAACTTCAGCAAATGTTTCATCAGCATTTACTAAGCTATCTTCAAGTAATGTCTTATTCTTTAATGCGCTAGTTAAAAATCCAGTTAAAGCTACAGGATCTGCAATCAATTTATTTAATGGAACTTTTCCTGTAGATACATAGAAATTCTTATCCTCAATTGCAACTTGAAGTTTTGTTAATTGATCAATATCATACATTAAGAATTCTGCTCTTTTAGCGTCCTTAACTTTTTGATTTTTTAGGTAATTAATTTCTTTTGCATACATTAATCTAATTTCATTAGATTTTTCTGCTTTACCTTTTTTCATCAATTCGTTAATTTCTTGTTCTTTAATAACAATACCATCTTTTAAAACTTGTCTTTGTTTTTCAAGTTCTAAAATAGCATCAACGCATTGTTCTTTTGTAACTTTGTTAAGTTTTCTACGATTAATAAGTGATTTAATCCAACCCATTTATTTTTCTCCTTTTTTTATTCAAGCATTTCTCTTTTTTGGATAAGTTCTTTTACATCAGACATACCATACTTTATGGCAACCTCGCTTCCAAACTTACCCCTCATCAAATTTAATTTTAAATCATCTAATTTATTAGATATTTTTTCATCGATTTTTATAATTTCATCATCAACAACAGGATTTGCATATTTTAAGTCAATGTAGTATTCATCCAATTGATCATATAAGTCTTTTCTTTCTTCTGCAAGAACCATTAAATACTTAACTTTTTCAGCTAATTTTTCAAGTCTATCTTTTTCTTGCAAGACTTTACTTGTATGTGAATTTGAAATATCTATTACTTTTTTTAACTTACTAAATAGTCCCATTAGATTCTTGCTCCACAATTACTACAAAACTTACTACCCTCAACAAGTTTTGCACCACATTCTCTACAACAACCTTCTTTTGATGAAAGTCTAACTTTACTCTTATCTATGTACTTATCTCCAATATTTACATTTGAAATAATAAGCGATGAAACCTCAAGGCCATAATCATGAGAAAGTACTTTCCCAATTTGTTTTTGCACATAGTATGCTAAATCGTTCTTATTTTCAGCAATTTTATCTAAAGCTATTGAATTTACTGCAACATACTCAATAATATTTGGCTCGATTAAAGATAGAATTCTACCTTTTAATCTTTCTTTTAAATCCGCTGTTGTATATTTTTTGTCTGTACCTACAATTTCTATATAAAATTGTCTTGGATTTTTTACTCTAATTTCAATCTCACCATTTGCTCCCATTTTTGCTGGAGTATCTGTAATTGGGTCATGGATATCAAAAAGTGCTGGAGTGCCCCATAAAACTTTTAACTTTGCAGTTTTAGATATATAAAATAATTCAACTCTAGATATATCTGCACTTCTAGAAAATAGTGATTTCTTATCAAAAATAGGATAAATACCAGGTTTTAGCGTCTCTAGTGCTATTCCATTTTTTAAAAGAATAGCAACATGAGTTTCATCAACAATAACTTGAGAATCCTCACCAAACTTTGACATATCTTTTCTTACAAATATGTCATTATTTGTTATATCAAGTTCATCAAGTCCTATTACTTTAGATTTTCTATATGCCACGTTTTCCTTCTTTTAAAACATTTATATAAAATATTATATTTAATAATATATTTTAAGTCAATACCGCAATAAAACCAAAAAGGAGAAGCACCTACATTGAGATACCTCCCCTTTTTTGGGTATATATGTTGTTGTAAACTTAATTAAATGCCTCTGTTCTTAATTCTTGCAATCCAAGGTGGTGTAACCTTTGTAGCTTCTTGAGTTGGAGCTTTTGGTTGAACACTTTGTGTTGGTTGAGCTTGAACAGGTTGTTGTTGTGGCTGTTGAGCTTGATAACCATAATTTGCATAATTAACTTGAGGTCTTGGTTGAGCACTGTATTGTGGTGCTTGATAGTAGTTATTACTATATTGTTGTGGATTTTGTTGTTGTGGTTGAACTGGTTCCATTCCAACTCTGAATCCTTTACCATACATCTCTTTAAACTTTTCATTATCCATTGTCATACCTTGTTGAGGAACTTTGTTAATTAAACCTGCTAAACCTTTAGATCTATTTTCCTCAAATCCAGTACCAACTAATAATACTTTTACTTTGTCTCCTATATTTTCTTCAAATCCTGTACCAAATATAATGTTACAATCAGGAGCTGTACATTGTCTTATAAGTGTTGTAGCTGTTGTAACTTCTTCAAGTCCTAAAGTAGTTCCACCAACCATGTAAACTAATACATTTGTAGCACCTGCTATATTTGTTCCAATCAAATCACTTTGAATAGCTTCATATACGGCTTTGTAAACCTTTCCTTCACCTTCAGCCTCACCAATAGCCATATGAGCAATTCCCTTATCTTTCATAATTGTTCTTACATCAGCAAAGTCAAGGTTAATCTTAGATGGTGTTGCAATAACATCTGTAATACCACTAATAGCATCCTTTAAAACTTTATCTGCTGCAATAAATGCCTCTATCATACTTGCATTCTTCATAACTTTTAATAAGTTGTTATTTGGAATGACAATTAATGAATCGACATATTTCTTTAATTCTTCAATACCAGCTTCAGCGTTCTTTTGTCTTACTGGACCTTCAAATTCAAAAGGCTTAGTAACAACTGCAACTGTTAAAATTTTCTTTTCTCTTGCCATTTGAGCGATAACTGGAGCAGCACCTGTTCCTGTTCCACCACCCATACCGGCAGTAATAAATAACATATCAATGTCATTTAAATATTCTCTAATCTCATCGCGAGCTTCTTCTGCTGCACCTTTACCAACATCTGGTCTAGCACCAGCACCTAATCCTTTGGTAGTAGTTTTACCAATAGAGATTTTGTTTGCGCAAGGAGAATGTAATAATGCTTGATTATCTGTATTAACTACAGCAAATTCTGCACTTTGTACTCCTGCTTCGATCATACTGTCAACTGCGTTACAACCACCGCCGCCGACACCCATTACTAGTATTCTTGCTTGTTTAATTTCTGACATAATATACCCTCCATGTTTTTAATTAAATAATTTGTTCCAAATACTTTGGTTTTCATTTATTTCATAAGCTACATCAATTAATGCTATTAAAGATGTAAAATATGGTTTATCAAATCCATTTACTCCAGCAACTCTACCTTTTACTCTTCTTTTTAGTTTCTTTTCAAGATACGCTACTGAGCCTTTTATTCCAGATATTCCACCACCTGTTAGATATACTGGTGTACTATCTGATACAACACCTGGCTCTTGATCAATTGAATTTTCAATAAAATCAACTATATCATCAAGCCTTGCTTTCAAAGCATTGTTTATATCTATTGCCTTAAAAGTCTTAATTCTATTATTTGATTGAACTGTATATACAGCTCCTTCCATCATCGCAAAATCTAAATTTACATTCTTTTGAAGCTCTAGTGCTGCTTCAAAATCTACATCAAGTTGTCTAGCAAGAGCATCAAATATACTTCCAGTTCCTAGTGGCGCTGTGTATTGGCTTATAATTCCATCACCTTTAACAAGTGCAAGTGAAGTTGAACCAAATCCAATATCTAGACTTAATGACCCAAATTTTCTAGCTTCAGTATCTATAAATCTACTGCTTACTGCCCAAGTAGATATAACATACTTAACGCTTTCAATTCCAAGCTCTATTGCTATTGAATCAAATATTCTTACAAACAGGTCAGATGCGTATAGATAAGATATTGTTGCGCTAACATGCGTAGCTCTATCTCCAAGTGGATCTAATGTTGAGTATTGATCATCAAGCGTATAATTAATTGCTGATGATGAAATTAAAACCCATTCATTATTCTGATCTAATTTGTCACCCTTTTTGTGAAGTTCATCTATTATTTGTCTTGTAATCAATTTTTCTCTACCAAAATTCATATAACTTGTTCTGGTGTCTACTTTAGAAAACTCTGCTGGAACACTAACATATAATGTTTTTGGCATCTTTTCTATTCTTGAAGCATTGATTGTTCTTTTTACATCATCTAACAGATTTTCAAAATCACAAAACTCTGATTCATAATATCCTTGATAAGTTTCACATGAGAAAGACGAAATGTTTATAACTCCAATCGAATTTTTGGAGCCCACAGCAAAACATAGTTTGCTCGAACCAATATCTAAAACAGCAACTTCTTTACCCATATTTTTATTATATGCAAAGCATATAATAAAGTCAATAGTTTTTTTAATATTTTTTTTATATTGCAAATAAATCTGTTTGATTTGCGATATAATTACATTCGTTATTTTCGTTAATTACTACATAACCACTTTGTTTTTGAGTGCTTGTTAAAACATTAATATAATTTGAATATTGCGTATTAAAATGCTCTCCTATTGATAACGTATTGTTATTTAGAACAAATGTTACTCCTGTATTTGTTGTTAGGAAATAATAACTATTCTCTCCATTTTCAACATATTTAATTTCAGGAATAAATGTAGCAAATCTCTTATTTATAAAATGTATGTTATCTAGTTTTTCAGCAACAGCTAAAATATTTGTAAGCCATGGAAGTGTTACAAATGTTCCAGTTTGAACTGCAGCTGATGATACGCCAGATAAAACAGTTACATACTTATTTTGATTCATGTATTCATTTAAATTAGATACTATCTCTAAAACTTTCATTTCTCTATCTAAAAGTGCATATGTAGATCCATCTTCAATTGGATAAGCAAATACAGCTGTTCTTTTAGAAACATTTATACAAACTTTAGATGGAAATTTTCTTTCAATTGAAATAACTTTTATATATGGATGTAATGCTTCGATATTGCTAGTTGCAATTTCTTCATCTACACCAAATACACTTGAGTGGTTTATTATCTTACTATCCTCTATTATGCTATTTATATCCGTAGAGGTTAAAACAGTGTCACTTGCACTTTCAACTTCAATTCCATTAATCATAAATACAAGACAAGCCACGGTTATTAAAACCGCAACTACAACTATAGTGATAATAATTCCAACAACTTTTTTACTCATATATGCCCTTTTTAGTAAGAAAAGTTATCAGTTTATAAAACCAATAACTTTTCTAAAGATTTTTTACCTTTTCAGGTATTTTTCAATTTTTAAATTCTAGCCGAAGATTTTACCGATTTTATCACAAAGTGTATCAAACCAATTTGTAGTTGTATCATATTGATATGTATCAACTAGTCCAATGTTTTGTAACTCTGCAACAGTACCATCTTGAGCTACTGAATAATATGTTTCTCCAGAAACGTATGTTATTGCTTCATTTTCTGTTGATGCATTAACTGTTGTATTTCCAGCTGCAGCAACAATATTTATAATTATTAAAGTTGCACAAACAGCAATAATAAAGAAATATACTGCTATTAGCATCTTTGTCATTTTATTCTTAGGTTTCTTAGCAGTTTTCTCTGGAGCAACTACTTCATACTCAGATTGTCTAACTGCTGGTTGTTGATATGAAATTGCACTGCTATTTACATAAGCTTGTTGATTATAATAATTAGCCTTTGTTTGATAACCAGCATATTGTTGTTGATAGTTATTATTTGTATAAGCTTGTTGTTGATATTGTTGTTGAGGAACAACTGGAGCTGTATACATTGATCTATATGTTGGTTGTTGATAGCTTTGAGCTTGATTATAGTTTTGTGCTTGTCTATAAACTTGAGCATTTTGTTGAACTTGTTGATTCTCATATGGATTAACAGGTTTAACATTGTCTGATGACATTGGGCGCATATAAACATCATTTTGAACATTATGAGAAGATCTATATGGAGTATAATTAGGAACTTGTCTATTTCCATTAGAAATCCTAGATGAATATGTGTTATTTGCATTATTTACAGGAACTGTTCTTCTTTGTTCCATTACTGGTGCTTCGTACATTCCTATTTACCTCCTATATTTTTTCTACTATTCTTAGTTTTGCGCTCTGCGATCTTGTATTATTTTTTTGTTCATCTTCACTTGGTATAAGTGGATGTTTAGTTATTATTTTTATTTCTTGTATTTTGTTACAGGTACATATCGGTTGACTTGGTGGACATATGCAATCTTTTTCTAAGTATGCAAATGTTTGTTTTGCTATTCTATCCTCTAGGGAATGGAATGTTATTACACATAATCTTCCGCCAACATTTAATCTTCTTACAAATCCTTCTAAGGCTTCAGATAATCCTCTTAACTCTCCATTTACTTCTATTCTTATAGCTTGGAAAGTTCTTTTACTTGGATTTCCTCCCTTCCATCTTAGTTTTGCTGGATACGATTCTTCTACAATCTTTGCAAGTTCTAACGTTGTATTGATTGGAGCCTTTTGTCTTGCTTTAACAATATTAAATGCAATTCTTCTAGATAATTTATCTTCACCATACTTGTATATAACATCTGCAAGTTCTGATTCTGAGTAATTATTTACAACCTCATATGCACTTAATGATTGACTTTGATCCATTCTCATATCAAGTTTTGCGTCTGCATTATAAGAAAAGCCTCTACTTGCATTATCTAGTTGATACGAAGAAACTCCTAAATCTAAAAGCACTCCATCAATTTTACCTATACCAATTGTGTCAAGTTTCTCTACAGCATTTTTAAAATCATCATGTAAGTAAATAATTTTATCACTGTAATCTTTTAATCTTTCACTAGCTGCTTTTAAAGCTTCTTCATCCTTATCTACAGCTATTAATTTTCCTGTCGTTAATCTTTTTACGATTTCACTTGAATGGCCACCGCCACCTAAAGTTCCATCAAGGTAAATTCCATCTGGCTTTATATCCAATCCCTCAATACACTCATTTAGCATTATGGGAATGTGTTTAAATTCCATTTAGATACCTACAAATAAATTATTAATTGACTCAGCAACCTCTGGAGAAACAATAACTGCAGCTTGTTCAGCTTGATGTTTTTGATACTCCTCTTTGCTCCATAATTGAAGTTTGTTAATCATACCTGTCATAACAACTTCTTTTCCAAGTTTTAATCCATTTAATTGCTCTGAAGAAAGTGTAAATCTTCCTTGTGAATCTACTTTAGATAAATCCATGTTAGTAGCAAAATATTCAATTACTGGAGTTAAACTATTGTTTAAGATACCAAGTTGAGTTTTTAATTTTGCTAAGATCTTATCTCCTTCAGCTTTTGGGTAGATAGTAATACAGTTTTGTTGTAAATCTTTAAACATGTAAACTTCTGTTAATTCTTCATCAACAATATAGGCATCTTTAAATTTTGCTGGAAATCTATAACGATTCTTTTCGTCTGCTGTGATCTCTACAAAACCAGAAAAGATTTTTGCCATATTACTTACCCCCTTTTATAGTCACCTTCGTTCTAGGTTACTTAAATTATATATAGGATTTATTGTCATGTCAATAGGTTTTTGAAAAAATTTTCCAAAAATTTCCACATTTTTCCATTTTGTTGTAAAATATGCAATTTTCTTTATTATGTGTCGATTATTTACTATTTTAATGGTAGTCAAAAAGTTATCCACAGAGTTATCCACATATCCACAATTTGCCAAAATTTGATAAAAGTGGAAAAAATAGGAAAAACAAACAAATGTTACTTTTACGGCACAAAAATATGACTTAAAATTGTTATTTTTCTTGAATAATCAGAAGATAAAAAAAATTGACATATTTCTATGCCAATTAAATATACTTTTTAAACTTTTTAAATAAGAACTTATTGTTCTTCTTTAATGTTTTCACATGATTGCATTTCTATTGTTGGAACAACATAAATGTTTTTATAAGTTTTTGAAATCTCTGTTTGTATAATTTTCTTTATTTCACTTGAAGATAGTTTAGTATCATAAGGAACAGCAACATCAAATATTAGATTCGTTCTCTCTATTCCCTTTACCATTCTAAAATCATGAACTCCAAAATATTTATCTATGTTGGATATAATTTCAATGACTTTTTCTTTGTACATATCTAACTCAGGATCTCCAACAACAACTGGGTCCATATGAATTACAAGTTCTATATTTGTATTTTCAGCAAAATCTCTTTCAATTGTATCAATAAGTTCATGACTTAGCATTACATCAACATTGCTATCTACTTCAACGTGTACACTTGCATAAAACTTTCCTGGGCCATAATTATGAACATTTAAATCATGAATTCCAATGACACCTTCATATCCTCTTATACGGTCATAAATTCCCTTTACGAGTTTAGTATCTGGCGCCTCTCCTAATATATGATTTAAAGTTTGTCTAATTACTCCAAGTCCACCAAAGCAAATAAGAACAGCAACTGCAATACTTACAATGCCATCAAGATATATAAAGCCCGTCCACTTTGTAATTAAAACCGAGATAAGTACACCAAATGTTGCACATACATCTAAAATGCTATCTGTTGCCGTTGCAAGAAGTAATTCTATGTTATATTTCTTTCCAAGTTTTCTATTTAATACATACATGAAAAGTTTAACAAATATAGATAACGCAAGTACAACTACAGTCCAAATGCTAAACTCTCCACTTTCTGGTGTAATAATTTTATTTATACCCTCAACAAGTAGTTCAAATGCTGCAACTATAACTACAACACCTACAATTAAGCTTGCTACATATTCTATTCTTTTATGTCCAAATGGATGATCTTTATCTGCAGGCTTACTAGACATTCTAACGCCAACTAAAGATACTATATTATTTCCGCAGTCAGATAAATTATTAATACCATCAGCAAATATAGATAATACTCCAAAAATTGTACCAATTATAAGTTTAGCTAGGGCAAGTATAATATTTAATGCAATTCCAAGAATTGTAGAAAATGTTCCAACCTTTTGTCTTTGTGTTTCACTTGTAGTATTTTTTAAATTTTCCATAAGACCTACCTTAATTTAAGGTTTAAAATTAATCCTCGTATATTGTTACTAAATGATGATTTACTTGATCACAAGCTGTTAAATAGTACTCAATACCATTTTTAACTCTATATGGTTGAGCTACTTTATATACATCACCATGTAAATGACCATAAACAACTTTATTAATTTTATGGTCTTCAAATATCTTTGTAAATTGACTATCATTACCATATATATCAAATGGTGGGAAATGAGTCATACAAATAACTCTATCCCCATCTTTTCTCATTGACTCCATATCTTGCAAAGACTTTTCAAGTCTTGGCATTTCATGAGTCTCAAGTATTCTTTTATCCTCACCCGTTGCATTTGGACCAAAGTTCCAAAGTCTAGTTCCACAAATTAATACATCGTTAAATCTTAAACAATTTTTATATAGGACAGATATATTTTTTGGTAACCAATCATTAAGTTTTGAAATTGATGATGGCCACCAATAATCATGATTACCTTTACCAAATACTATTTTCCCAGGAAGCGCAGCTATAGCATCGATGTCTGCTTTAGCCTCATCAAAGTTTATTCCCCATGAAATATCTCCAGCAACTAATACTACGTCCTCATCACTTACTTTTGATTTCCAGTCATTACATATTATCTCCCAATAATTATTCCAATGCTCACCAAAAATAACCATAGGTTTATTTACGGTAAAAGATAAATGTGGGTCACTAATTGCAAAAACTTTCATTGAAATAATTTTAACAAACTAAAAACTCTCTTACAAGTTAAATATAAATATATTTATATATTTAAGAAAATATTAATATGTTTCTAATTTTTTAAATGATTTATACTCTATTATTAAAATTGTTTATAGCTATATCTATCATAGATAATACATCTTCCTTTCCTGTTTTCTTTAATGAAGATGTTACTACTATATCTTTTATATTTGCTTCAAAAGCATCTGCTATAACTTTTACTTGTTTATTAATTTGTACTTTTGATAATTTATCTGATTTTGTTGCTACTATAAAATATGGTATTTGATAATCCTCACAATAATCTGCCATATGAATATCAAGTGCGGATGGCTCGTGTCTTATATCAACAAGGATTATAACAGCTGCTATATCTACACTTGCCTGCATATAGTTACCGATAAGTTTATCCCAGCCATCTTTATCCTTGCCACCTTTCTCAGCAAATCCATAACCAGGAAGATCTACAAACATAAAACTTTTATTAACTTCAAAGTAATTAATTAATCTTGTTTTACCAGCCGTACTAGACGTTTTAGCAAGCGATTTGTTATTTACCATAAAATTAATAAAGGAAGATTTTCCAACGTTAGATCTGCCAGCTATTGCTATCTCTGGCTTTGAAAAACTTTTTATTTGAGACAAGTTACCTACACTTGTTATAAACTGAGCTTGTTTTATTTCCATATGAAAATTATACCATACTTGCTTATTTTACACTAAAGATAATTTGCATAAAAAAAATCCAGTGTTTTAAGACGCTGGACCTTTTTATATCTTTAATTGTTTAAGCAACTTTTCTAACTACAGTTGGCTTTTCTTTTTTCAAAATTGCATTTTTTGTAACAATTATTTTCTCAACCGTGTTATCTGATGGAATATCATACATCATATCAAGCATGATATTTTCAAGAATGGATCTTAATCCACGAGCACCAGTATTTAATTTAATTGCTTGCTTTGCAACCTCATGAAGCGCCTCGTCTTCAAATTCAACATCAACACCATCCATTTTGAATAACTTTTGATATTGTTTAACTGTAGCATTCTTAGGCTCTGTTAAAATCTTAATTAAAGCTTCTTCAGATAATGCATCAACACCTACAACAATTGGTAATCTTCCTACAAATTCAGGAATTAAACCAAAGTTAATTAAATCCTCTGGAGTTATTTGAGAAATTATCTTTGAATAACTTTCTGGCTCAGAATTCTTTAATGTTGCTCCAAATCCCA
This sequence comes from uncultured Christensenella sp., assembly GCA_964478025.1. Taxonomy (GTDB): domain Bacteria; phylum Bacillota; class Clostridia; order Christensenellales; family UBA3700; genus UBA3700. The sequence continues at coordinate 39,520 of CAYZGK010000005.1, forward strand.
TAGAATGTCCATGTTGTCTATTATCTATGATTTTATCGATACCGACAAAGGCTCCTGCACAAATAAATAGAATATTCTTTGTATTAATTTGAATGCATTCTTGTTGAGGATGCTTTCTACCGCCTTGTGGTGGAACTGAAGCTACCGTTGATTCAATAATCTTTAATAAAGATTGTTGAACGCCCTCGCCGCCTACATCTCTTGTTATTGATGTATTTTCACCTTTCTTGGCAATCTTATCTATTTCATCAACATAAACTATTCCTATCTCAGCTCTCTTAACATCACCATTTGCTGCTTGTATTAGTTTTAATAGAATGTTTTCTACGTCATCACCTACATATCCAGCCTCAGTAATTGTTGTTGCATCAGCAATAGCAAATGGAACGTTTAATATTTTAGCTAAAGTTTTAGCTAACAATGTTTTACCACAACCTGTTGGACCTAAAACTAATATATTAGATTTATCTAAGTCTACATCATCCTTAGGAGAATTAATTCTCTTATAGTGATTATATACGGCTACAGATAAAACTTTTTTTGCTTCTTCTTGTCCAATTATGTATTCATCAAGTTTTTCTTTGATTTCATGTGGTTTTAAAAGCTTTAATCCAGTTGAATCATCAACCTCATCTACAGCTTCCTCTTGTGCTATCATGTCAGCACAAAACTTTACACATGAATCACATATGCATAAATCATTGTAACTATTTTGGAATAATCTTTTTACTTCACTTTCAGACTTTCCACAGAATGAGCATTTCTTTTCTTCAATATCTGCCACTTTTAACCTCTTTTTGTATAAACTTTATCTATTAAGCCATAAGCTAAAGCTTCATCAGCTGATAAGAAATTATCTCTATCTGTATCAGCAAGAACCTTCTCATATGGTTGATTACTGTTATCTGCAATAATCTTTGTTAATTTTTCTTTTGTTTTTTGTATATGATTTGCTGTAATAACGATATCTGAAGCTTGGCCTTGAGCACCACCTAAAGGTTGATGGATCATTACTTCACTATTTGGTAAACAGAATCTCTTACCCTTTGTTCCACTAGATAATAAGAATGCAGCCATTGAAGCAGCCATACCAATACAAACTGTTGAAACATCACATTTAATGAAATTCATTGTATCGTATATTGCTAAACCTGCAGATACACTACCACCAGGAGAGTTGATATAAAGTACAATATCTTTCTCTGAATCTTTGCTCTCAAGATATAATAATTGAGCAACAATAGTATTAGCCATAGAATCATCAATTTCACCAGACAAGAATATAATTCTATCTTCTAATAATCTTGAGTATAAATCGTATGATCTTTCTCCTGCACTTGTCTTTTCCACAACATATGGAATTAAACTACTTTTTTCTTCCATTTTTTATTTTCCTCCAATTTTTATACATAATGGCGCTATTAGATATGAATCTAAATAGCGCCAAATTTAAAACAAATTAATTTAATAATCAAACTTATTTAATGTTGTTATTATTCTTTAAGTACTCAAACACCTTTGATGTTACAATGTCATTACGGATATAGTTTCTATATTCCTCATTAACATTCTTCTTGAAGTCTTCAAGTGCCATCTTAGCATCTGCAGCCATCTTAGCGATATTTTCTTCAATTTCTTCGTCTGATACTGGAATTTGAATTTCCTTGATTAATTGCTCAATAACTAATCTATATAAAACATTCTTCTTAGCTGTATCTTTGTATTGATCAGCAAGTTTTTCAGCTGTTGTGTTCATATACTTATAGTAATCTTCAGCCTTAAGTCCTCTATACATTAAACTATATTCAAATTCTTTAACCATTTCTTCAGCTTGTCTCTTTACCATAGCATCTGGAATTTCAACTGTTGCTAATGAAGAAATTTTCTCTATCATGTCATTTTCTAACTTTTCTTCAGCTTTCTTTTCTTTGTTAGCCTTGATTGTAGCTTTGATATCGTCCTCATATGCCTTTACTGTATCAAACTCAGAGATATCCTTTACAAACTCATCATTATATTCAGGCTTTGTCTTATGAGAAATAGAATGCAACTTAATAGCAAATACAGCATCCTTACCTGCTAATTCTTTAGCACCATAATCCTCTGGGAATTTAACATTAATATCCTTGCTTTCATCAATCTTCATACCAGCAACTTGATCTTCAAATCCTGGAATAAATGTGTTAGAACCTAACTCTAATGGTTGATTTTCAGCTGTACCACCATCAAACTTAACACCATCAACTGATCCTGAATAATCGATAATAACCTTATCGCCTTTTTCACATGCTCTATCTGTAATATTTTCCCAAGCGCCAGCTTGTTCAATAGCCTTATCTACTTCAGCCTTAACTTCCTCAGCTGTAACTTTTACTTTATCTTTCTTAAATTCAAGTCCTGTATAAGCACCTAACTTAACTGTTGGCTTACATTGAACTACACAAGTAAACTTTAATGTAGCATCTGTAATAGCATCAATTTGAACTGAAGGAGAATCTACTGGGAATACATCTTTTTCAGCATCCATAGCTTTTTCATATTCTTTTTGCATAATATCATCTAAAGCTTCATCCCAAATAACACCAACACCATAAACCTTCTCTACAGCTTTTCTTGGTGCATGTCCTGGACGGAAACCATCAATCTTGCATTTACCTTTAATCTTATCGAAAGCTCTATCTTGAGCAGCTTTCCAATCTTCTTCTGAAACTTCAAAAGCAAACTTTACCTTGTCTTTTTCAAGTAACTCTTTTTTGTAACTCATCGTTATTTCTCCTTAAATTATATAAATAAATATTTAGCGTGATATATTTTAGCATAGTAATAAGGGTTTATCAAGGATTTTAAATTGGTTCAATTAACTAGTAATTATTATTCTGAAGACTTATTTAATACTTAACATTAATAACTGATATAATAATTAGTTAATTAATTTAGAATATAGAATAAATATCCACCCGCATAGCAGGTGGTATTACAGTTTCGGGCAATTAGCCCTAGCTTTACTGGCTAGGCACAAGTGCCTTTTTTTATTGACCTAACAGTCATGCATCGTTTACCTGCTACCCGTAAACGGGTCTCTATTATCAAACATACTCAATTGTTCACTCTCTTCGTCTTGTTTGAGTTGGTTCGCTATATATTTCTTTATTGCTGCAGTATCTTTCCCCACAGTGTCAACATAGTAGCCTTTACACCAGAATTCTCTGTTCCGGTAGGCAAACTTCATGTTCCCCCACTTTTGGAATATCATTAGACTGCTCTTTTCTTTTAAGTATCCCACAAAGCCACTTACGCTTATCTTCGGTGATATACTTACAAGGATATGTATATAATCAGGGCACATTTCCCCTTCTATTATTTCCACACCTTTCCATTGGCATAGGGTTCTTAGTATTTCCCTTATATCCGATTTCTTGGATTCGTAAAATACTTTCCTTCGGTATTTTGGTGCAAATACTAAGTGGTATTTACAGCACCATTTTGTATGTACTAAACTTTTTGTAGCATTATCTTGATTTATCATTTTAATGTCCTCCGATTTTATTTTTGTTCTTTGACTGGCATGTCTAAAGAAATTATATAAAATCGGAGTTTTAATTTTTATACTACATCGGTAAACCTTTTTTCCTACCACGAGCCTAGCACGTGGTATTTTTTATACAAAAAAGCCTACTTATAATTACTCCTAAGCAGGCTTAAATTTTATATTCCGAAAGATTCAGTATTCGTTGATTATCGACTTTAGCATTGCGGCAATGTCTATTGCATCTTCTAACGTGTTATATTTGCCAAAGCTGATTCTAATTGTTCCCTCAGCATATTCTTTAGGCACTTGAATTGCTTTTATAACATGAGAAATTTGATTATTGACGCTATCACAAGCAGAACCAGTTGAAATATAGCATCCCATCAAATCCATTCTATGAAGAATCATTTCTCCATTCTGTCTCATAAAGGAAAGATTCACAATCCCTGGTAAATGGTTTTGAGTCCCATTCCGTATAAAGATTAATTTGTATTCTTGCAACTTTTGAATCAGTGCATTTTCAAGTCTCAATAACATTTGTTGATGCAATTCTATGTTACGAACATTTTCTTGTAATGCTATTGACATACCAACTACAGCTGCTACATTTTCAGTTCCTGCTCTATTCCCTTGTTCTTGATAACCACCTGAAATAAACGATTTTATAGGTGATCCTTTTTTTACGAATAAGAAGCCTGTCCCCTTAGGACCATTGAACTTGTGCGAAGATGCAGATAAAAAATCCACATCTAAATCCTGCACATCTACTTTGATATGCCCTAATGCTTGCACCGCATCGGTATGAAAGAATGCCCCATATTGATGTGAAATTGCCGCAAGTTTCTTTATCGGTTCAATAGTCCCGATTTCATTGTTTGCAATCATAACAGAAACCAATATCTGCACATTCAAATGATGATATTCTTCTAACGTATTTATTAAAACTTGCGAATCCACAATACCTGTTTTATCGACCGGTAAAACCACAATTTCGTGCAAATCATCTTTCACTTCATCACATGAGTTTAAAATAGCGTGATGTTCTATTTCCGAAACAATAATTACCTTTTTGCAGTCTGTTGAACCGAATTTTTTTATTACCCAGTTGTCACTTTCTGTTCCTCCAGACGTGAAAAATACCTCATCAGCACTGCTATTTATACAATTTGCAATAATTTCTCTTGATTTTTGTAATGCTTTCTTAGAAGTGCGCGCAAATGAATATGGTTGTGATGCATTACCATATTCATTTAACATATATTCCTTCATAGCATTAAAAGCAACTTCATCAAGCTTTGTTGTTGCAGCATTATCCGCATAAATATTTCTTTTCATTTGAATAGCGTACAACCTTCCTCTTTAAATTCTTCTATCTTATCCAGCAACTCATCAACTGTAGTATTTAGATAGTTAGCCAAACAAGGCAAACAATAAAAACTCTCAACTTCCTTACCTAAAAGTTTTTTATTTAATGCAATAGTATCCTTCTCCAAGTTTTCTTTAAAGCAAGACACACACTTTACGTTTTGTTTATTCTTCATATGTGTTTATCCTAAAGTCAGGAACATCTTTCCCTTTATATTCTTTGTCAATTGCTGCTTGTTGCATTCTTACAATCGAACGCATTTTGACTGCAGGAGTCAAACAATATGTCTTAAAATCTTTTACACTTATATCGGCAACCTTCTTTACGTTAGGGAACAACAACTTCAAATATGCCGTTGCTATCCTTTTTACAGCTTCAGTATCACGTGTATCGGCTTTTTCAGGAAGGGCTATCAATCTATCAACAATCGTTCTATACGATGTATCGTCTCGAAGAGCATGCATGATAGAACAAAAATATTCCGAGTTTAAAGCCCAACCAGTTAACTTATGCTTTTCCTCCATTCTTGGAATATCCCAGCCTTTTATAAAACCATGGATTCTATCCAACAAGGCGGTTTCTTGGAACAATGGCGGAAGTTCGTTCAACATGTATGAGTATTCATCCATATTATCTTTTGCTATATTCCCAAGAAAAACAATACCTGCATCAGCTTCGCCTTCAAATCCGTTACAATTAAATGTACCATATTCCATGTAGCCTTGCAAAATTGAACGCATTTCATTGTCATCGTTGAATTTGACCAGCTTTATTTCATCTATTGCAACAAAGTCATTTCCTTGAATAAAACCATATTTTCTAGATGCATTATCATAAAACATCTTTGAACGAGAAACTTTTCCTCCATCAACAAGTGTTCCGTACTTACTGACATGTCCAAACAAATACGATTTACCTGTTCCCTTAGGAGCTAATTCGATTATATTCAATCTTTTTTCTATAAAAGGTAAGAGTCTGGTTAAAACAGCCAACTTTTGATGTTCGTCATCATACCCATCTGCATTATAATCTACTGCACCCAATACAATATCAATCCATTCATGAACATTAAATTCTTTACGGATATCTTTGTAATATTCTATATCAATTATATAAGGACAAAAACTCTTAAAAGAACATAACTTTATTTTACCTTTTTCTTTGTGCCTTGCCTTGTTTTGTTCAAAAACAACATCAAAGTCATCAGGATATTTATATCCTAACTCTACAATTCCCCAAACATCTCTGGCACTAATTAAATCGTCTTTGTATTCTTCCCAAACATATGGTTCAATAATAGTTTCCTTATTGGTAAGCCCAAAATCCGGAAGAGCAAAAGAGATTCCTTGATCAGCAACACTAATATCAACAGAAATTTTTGTAAGGAATTTAACGTGCTCACCACCAATTACGATTCTTTCCTTTATCGCTATCCAATCTTCTTTTTTGGGGATTCTTGTTTTTATGAATTCACTCATTCCATCATAATCAATATTTCCTTCTTCATCTTGAAATATTTTTATCAGATAATCCCTTAAAAAAGAAGGTAGATTAATGCTTGAAAAAAAACTGGTATTCTTAATGTTTTTATATACAACCATGTCGTCAAAATATTCTCTTAATTTGTCAGTCATTATTTTTTACCCCCACAAATCGTTTGTTTTTGCAGATTCTTTTTCAATCTTAAATTCATTGTCAGTCGATCTAATTTCAGAATTTTCCCAAACCTCAAACTTGTAAATTCCACTTTTTTGAATGTCGCTTAATTCGACAGTAAAGTTTGATTTATCGTCCGAAGATGCTGGATAACTCTTTCCGTTCACTTTTACAGTCACATTAGTCATTTTCTTAGAGCTATAGAAATGTAAAACTGCTTTCTTTTTGAAGCTAACTTTTATTACTTCATCCAAGACTTTTATTTCGACATTATCAAACTGATCAGTTATCTCGATGATGGGAACTGTTACTTCTTCTAATGTAGCTCCACCATGCATTTCTACCTTTCCGACTCTTCCACCCTTGATGGTATTGTAATCAGCCAAAACGCAATAACCATCTTCAATTATAGCATTAGGAATTTTGACCATCCCAGAAACTTCTTTACACACTCTTCCGCCGTGTTCTCCTACAGATTCAACCTCTTCTTTTACCATATCGGTATTCAAAATTGCAAGTCTTGTAGAACCATGGTCTGAAATAATAACAGCTTTTTTGATAAACTGACTCTTAATCTCCTTTCTTATGTGATTCAAACATTCGTTTATAATTTTGAACTCCTCAACTATGTGAATTGGAAGCTTGTTTTTATCAAAGTCATAATCGTCTTTTCCATCGTGAATTAGGGAGTCAAGTCTTTTCTCATCGATAACATCAATTCCCCTTTTTGCAAAATAATCTCTGAATTCAGTATTCTTTGACGTTAAAGAAGGAAGGTACGACTTGCATATATTGACCCTGCAAGCCAGTTTCTTTTCTTGGCACTTTCTTTCTATAAAACTTAGAAATTCAACACCCAACGCATCAACAAAGTAAACTTTGGAAGAATCAAGATTGATATCATCCAGTTTTTCACTTCTATAAACAAGTCTTCTCTTGAACGATCTCTCTACGGCTTCCTTATCGACGATGTCTTTAAACTCCGGTGTTAAGTAATTGATTACTTTCAAATACTTGTAATCATTGAAGTACTTTGACAAGAACTCATCGCCATAGTTGTAATCAGTCAAATAATCATACAAATCCTTGTATACATGCTGAAGAATTGATAATAACTTTTGTTTGGTAAAACTATCTTTGTATTGATCAATTGTCTCTATTATTTTTTTCTTCTCTACATCATTATTATCAGTTAGATAATAGATTGCGTTTTCCTTTTTATACGAAACAAGATCGCAGTAAGTATAAAAAACAGAGTCATCATGCATTTCACTCAATATTTTCTTTCTATCTTCATACTTTTTCCAGAACTCAGGTTCCTTAAAATCAATCTTCAAAATTGATTCGTAAATATTAGGCAAAAATTTTTCCGCATTTTGCGATTTTTCAATGGCATAGTCTATAGACCAGTTATCCGTACGAACATCTTTCAACTGTAGATAAATAAACAACAGCCACTGGCTAAACTTATCTTTCCCCGTCCAATCTTTGATTTCCGACAGAATGTCTTTGATTCTTATATATTCTTTTATGGTTTGTTCAACAGAATTGTTTTGAAGATGTTCTAATAGTGTTTGCCATTCCTCTGTCACCCCAAACATCTCATTAAGCTTACGGACTTCCTTGTCTTTTATGCAAAGCAAATCATATGGCGATTTACATTCATCTATGCTAATTAAAGTTTTGTCAAAATTGCCTTTACAGTATGCTGTTGTAACATAAATCTTCTCGCCACAAGTTTTTTCTATTTTTTCAAGGGCTGATTTTAACCCATTTTCAGAGTTTACCATTCCTTTAAACCTTGCAGGAATAAAAACAAGAGACGAAGGTGGTGTAAAGTTTCCAGATGCTACGCAGAAAATGTTATCCCTATTTTTTGGAATTTTTTCGTTAAAATATTTCGAGCATTGATATGTAATAATAATAAATTGAGTACTATATGCATTTCCTAATAATGTATGAATTGTCGTTGCAACCTCATCAGCACCTTTCAAACGCAATAATGAACCAAGGTTATAAATACAGCAAGCAGAGTCCTTGCAAGTTTCCATAAACTCATAGATATCCCCCATAGAAGGAATTTCACTCCCGTTTTTAGCCAATGACAAAACGTCCTGCTTTTTTAGCAAGGAATACGAGCAAGATAATTCCTCCATTTCTTCTAATGAGGAAAAATCAAGAATTAGAGGTCTTTTATCCCCACTTGTTAGATATGAATCTATTTTCTTCTTAACATAACCTTCCATTATCGTCACCGTTACTTTTTATTGTTGATTATTTCAATGCCTACAACCATGTTTTCCTTTACTAATTCTTTTAAATATTTCTTCAAATCATCCGATGACATCGAGTCTATCACGGCGTTTACTTTTGAACTGCCTCCGTTATTATACTTTTGGAAGGCAACATTCTTAATGTATTCATCTATTTCAGGACTACCCAACCAGTGATATGGAGGAGTTGAGCATCTACTCTTAATGTTTGTCTTAATATCGTTTATGTCATCAATTAAAGTTGAATAAGATTTCAGAATAAATTTTCTGAATGCGGCATCCCTCTTTGAAGTATCATTCAAGTCATCAAAATATTTAAATTTACTCAAATAGACAATTGCATCATCAATTTTATCTTTTCCAACAACTTGACCGTTGATTATATCAAACACAGTTCTCGTAATGTTTTGTTCTGCCGCCGGTATCATGCATAATATAGGCATCAAATACTTGTCAGACCAATCTTTCGGAGTTTCTGTATGGGTTTTTTCTTTCCAAAAAGCCAAAAGCTTATACTTAGCCGTATTTGCTTTGTAAGTCTTTACACCATCATCAAGTTTGGCTTGAAAATCGCTGTTTTCACAAGTAAATACGCCGTTCAAATAACGAGATGCAATGTCAGAAACCTCGTCATCGCTTAAGCCTTCAAGGTGGAAAGTACATACTTTTTTCAGCAAAGACAATTGCTTTTCGCAGAAATCTCTAAATTCCTTACCTTGCTCGATGATGCATTTCAAGAATTTTTCCTTATCTGCATCATAAACAAATCCGTTCTTCTTTATTTGATACAAATAGTTTAAAAATTCAGCCAATTTACCAACTTCAGAACGAATTGTAGCAAAAGCAAGTTTAAAGGAATCCGTCTTCTTTGCCCATTCTTTTAAGCAATCTTCATAAGACGAAGTCTTAACAATCAGCTTATTGCTCTCGACAACGATTTCATATTCTGTGATTGTTTCATCGATTGTTTCGTCAATGGTTTCTTTGTTCCAAACCCAATTTGATGCTTCGCTGAATTTCTTACTGATTTCATTAATAAATAAACCCGTGTCACCTATCATCTTAGCATAAGACAATAAGACGCCGTTTTTATACTGTTCGACATACTTTTGCATTCCATTCGTGCAATTTTCTTTGGTAAGAATGCTCTTAAAATCATCGCAAAGTCCTTTTTTGCTTAAATACAATGCACCAATCTCTAAGGCAATATCCGTTTCTGTTCTGGATGAAGACGAGTTGTTTGCAAACTCAACATATAAGTCGATTAATTTATTGACATCTTCGGCTGAATTGTATGTGTTAAAGTTGCAGAACTTCAGTGTCCAAATCGGGAATCTATATGCTGTCATTTCCGAACGAACACGAGATCTTGTATTTTCAACAGAAGTACATGCCGATTCAGGGATATTAAACACCTTTGCAGTGATTTTGTTAAATTCTCTTTGTTCAGGAGACATTGCAACGATGTATTTGTTTCTGTATTTCTGATTTGGTGTCTGTTGTTGTTTAATGATTTCATCAATCATTTCTTTTAATTTATCAACAGACATCGGAACTGTTGTCAAGTCATCAGTCCAGTTGTATGCATCATTTGCATATTCTCTTAAAACAAAACCCAAAATGAATGCGGACAAGTTGCAAGGCATAAAGCCGAATGGCTCATCAATCAAAACGTCATAAATATCTGCAATAGATACTCTTGTATCAGCATCCAATTTTGCCTTAATAACACTTTCTACGGCATTTTTAATTTTAGAAAGCAGTTCATTCGGTCTGGCTGTCCAGTAATTTTCCACATTCCAAACGCCGGAGAATTGTCTGTCAAGTTTTGTGTTTTCGCTAGTCGACTTAAATGTTCCCTTAAGTTCGCCAGTAATTCCACATTCGGCACCTTGTTTTAGATTTGTCGATGCATACATATTTTCAATCACGGTAACATAAGTTTCAACGGCATATTCAAAATGGTCCCTATCGAACTCTTTGAGCAAAGTAAACACCTCAGACTCTGAATTGCAAATCGTGCCTATTTTGTCTGTATACTTAAATACTCTCGGAGTTGTAGCTCTTGTTTGAGTCTTCCATTTTCTCAATGCTTCTTTTGCATTTCTGTCATAAGTCCTCGCTTGCCCTGCATCCTTGCCTTTTTGGTAGTTGCAGTTTGCCATATTCTCAACATATTGATTAAACAAGTCATCACTTAAATAATTTTGAGAATAATCAACAAACACAATTTTTTCAAAGCCGTCATTGTATGTTTTTTCAATTTCGGTTCTGATTTTATTGCTTTCGTCTTGATTTCTTGCAAAAGTATATACAACATACAAACGAGTCGAATGATTATTGCTGTCAATTTTCAATTGAGCAACAGTCGTCTTGATGTTTTCGTATGTTGAAAGTTTTACATCCGGATAACGCAAAGAAAGATACGCAGGTAACTTGAAATCATTCGCAAATTCACCCTCTTCCAGCAATTTGTATGTTCTTGTCTCTCTCTTGATTCTTTCTTTTTCTTTTTCGATTTCTTCCCGGTTACCACTGGATACAAGGGCAGAATACTTCATTGCTCCACCACCCATAGGACGCTCAAATATAATTTGTTCTTTAACAAGTCTTTGTGCCAAAGAATCGGCATTGCCTGGAGTAATATCTGTTCCTTCAAACGCCATACCAAGGTTCTTTTTGTTAGGAACGAACAAGGAAACTGCATCACCGACTTTTTCATTGATTGCTTGAAGAAGCAAAATCGTCTTTAGTACTCTTTCTTCGTTTCTCATTAAATGATGAGATTCCGTTCTTCCGTACACATCGAGAATTTGTCTGATTTGCGGAGCAAGATAGTCTTTGCCTTTTTCGTAGAAGAAATCCCAAAGGAAATCAACCGTCAGCAATGTTTCATCATCATCCGGACCGCAGTTGTCAATAAACCACTGAAATCCTTTTATATCGTCGCCTCTATCGTTTTTGATAAAATCGAACATACTTCTTTGGTTAGATTCAAATGCAGAAGCGATGTGTTTTAAGACGAGAGCGGCATAAGGATGAATCGGAAGAACACCTTTCAATTCTTTCTCGCCTATTTTTGCAGTTTTAATAACTTCTTCTCTTGAATCGTGCGTTAAATCATACAAGTCATCAACGATCTCGTTCCATTCTTTTTGAATTTGGGGATCGTCGACCTTTTGCATAGCATGAGCCGTCAAAATAAACGCCATATTGTCAGGAAGTTCAATTGAACAGTGTGGCGATATAAATCTGCCGTTAATTTTTGTTTTTACATCGTCCTTTGTATTTTCAAAGAAAATGTCTGATTTGTGTGTAACAATGCAAAGATAGAAAGGCTGTGTTTCGCTCATCTCGGCTAAAAATTGGAAGCCGGACAAATTACCCTTGTTTGCATCAAAGTAATCAGAAAACTCATCCCAAATAAAGAAGATTGCTTTAAGATTGTTTTTGTCTATAACGTCAAGAATCCATGTTCTCAAATCTTCTTTTTGGAGAACGAACGGTTTAATTCCTTTATCTTCGCCGACAACAGATATTTTTTCTATCAATTCCTGAATCGCATTTTCGGCCGTCAATGTCTTTAAGTTTTCCAAAATAACATCGGCAGTCGTTCCGTTGAATTTATTTCTGTATTCCGAAGCACTGATAATGCTGTTAAAATAGTTTTTGTTTACGTCATCGGAAAGCCAATTAATCATTGCTTGCTTGATGCCAACTTGTCCAAGATAATCAAATCCGTTTTCTTTTAATGCTTTGATAATGCTCTCTTGCACATATTCCATCAATACTTTGTCGTTGCGAACATCGGAAGAACCATATCTGTGAACGGTCAATACCTTTTTAGATTGATTTTTAATGTTGTAAAACTCATTATACAAATCATGAGACAAAACAGATTTATATCTATCAAAATACTCATTCAATTCCTCATTAGAGCAATCAAGCAATTTTTTCAAGGTCAAAACGGCATGCGATTTACCTGTTCCGTATGCACCTTCTACCCAAATAGACATTCTTTGACTGTTTGTCAAAACGCTCTTGGTTTGAATTAATAGTTTGATAAAAGATTCATGCGGATAGTAAGACTTCCACACATCGGGTTGTGTCCTTATAACGTCTGGATTGACGGCAGGAAAATAACTCTCGTTTATTGAAAAATAACTTCTATACTTTTTATTCATCGTATTGCTCCTCTTAGAATAATTCAAGAACATCAGCCGATGTCTTATCATTCTTTAAATTTATATTGTCTAAGTCCAATGTGAATGAAACAGAGATAAACTCCGGATAGTTGATTGCCAAACCTTGAAGAAGTTTTTCCATTGTATCTCTATCCAATCCAAATATCTCGGTAGGACTAATTCCGTCACTTTCTATTTCGTGATTAAGAAGCCTTGACAAAGAAAATTGATAGTAATTTCCACATGCCTCAGCAAACTTATACAAAGAGTAAAGAATAACTCTTGAGTCGGGTTCATACCATGCCGATCTATAAATTTCTGGGTTCTTTTTATCTGATTGATTTATTGTCCCCATACCAACCATATTAAATTTCAAATCTAACAATCTTGCATATGACCTAAATATATCGTTAGCGGCTCTTTCATTGGTACAATTTTCATTTTCTAACAATTTTGATAAAACATATTGTTTGTTTAAGACTTCGTTAAACTCAATGTTTTTTACATACCAGTTCACTTCAGGTGTGTATGCCAAATTTGCAAGCATTAACGCCCATGACATTTCATCTTCCAAGCCATATTTATCAACAATATCTACACACTTAGACAGTTTTCCTTCATTTAACAAACCTGCATGCTTTAGAAATGTTGTAAAAAATTCTACTTTAGGTCCATTTATAGAAGGAGATACAAAAAACTCTTCTTTCTTGGCAAAAAATTCTTCAAACCACTCAATCAATGGAGCGTGTGTTGAATAACAATTTAAACTTTTATTTTTCATTTTATTATCTCCTTTCGGTGCTTCAAGCGATTTGAATATCAAGCAACCTCTATCTACCTTATGACATTGTGAACAATGAAAACATTTATCTGAAATGGTTAATTTCCCATTTTCCATTGTTATAAAACCATTGTGGCAATCAGCAGCACATTCTTTGCAGCCTATGCAACATGCCGACTTATGAAATACATTCTTTAATAGTTTTACAAATACAGCATCTTTTTTGACTAAATCTATTGGAATAATTACATCATAACCATTATTTTTTTCTTCAAGTTGAAACTCATAAATTTTCCCTTTATGCAATACTTGATATGGTGATTTATCATTTACCAATACCCCTATTGTTTTAATCCATTCTTTCCATTCAGTGGTTGGATTTTCCACATGAACAATATGGCAGTCTTTTCTATTTTCCTCTTTGCATCCAATTTTTATATTGACATCTCTGCCATTCATTCTTGCTTTCCATCCAGTATTCTCCATAAATTCATCTAGCCTTTCCTTGGATGGGATTTTATCGCTATAAAGTTCTCTAATAATTGTTATGTATTTATCGTATTCATCCTTATAGCTACATCTTCTAAAAAATGAATTCTTTTCCGACACATTCGGACATACCAAACAACCAGCACGGCTATTACCCTTTTTGTAGGCTTCATTTAAGGGTAACCCTTGTTCAAAGATATATGTGTATAACTCGGCACTGTTCCAATCCAAAATAGGATTACAACTCAACTGTCCTTTATGCTTTTCGCCAACACCAATATAATCATAATCACTTCGAGAGAAGCTCTCGCTGGCACGCACACCTACAAAAGCCATGCCAGTAAAATTTGGCTTATTTGTAATTTCTCTTAAAAGCAAAATTTGTGGTGCAGTTTTGTGAACACTACAACACCACCTTGTTACCGTTGATGGAGGACCGAATTTTTTCCATGAGTCAAACGAATTTAGGTGCGACTTTGATTCTAAAAACTCAATATCCTCTTTTTTGCATATATCTGAAATCAACGATACAATACGATATGTGTCCAAAAATTCCATTCCAGTATTGCCAAATAAAACTTTAAAGTCATTATGTGGTAATGCTCTTCTAATGATATCAAATGTTACCACGCTATCCTTACCACCGCTGAACGCCACATAAAATATATCAACTTTGTCTTTGTATTTTAGATAAGTGGCATAGGCTTTTTTGATTGTAAATTGTGCCAACTGATCTATGATTGTACGATTTTTTTCAACCATTCTTTGTATATCTACAAATTGAAGCGGAGCACCATTTGGCTCAGGCTCGTCAAGAATCACAACTTCGGGAGCGGTACACATTGTTCCGCCTTTTGTTTTTGCTACCAGTCTGCCTTTGTAAAAATAGTTGTTTGCTTCCGCCCACATATATGGGTATGTATCATCCTTGGCATAGTGCCAATATTTATCAAAGCCAAGAATGTCCAGTTCTTTGTAATATACCGGTCTTGGTTCTTTACTCATTTGTAATGGAGTGCTATTTAACAATAATCCCCCGGTTTCAGAATCCCATTCATAAGAATACATATATTAGCTCTCCCTTTTCGCCATTTCAATCAATGAATCAATGTTTTTAACTTTTCGCGATTTTATATAATCATTTTCAAGCAAAAAATTAAATGCTCTTTCTCTATCAAAAAGTTTACCTTTTTTTATAATTATTGTCAACAAATCATCAAAGTTGTTTATGTTCGAATTTGACTTTATAATTCCCCCTACCGGTTTATCCCCATTAAACGATGTGTGAAGGAGCTTAAACTTATTGCTACCCATAAACAAGTAACTCTCCAAAACGTAATTGTTCCAAGCATAGCCTATTGGCGGAAAATCAGTAAAATTAATAATATCATTAAATCCAACATAATCTTCTACGCAATAACTACCTATGGCATCATCTATTTTTTGCACGTCAAAGTTGACAAAATCCCTTCTTATAAAGGTATTTACATTCGCCCTGACCGATTGAGAAAGCACCGCATCCCAATCAATATAGTTTTGGTTGATGCTATCTCTAAACTCTTCCAACTCTGCCAATGTAAATTTTTCTCTTTGCTTGCAAAAATTCTTATACAATGTGCGGACATCAAAATCCTGACCGATTGCACTGATAATATCACCCTTAAAGTTAAAGTCATTTGCAAACTTCAGTTTTAGGACATTCTTAAAGCCCAAATCTGTAATTTCGGGATTTGATTCAACAAGACTTGGTAGCTTATCAGTGATAAAGCCATACAGTTCCGCACCGGAGACAGTTTCTTTTTCTTGAATTTTCTTTGCAATAAATGCCTTGATCTCTTTTAGTTCGGTATCATCAATTACAAAAATTCCTTTGTAAAAATACGACTTACCTTTAGCATTTACTACAAAATCTCTATCTTTGATAACTGCGTCTATCGCATCATGCGAAATGTTAGGAAGTTTGCTGTATAGTTCCTCCATACTTAGCGGACAACCATAATTTAAGAAGGTTTCAATCAACACTTGCTTTAGGTCAACTTGTTTTCCTTTGGTTGACAAAAACTCATCGTTAAAAGAATACATCTCGGCAAATACAAACATGATATATCTTTTTAACATATCTTCACTAAATTCGCTGTTCAATTTTTCATTAAAATTCTGATAAATAACAGAATAATAAACAGCAGGAATTGTCTCTAAGGCCGAATTAATAAATACATGAATTTCTTCATTTATTTCATTTGTCACGATAGATGACAAATAAACTTTCTCTTCACTAATAAAACCTACTTGACAAATTTTTCTATTATAAATAGAATCTTCATCCAAAAATTTTATACCTATTAGTTCCTCATATTCTCTAATAAATTTTCTCTTTTTTATAGGATTTGTAAAAGCATATCCATTTGGAAATTTAGCTTGAATAACTTTATAATAATCCGAAACATCCAGTTTTTCATAATTTTGTGCCCCAGTTATTTTAACCAGGTTCTTGTTATTTATTCCTAACTTATGTTCTACTACCATACTTTCTTTGGCAATCCTATAAGCTTCTAATAAAAGCTTATTGTATTCTTCTCTATTATTTTTATATAAATTTGTAACTTCTTCAAAAACAACTGATATATTTCTTACAGCTCGATTAGGGGTAAAACAAGATTCTAGGTTAGCAAGTTGCATATTTACTCCATTATAATTACGAAATTTATCATCTATTTTTTGACCTTGGTTAATTGCTTTCTGTCTCAAAAATTTAGAAAGTTCAATTATTATTTTACTACGAATTCCTTCTTTATTTTTTATTTTCCAAAAAGCTTCAATTAACATAGCTGTTTCATATTTATCCCATTTGTCTCTCTCTCTTGAAGTTTGTGACTCATCAGGTATATCAACACCTGATTTTTTAATGACAATATTACATTTTTTATGATCATATTCTTCTTTTGAAATTTCGATACATGCTTGATGACCTATTTTGATTAATTTTTCTTCATCCATATCATCAAATTTAACTTTCATTAGTTCTTCATTCTTATCAACAATTTTCCCAAAACCAAAACGTGTATGATAAACATATTTTATTAATTCATCATCTTTTTTTAGATATTTATCTGGAAAATTTTCAAAAAAAGAATTAACTTCTTCTACATTATGATAGAGATTATCAATACAATCATTTTTTATACTCGTTTGTTTTTTTATTCCAACGAATTTAAGATTACCTCCCTTGTCAGAATAGAAACGAAGGCGCTCTCCTTCAATTTTTACACCAATAATCGCAGAACGGACATCCAGTTCCAATGAATGCTTAAACTTCTTAGCATACATATAAATTCTATAAAAGACATCAGAGCAAACCATATCATCGACAAAAAAATTTTTTATATCCTCTTGTTCTTGTAAATACTCATCTGTTTTTTTTATATTAAATTCTTTATTTTCATCATCGTTTAATTTATTGGCATAAGTTGAATAATTTATACAATCTATGTTTTTTTTGTCTTGCTCTTGATTACTTATATCCTTAATTTTAATTCCTGATGTTTCTCTTTTGTTAAGATTATCTAATAGTTCATCAATTGTTTTAAAATAAATTTTTATATAATCAAATTTATTTTTATATGATTTTTTTATACAAAGTAGTAATGATTTTTTTAATATTTCAGCAACCTTCATGGTATTAAGATTTGAGTCAAAAACTATTTTACTTTCTCCTAAAGGTGTTACTATCTTTAAATAATCATCTTTAAATGTTAAGTAGCAAAATTCATAATCTAAACAAACAAAAATTAACTCATTATTTGAAAGTTTTTGAAATATTTCAACATCTTCCCCATCTTCTTCAATAAGAGTAATTAAATCTTCTATACAATCTTGGCAAGTTTCCATTTCAAAAACATTGCTAAAAAAATGGTAAATCTCATCACTTACTATTCTTTTTCCTATTTTTTGCATTAATCTTTTACTTCTCTCTTTATAAAACTTACTATAGGCCTTTATATACTTTTTCAATATACACCTAATAACTATCTTTATATATTATATTCTTTCATTTTAGTTTTCACAAGAATAGTATTACTTGACATCGCAAGAGTTAATTGAAAAAGTAAATTTAAAGTATTTTCTATAATATTTATCTTTAATTGTACACTACTCAACTACTATCTCTCCTCTAGAGATATATAAATAATTGTATTTGTATTTATTGTTAATTTATTTACATCTACTGCAATTTCTTTTAGTACTGTTCCATTATAGTTTTTAACTAAAGTTGTTGCGCTATTTGCTTGATCTTTTTCAACATTTGTAAATATAGTTACATATTTAAATTGAGAGATATCAGATTCAAGTGAATCTATACTTTCAAACACTCCACTATCTCCACCAAGTTCATAGGAAATGTTCTTATAATCCAAAATCTCAATTAGCGTTTTATTTTCAATCTCAGAATTAGATAGTTCAAAAGTTTTACTATTATCTCCGTTTTCAATATGTAAAATCATTTTTGAAGAATTTGAATTTTCATTTTTAGCAGTTTCTTTTTGACAACAACTACATAAAACTAACGCTAAAACAATAAGTATAATACTACTAATATAAATAACCTTTTTCATCCTTGCACTCCCTTATACAAGTATTTTTTTGTCTTTATAAATTTTTCTTTAAATGTAATCTACATATCTTTTTTATCTTTATCTATATCAACCTTATAATCTAGTTTCTTTATTTTTTCTTCCTTTGTATTGTTCTTTTCAAACTTTACTCTATATTCTTGAATATAGTTTTTAACTGTTGTAAGTTTAGATTTTACTACAGTTTTAAATCCATTTTTTACAACATCCTGTATAAATTCTAACACAGTGTCCTTAATATTAGTTCCCAAATTTAGTACATAGTTTTTTGAAGAACACAAAAGTACTCTCATAAAGAATCCAATTAATTGAGCTTCTTGTTTTAAAGATAGTTTACCGTAAGATTTTAAACACTCTATAATTTGGTCTTTTTTAGTATATGCATCATCTACATACATACAGTTAGAATCTTTTAACATGTTAAATAATAGGTCTATAGTATATTTTCTCTCTTCGGGAGTATAGAGATATAATAAATCTTGAGCAGTTTGTTCCATGTTTTTAGAAAATTCTTCAAACTCACCTACGTAATCAAAATGATCTTTTTCAATTTGCCATGAGTGGTACCAATGTTGCATTAAACCTTTTTCATCAGAGCGTATAATTACATATTTATCAGGACTAGACAAGAGCCTTCCAACGCAGCTTTGTGGTGGTACATACTTAATTAGTTTATCACTTACGTTTAAGTATCCTGGATCCTTATAAAAATCTATTGGAAATCCAGGTCCATCAAAGTTATATATTTTATCTATCTTCCCTTGATGTTTTTCATCTACACTACATGCTGCAAATGCAGCTAAATTTCCACCTTTAGAATGCCCTGTTATAATAACCTTATCAATCTTTGAATCTTTTAATAATCCCTCTAAGTATTTTGCTGCATAATTTTGGCCAGGGATAGGAAACATATATGTCATATTCATATCTTCTTTCCAGCCAACACACGTACCATCTGTTCCTCTATATGCAACAATATATTTTCCTTTTTCTATCTTAAATAAAGTGCAAGAAAATTGTGTATCCACCTCGTCTGAAAATATTGAAACTTGTTCAATAATTTCAACTTCTTTAAATCTATCCGAATGAGCTACTGAGTTTAATAAAATAGGATCTAAGTTAGATAAATTTCTTGTAGATGTAGCTTTCTTTACATCATCTAAATTTAATTCTCCAAGTTTTACTTTTTTATTAAACTTATCACCTGAGAATGTATAATAAGATAATTCAGCAAATATTAAAGCATCTACCTCATTAAAAGGTATTTTTTCAAAAGTATTTTTTCTATTTTGAACTACATATTCTATCGAATTCATACATCAATTATTTTAACATATTTTATATGTTTTTGGTATAATTAATAATATGCCAAGTGATTATATAACAATAAAAGCATTATCTAGTGAATTAAACACAATTTTAAGTGGTGGTAAAATTGATAAAATCTTCATGCCAGAAAAGGATGAGGTAATGCTTTGCATTCGTGCAAACGCTCAAAATTACTCCCTTGCTATATCTTGTAATGCTTCAAATCCTAGAATGCATATAACTCATCAAAAAAAGATAAACCCACTTGTGGCTCCATCTTTTTGCATGCATTTAAGAAAGCATTTATTAAATGGAGTTATTCAATCAATACATACAGAAAACGAGGATCGAATTGTAATTATTGAAGTTTTAACTAAAAACGAAATGCGTGATGAAATAATCTACAAAATAATTGTAGAAATGATGGGTAGATACTCAAATATAATTATAGTTAATCAAAACGACATAATAACAGATGCCCTAAAGCAAGTTCCTTTTGATGTCATGACAAAAAGAACACTTGTTCCATCAGTAAAATACATAGTTCCAGAGCAAACAAAAATTACACTATCTAATACAAACGAGATTGAAAAGTTATTATATACATATAATGGAAATTCTCTATCTTCATTTATTGCAAATAATATATCAGGACTTGCAAAATCTACAGCATTAGAGATTATAAACTTAGCGAACATTGAGGATACAAAACAAAACATAAACAACACTGATATACAAAATATAATAAAAGCACTACAAACCTTTGAAAATATATATAATTCAGATATTTATTCTCCATGTGTTAGCATAGAAAATAATATTCCTCAAGATTACTATGTATGCAAGTATCAAGAAATAAAAGAATTTAAAACCTTCACTACGCTTAATGAGGCCATAGACAATTGTTTATCTAAAAAGGATGAATCACTTCGCCAGCAAGAAAAAACTAAATATTTAACAAAGGCGTATAATGCCTATCTATCTAAGGAGAAAAAGAAATTAGAAAAGGTATCTTATAGAATATCTGATGCCCAATCTAAAGAAACATTTAGAATTTATGGTGAGCTTATAATCTCAAACATCTATAGAATTCAAAAAGGCGATGAAAACTTAACCGCAGTAAACTATTATTCAGAAAACCAAGAAAATATAACAATAAAGTTAGATAGTACCCTATCACCTCAACAAAATGCTCAAGTTTATTTTAAAAAGTATAATAAATTAAAACACGCAGAGGAAATTGCACTTACACAAAAAAAGGAACTCGAGTCAGAGATAGAATATTTAAAATCTATTGAACCATTTATTTCAATGGCAAAAACTCCACAAGAAATACTTGAGCTTCAAAAGGAACTAGAATACGTTGGCGCATTAAAAGAAACCAAAAATAAAGGCCCTAAAAACAATGAAAAGTCTTCTCCACTTATATACAATTTAGATGGATTTACAATATATGTTGGAAAGAACAATTTACAGAACGATAACATAACATTTAAAGTTGCAAATGGTGGAGATATGTGGCTTCATATAAAATCATTTCATGGTTCACATACTGTAATTATTACAAATAATAACAAGGTTCCAAATAAAGTTTTACAAGTTGCATGTGAAATATGTGCAGCATATTCAAATTGTGGGAATGAAAATAAAGTTGAGGTAGATTACACTTATAGAAAAAACGTAAAGAGACATCCTAATAAGAAGCCTGGTATGGTTTTATATGAAGTGTATGAAACTGCAACTGTTACACCTAATAAACATGAAGAACTTCTTAAATAGTTTTTGAATTTAATTCCTTTAAAACGTTTTTAAAATAATCAGGAAGTGGCGCAGTAAACGTCATAACTTCTCCAGTTTTTGGGTGAGTCAAAACTAGTTTATAAGCATGAAGTAATTGTCCTTTATCATAAAGTTTTGTAGATCCACCATAAACTAAATCACCAACAATAGGATGACCCATATATTTTGAGTGAACTCTTATTTGGTGGGTTCTACCCGTTTTTAATTCATATTCCATTAATGTATATTTTGTAAATCTTTCTCTAACTTTATATAAAGTTGTTGCTAATCTTCCATGCTCGTAGGATACTGTCATCACCTTTCTATCGTTTTTAGATCTGTCTATAAGCGTTGAAATCATGCCCTCATCCTTGTTAACTACACCATCAACTAAAGCTACATAATATCTTTTAGCTGTTTTGCTTGCTATTTGTTGTTGCAAGTTTATATGAGCTTCATTATTTTTAGCAATAACAATAAGGCCTGATGTATCTTTATCTAATCTATGAACAATTCCAGGTCTTATAACTCCATTTATAGAACTTAAATTTTTAATGTGAAATAAAATAGCATTTACAAGTGTATGGCTATATGAGCCAGGGGCTGGATGAACTACCATTCCTTGAGCTTTATTTATAACTGCAAAATCATCATCCTCATATACTACATCTAAAGGCAAATCCTCTGGCTCTAAATTTAAAACTTCAGCATCTGGAATAGTAACGTTTATAACGTCATTTTCCTTTATAATTAATCCTGCTTTTTTAATTTCACTGTTGTTTATTAAAATGTATTTATCTTGAATTAAATTTTTAATATAAGATCTAGATAAATCTAGTTCTTCATTTAAAAAAACATCTATTCTCTTTCCAGCATCTTCTAAAGAAACAACAATAGTTCTTTCTTCCATTTAAGACACATCCTTATTATCTTCTAAATTTTGTGCTAATTTTGCTAATTTCTTTTTAGAATAAAAATCCTTTTCATCAAATTCAAATATAACATAAAGGATTATCATAATAACGCCACCAAGTAAGAATAAATCTGCTATATTTCCAATAGCAAAATCTATATCAAACCATGTAGATAAAAATGTATAATCTATAAAATCTCTAACGTAACCAAGGGAGTATCTATCTACTAAATTTCCAAGAGCCCCAGCTGCTATCATAATAGAGCCAATTCTCATATTTTTTGGCGTATTTGGTCGCACAATTAAAAGCGCAATAATTGCAAGAATTGCAATTGTTGGCATAACTGTTAAAAATGTTATTTGCCCTGTCATAATAGAAAAGGATGCGCCTGTATTTCTTGCAAGATGAAGAGTAAAAATACCATCCCAAACTACATATCTTCCAGTTGAATCAAGCAAATCAAAAACTAAAGCTTTAGATATTAAATCAATAGCAACTAATGCTACAAAAAATAAAACCTCTAAAACATATCTAATAATATTTTTCTTATTCATTAAATTGATTTCCAACAATTCCCATTCCACCAGGTGTTACTACAAATTTTTTCTCACCTATTGATTCAACAGTACCACCTAGGGCGTATGCTGCACCTGAGATAAAATCTACTATTCTTTGAGAATCTTTTTCTGCAATTTTATTGTAGTCAATAATTACTGGTTGACCATCTCTAAGAATGGATATAATTCCCTTAACATCATCAAGTGACTTTGGAGCTAAAATACTTAAATAACTTCCTTGAGTTGATTTAACAACCTTCTTTTCCTCTTTCTTTCTAAATATATCAAATATGCTATTTTTCTTTTGTGCTGGCTTTTGTTGAGCTGGCATAGGTTGAATATTTGGAAACATCATACCTTGATTTTGTTGATTTATAGGTTGATTTAAAGGTTGGTTATAATTGTAATTATATTGATCCTCATAATCTTGAGCCGAAACTTGTCCCATTGTTTGTTCATACAATGGTTGTTGCATAGGTTGTTGATACATAGGTGGTTGTGGCTGCGTTGGCGCATTTCTACCTACATAACCTGGCTGAAAATTTTGAGCAGCTTGAAATGGAGGAATATTATTTGCTTGTGGTTGTGGCATAGGATTAACAAACATAGGTGGTTGTTGATATCTACTATCCATACCTCCCATCATTTGATTTGGATCTTGGTTATTTTGAGCATAATAAGGATTTTGACCTAATTGTGGTCCATTATTTGGATCATATGCTCCACCATTATTTGGATCATCTCTAAAACCCATAACTCCTCCTATTTATTGTAATTTCTTTGACCAAAAAGAACTCTTCCTAGTCTTATCATATTTGAACCACCAAACTCTATTGCCATCTCAAAATCATTTGTCATACCACAAGATAGAATATCTATTTGATGTCTTTTATCTGCAGTTTTCTGTAGATTAATATAAAGTTTATTTAGTTCAATATACATTTCCTTTAATTTTTCTCTATCCTCAAGATTTGGAAGTACACTCATTAAACCTCTTACTCTAATGTTTGGATACGAGTCTAACATTTTCATAAAATTGTCTAGTTCAGTTTTTTCTATACCACCTTTAGTAATTTCACTGCCCATATTTATTTCAATTAGACAATCCATAATTTTGTTATGCTTTATAGCTTGTTTATTGATTTCTTGAGCAAGAGATTCTCTATCTAGTGAGTGGATGAGAACAACTTTATCAATTATATATTTTACTTTATTTGATTGCAACTGACCTATCATGTGCCAGTTAAGGTTTAATCCTGAGTCATACTTTTCCATAAGTTCTTGAACATGATTTTCACCAACATCTGTTAAAAGATTGTTATCTTGAATCATGGAAATTAATTCTTTTGGATTTAATTTAGTAGCTCCAACTAAAGTTACAGTATCTTCTCTTCCTGCTCTTTTTAATGCAGCATCAATTTTTTCTTTGCATACATCAATGTTTTTCTTTAATTCATCAAGTTCTACCATATAAAACCTCTAAATCGTTGTTATTATAACATATTTTGTGTGCGTGCGTACAATTATTTGACTTTTTTGTCTTTTGAAATTAAAGTATCTTACGTGAAAATTAAAGATATTATAAAAAACATGAATTTATTTGATGTATTATTGCTAGTAATCTCAATAGCAGTAATAATCTCTGTTACAATTATTTTTAATGGTTCTTATTGGTCACTTGCATCCGCACTCCTTGGTGTTACATCCATTCTTTTTATTGCAAAAGGCATGTGTATAGGTCAAGTAATCTCTATCGCTTATTGCTTAGTTTATGCCTACACTTCTTACATATCAAGATATTATGGCGAAACAATAACCTATATTGTAATGACACTTCCACTTTCTATTGCAAGCTTAATTACCTGGCTTAGAAATTTATATAAAAACTCTGTTGAGGTAAAGGTTGGTCATATGTCAAATAAATCATGGACCATCATGGCAATAACTACAATTCTTGTCCTTATTGCCTTTTACTTTTTACTAAAATATCTAAATACAGCTAACTTAATTGTATCAACAATATCCATTGGAACAAGCTACACTGCATCTTACCTTTCTTTAAAAAGATCTCCATATTACGCGGTTGCTTATGCACTTAATGATATAGTTCTACTTACACTTTGGACCATGGAAAGTTTTAATAACATTGCTTATCTATCTCTTGCTATTTCTTCATTTGTATATCTTATAAACGATTTATATGGCCTATATAATTGGTCAAAAATGAAAAAACGCCAAAAAGAAACTCAAACTACAAATTAAAAACCTAGACATTTATATAGACATTTTATCTAGACATTTATATAGACAAATTTTCTTTAGAAAATCAATTTTAACAATTTTTAGAAATAACTTGTCTTAAATTACGGCTTTAATTAAGACTATTCTTTAAACAAAGTTATTCCCCTAAATAGTTTCTCACACTCTACAGGATCAAATGTGTCTATATTTGATGACAACATAGAATAGTCTACGCCATCAAGAGTAAAGCCATATCCAGTACTTAATATTCCGTTTTTCTCATAAAATGAAACTCGTTTTACTCTTTGCTCAAAATTTTCTGCACGATTGTCTAATTTTTCTACATTTTAATATTTTAATTTGTACCAACAACCTTCCAGTATCCGTTTTTATTCGTTCCTTCTCTTTCAATCAAACCTTTTTCGGTTAGATATGAAATAATTCTTTGAATTGTTCTTTCAGATTTATTTAATCTTTGTGCCATATCCTTTTTAGAAAGATTTTTATTACTTGCTATTGCATTTAATAAAACTTCTTCTTGCGAAGATAATTTATCATTTATAGGTTTATTCATATAAATATTTGGTCTTATAAACTCAAAGAAAAATCCATATGCTTCTTTTCTATAATTCCAAGTAATTCCATTTGCATTACAAATTTCATTTACTCTTTGGAATCCTGTTCCTGCTTTTTCAACATCTTTGCTTCTAAATAGTACATCTAAAATCAATTTATTTCTTTTAATCGAAGGCATATTTTTATTTATAAAGTCAAAAGGAGTTAAATCATCAGGAAATGTTCCTGGATTATATATTTCAATCTTACTTGGATGAATTCCTATTTCTATCTCTGGAGTACTTTCATAATCCGCATGAGCAAAACTATTAACAATAATCTCACGTAATGCTCTTTCTGGTATTTCAGGAATTTCTTCTCTTTTTCTTGAACCTATATCCACTCTCCATTTAATATTTTCTAAAACATATTTAATTGCAAGATTAACTAAGTTATAAATATTGCCATTTATTAATTTTAGATCGGTAAATGTAACCTTATCGTCAGTTGCATAAGTTGCAAGTTTTAATCCTATTTTTGCATCTTTTCCAAATAGCGCAACCCCAGCATTTTTAAGATATTCACCTTCACTTAAATCTAAAGCTGCAAGCAATTTTTCTTTATCAAAATTATCCATATCTAATCTGCCATAATGTACAGCAGAATTATAAAAATCCATCAAAGCTTTATCATCTATATCTATTATTGTTTTGTCGCTAACTTCTTCTTCCCAGTGTGAAGCATAATCCTCTCTTTTAATTAGTCTTCTTAATTCATCAGTTGACATCTTTCTATTTTCAGTTCCAATACGAATTAAATAATCTCCATTTACAGAATATGGACGATTATGACCTGAAAAACTTACCTTTATAATTTTTCTATCTTCTATTGTTTGTATTTCTATTGTAGGAGTAATTTTCGGATAAATAGACTCATTTATCCAGCGTGAAATATCCTTTTTAGTAGAATCAGATATTTGTTGCCCTTCAACATAACCACTATCATTAACACCAAAATATAAAGTACCACGACAATGTTTATTTAATATGGCACATATTGATTCCATAGCTTCTTTTTTCTCGCCTGTAGTTTTCTTAAATTCAATAACTTCAGTTTCTTCTCCGATAATCATCTAAATTACCTCCATTTTTTAATGTTATAGCACATTTTTTTAATTTTGTCTATATAAATGTCTAGACAAAATGTCTATATAAAAATTAGATTACTAAAAAATAAAAAAAATCGACTTTAACATCGATTTTAATGCTTTGGCAGGGGTAGATGGATTCGAACCACCGAGTAGCTGGGTCAGAGCCAGTTGCCTTACCGCTTGGCGATACCCCCGTGCAAATTATTATATTACTTGCAAACAAGAATTGACAATAAATATCTTTATTTATATAATATACTCACTGCGCTAGGTGGGGAGATAGCGGTGCCCTGTTACCTACAATCCGCTTTAGTAGGACTGAATGCCTTTTGAGGTTCTTTATATGTAAGGACGCCTTAAGCAAGTGATGTTGATATCTAGGTCTTATGCAATTGAACGCTGTGAACCATGTCAGGACTTGACCGTAGCAGCATTAAGCAGAATGTTTGATGTGCCATAAGGTAGCTTAGGAGGAGTTAACTACTTTTGTAACTCTTGGGTATAAATTATCGAGAAAGGATGCGCAGTCTTGATTTATCTTGAAACTGCTATTTCAAATGCTTTTCTACAATTTGTGCAATAATGAACTTTTACTAAATTTCTGCAATTTAAACTTGCATATGTATTTATAACTTGTTTATCCATAATAAAATTGCAATATGGGCACTTTGGCGTTATTTGTACTCTTGCGCCATCATCTTTTATAACTACACAGTTCTCGCCTTTTGCATTTTTCATACGCTTTTATTTTCCTCACTTGCAGCATTTTCATTTTCACTCTTTGAAGATCTTTTTAATACTTTTTCAAGTTTTGGAATTAATGGCTCAAATGTAAATATTTTATCAAGTAGTTTTCCACATAGTGTAATTATAGGAGCATTTATTATTGTTGTTACAATAGTTCCAAGCCCAAGTGAGTGGAATGATGATTTATAAATTGTAGACCAGTCAAACTTATCTACATCTAAAAATAGAACAAGCGATAAAACAATTGATGTAACAAGATATAATCCATCAATAAAATACTTAGTTTTATTTATATTTAGCTTATATCTATCCGCAACCTCCGCAACCACTAGTTCTGGAACCTCAAGTGGCATATATGTTCTAAAAAAGCACGCAACCCCAAATGCAACAGATACGTCCCCCACAAATAGCATTATCCATCTTAAATAGATTTCTTCAAATGGGTCAGAACCAATTATTAAAATCCATAAATCAAGCATGTAACCATATAAAACTGCAACTAAAAAGGCAAGCAGATATTTCCAGTTAAATCTTTGAACTGCTACACACATAATAATAAGTGTTAGTCCTTGGAATAAATATTCTGTAACTCCAACTGTTAAACTTGGCCAAAACTTTGAAACAAATTCTTGAACAATAAAAGTAGGAGCAGCAATCATAGATACTCCTAAATTAGTTTTTGAACATATGGCTACACCAAGGGATACAAATATAAGTCCAAAAAGCCACATTAACTCGTTTGCTTTTGCAATCTTTTTCATATTAATCTGCCTTTTGAATAGTAACTCCAGCTTCTTTAAATAACTTTAATGAAAAATCGTCTGGATATCCTTCCTTATATATAACCTTTTTTATACCTGAATTAATAATTAATCTTGCGCAAATTGTACAAGGTTGATGAGTACAATAAAGCGTTGCACCCTCAAGTGCTAAACCTAATTTTGCTGCTTGGCAAATTGCATTTTGTTCAGCATGAACTGCATAACATACTTCTTGTCTTGTTCCTGATGGAATGCCTAGTTTTACTCTAATACACTCACCCCTCTCAACGCATGAAGTAACGCCTGATGGAGCTCCGTTATAACCTGTAGTTAAAATTCTTTTATCCCTTACAATTACTGCACCCACGTGTCTATTTTCTTTATAACAACTTGACCAGGTTGCAACAAATTGTGCCATTTCCATAAATCTAGAATCCCATTTATCCATTTTGCACCTCTAAAAAATCCTTTTAGATTATACCAACATTATAAAATAATGTAAAAACTATTTTACTATTCCTTTAGATATATTTAATTCTACAATATTAATATCTTTGCTAACATCAGATATATAATCTCTCATTACAATATTTACCTTAGATAAGTAAGATTCATTTTCCTTAAATGATGAAACTCTTGCCTTAATATACTCATCTGCTGCATTTTCTTTATTTTCAATAGAATCAAGCGCACCGTTGGTGAGTTGTGATTGTAAAACGAAAAATCCTTTATAATCACTAGATAAATTGTCTAAATAATAAGGCATTGTTTCATTTGCTAAAACTTCTCCACCTTGAGAATGTTTTTCTCCAATATAGTCAGAGCGAAGTGCGCAGGTCTCGCTAACTGATGCACTATCATTATTTCTTCTAAATAAATAATTTTCATCCGCTGTTTCACCAAAGGTTATAATTACCTTTCCACGAACATCTTTTAATTTTAATGTAGAAACATACTCATCTATATTTTCACCATTTTTAAGTACAGCCAAAGAAGTATCAACAAAAAGCTCTTTAACCATAACTTTTATTTTTTCTATACAATTAGTATCTTTTGATCTAAATTGAGATAAATCTAGTATTAAAAACTCACTTGGATGCGAAACTATAAAGTCTTTACATTGAGTTAATGCATCTATTGCTTTAACATTTGTCATAACAACAGCATGAACACCATATAATTCATTATTATCTGACTTATTTGTTGCAAATCTTAAATCAAAATATCTACAACCACTCTTAAGCTGAGCTGTCAAATCCCCGCCTTGAGTTTTTGCACTCACTATTGTTGTTCCATAAGATATTGCATCATGGCTTCCTGGTATTGCAATTTTTGTAATATAAGCATCATCTGAGATATAACTCATCCAATTAGCCATATCATCAAGCATCGTTTTAGTTTCATTTGCCTCACTTGTGCATGCAGCAAAAATACTAACTAATAAAACCCCTACTAAACATATAATTAAAACTTTTTTACTCATAGCAATATTATAAACCAAAAATATCCCAGAAAAAAGAGTCAAATTTTTATGGAATATTATTTAAAAAATAATATTTACATTTAATATTTCGTATAGTATAATACTTGATGGCGAAAAAAAGAACTAGTAATAGTTCTATAAACTAATAGGAGGATTTTTTGATATGACAATTAAACCATTGTTTGACAAAATTGTAGTAAAAGCTGTTGAAGCTGAAGTAAAAACACAATCTGGCTTATATTTACCAGGTTCTGCACAAGAAAAGCCACAAGTAGCTGAAGTAGTTGCTGTTGGCCCTGGTGGCGTAGCAGACGGAAAAGAAATTAAAATGCAAGTTAAAGTAGGAGATCACATCCTATACTCTAAGTATAGCGGTAGTGATTTTAAAATTGACGATGTTGATGTAACAATCATTAAACAATCTGATGTTTTAGCTATTTTAGAAGATTAGTAAAGGAGGACAATAATTATGGCAAAAGATTTTAAATATGGCGATGACGCTAGAAAAGCTTTAGAAGCAGGTGTTGATGCAGTTGCAAATGCTGTAAAAATCACTCTTGGACCTAAAGGTAGAAATGTAGTATTAGACAAAAAGTATGGTTCACCACTTATCACTAACGATGGTGTTACTATTGCAAAAGAAGTTGAATTAAAAGATTCATTTGAAAATATGGGAGCTCAACTTATAAAGGAAGTTTCTATAAAGACAAATGATGTCGCTGGTGATGGTACAACAACAGCTTGCGTTCTTGCTCAAGCTCTTGTAAAGGAAGGATTAAGAAACGTAACTGCTGGTGCTAACCCAATTATCTTAAAGAAAGGTATTCAAAAGGTAACGGATGCAGTTGTAGATGAATTAAAGAAAATTTCTAAACCTATTGAATCTGCTGAAGCTATTGCTCAAGTTGCAAGCATCTCAGCTGGTAATGAACAAGTTGGAGATTTAATCTCTGAGGCTATGGAAAAGGTAGGCAAAGAAGGAGTTATCTCTGTTGATGAATCTAAGACAACAGATACTACTCTATCTACAGTTGAAGGTATGCAATTTGATAGAGGTTATGTATCTGCTTATATGGCAACAAATACAGATAAGATGGAAGCTGTTCTTGATGATGCTTATATCTTAATTACAGATAAGAAAATTTCTTCTTCAAAAGAAATTATGCCAATTCTTGAAACTGTTGTACAAAACGGCTTAAAGCTATTAATTATTGCTGAGGATGTTGATGGCGATGCATTAACTGCTCTTGTTCTTAACAAATTAAAAGGTGTACTAAACTGCGTTGCTGTTAAAGCTCCAGCATTTGGAGATAGAAGAAAAGCTATCCTTGAAGATATTGCCATATTAACTGGTGGTACAGTTATCTCATCTGAACTTGGTTATGAATTAAAAGATACAACAATGAATCAATTAGGTAGAGCTAAACAAGTAAAGGTAGACAAAGATACAACAACTATTATTGATGGATACGGCAGTGCTGAAGAAATCACTAACAGAGTTAATGCTATTAAAGCTCAAGCAAATGAAGCTACAAGTGAGTACGATAAAGAAAAATTATTCGAAAGACTTGCAAAACTTGCTGGTGGTGTTGCCGTAATTCATGTTGGTGCTGCAACAGAAGTTGAAATGAAAGAAAAGAAACTAAGAATCGAAGATGCTCTAGCTGCTACTCGTGCTGCTGTTGAAGAAGGTGTCATCCCTGGTGGTGGTGTTGCACTTCTTAACATCATGGATAAAGTTCAAGCCGTTGTAGATTCAATGGAAGGCGATGAAAAGACTGGTGGTAGATGTATGCTTAAAGCTCTTGAAGCTCCAATCAAGCAAATTTGCGCCAATGCAGGCCTAGATGGTGGCGTTGTCATAAACAACATCAAATCTGCAAATAAAGGCTCTAATTTTGGCTATGATGCGCTAAAGAATGAATATGTAGACATGATTGCTGCTGGTATTCTAGATCCAACAAAGGTTACAAGAAGTGCTGTTCAAAATGCAGCTTCAGTTGTTTCAACATTACTTACAACAGAAGTTCTAATTTCAGATATTCCTGAACCTCAAGCACCAGCTGCTCCACAAGCAGGCGGAGATATGTATTAATATTTAATACACAATCGATAATAAATAAAAATACAGAGCCCATCGGGCTCTGTATTTTTAAATAAATAATTGGAAATCACAAACTATTAATTTTTGTATGATTTAGTTAAGTCGTTTATAACTTCAGCTGCAATTGTAAGTCCAAGCGATGCTGGAACAAAAGCGTTACTTCCTGGAATTGTTCTTTTATTTGATGTTTCATCTAAAGTACTTTCCACCTTCATTGGAATTTCTTCAGAATAAACAACTTTTAATTTTTTTACATTTCTCTTTTTTAATTCGTTTCTTAAAACCCTAGCAAGTGGATCATATTTTGTCTCGTATATATCTACTACCTTAAACCCTTGTGGATTTAATTTATTCCCTGCTCCCATACTTGATATGATTGGTGTATTTTCTCTTTGAGCCTTTATGGCTAATTCAATTTTTGCTGCAACAGTATCTACTGCATCAACTACATAATCATATTTTGAAAAATCAAATTCTGATTCATTTTCAGGTAAGAAAAAGCATGTATGAGTGTTAACTTCAGCATCTTTGTTTATTGAAAGAATTCTATCTTTCATTACATCAACCTTATATTTTCCAATAGTATCAAAAGTCGCTATAATTTGTCTATTTAAGTTTGTTAAAGATACAGTATCATTATCTATTAAATCAAACTTACCTACACCCGTTCTTGCTAGCGCTTCTACAACGTAGCCACCAACTCCCCCTATACCAAATACAGCTACTCTACATTCTTTTAAATGCTCAATAGCCTCTTTGCCATATAAAAGTTCAGTTCTTGAAAATTGATTTAACATTTTTATTCCTCGTCATATGTATCTAAAAAATTATGTTTAACGCCTTTAGTTTTGTATCCTATAACTTGGTCTAAACAAACGTTTTCTACACTTTTAAATATAGTAGATTCAACAAGTGGATTTGTCTTCTTTAACTTAGCAATTAATTCTTTAACTTCCACTCTTTTTGATTTATTTTCATTATTACAACTTGTACAAGTATCTGTAAACTTACAAGCACATTGTATAAAGTGAAGATTATTATAATCTCTCCATTTCTTTATTGTATCTTCCCTTACAAAGTAAAGTGGTCTTATAAGTTCCATTCCCTCAAAGTTTGTGCTATGAAGCTTTGGCATCATAGTTTGAATCTGGGCACCATATAGCATTCCCATTAAGATTGTCTCAATTACATCATCATAGTGGTGGCCAAGAGCAATTTTATTACACCCAAGTTCTCTAGCGTATGCATAAAGGTGTCCTCTACGCATTCTTGCACATAAATAGCATGGAGATTTTTCTACATTATATACTGATTCAAAAATTTTTGATTCAAATATATTAATTGGTATTCCAAGCATTTTTGCGTTGTTTTCTATAACTTGTCGATTATCCGCGCTATAACCTGGGTCCATAACTAAATATTTAACATCAAAATCTATTTCGCTATATTTATGCAATTCTTGAAATAATTTAGCAAGAAGCATTGAATCTTTACCACCAGATATACAAACTGCAATTTTATCTCCACTCTTTATCATGTCATATGTTTTTAAAGCTCTAATAAAATTACTCCATATAGCTTTTCTATATCTAGTTCTTATGCTGTTTTCAACCTTTGATCTAACCTCTAAATCAGAATTATTCTTTATAGTATCTAAAAGCCAAGCATTATACCCGCCTTTTAAACTATACGCCATATATCCTTTAGATTCTAAGATATCTGCAATATCTAAACTTATAACACCTTTTTTACAATAGATTATATATTTTATATTTTTATCTAAATTTGTTTCTTTTAGTAACTCCTCTTGACTTAATTTAATAGAATTAGGAATGGAACCATAAGATATCTCAAGTTCCGTCCTAATATCTATTAATTTATATTCACTTTCATCAAGTTTTTTTAATTCGTCAAGTGTTATTTCCATAACTTATTTACTATATTTATTTAGTCCCTTTTGTAAAGATTGCTTTATATCCTCTCTAAGATCAATAGGAGATAAAACTTCAACATGATCAATGTATTGTAAAGCCCAATAATGCATTGCCATTGGTGATACTTTTATTGTAGATAAATACATTCCAGGATGTTCAGGATCCTCTTTAAATTTAACGTTTGGTCCAAACCAATCAAATATATCATCTGCAACATTTTTGTTATCAATTCTAATTGTAACAAGCTTTGGAGCATCAGAGAACATATAAGGTAAAGAATTAGAAATAACCGCATAGTTTATACCATTTTTAAATGTTGGCAATCTATTAATATCTATAGCTTGTTCGTCAACTTTTTTAGTATTAAACATTTTATCTAATCTAAAGTATCTTAACTCCCCTCTTCCGTTCTTTACATATTGGCACATTAAATAATATTGTCTATTTTTTTGTAAAACGGCATATGGAGAAACCTTATAAGTACCTACTTCATATAATTCATGATTTATATTATACTTTTTATAAACAAATTTAACTTGCTGATTATTTGCTATTGCCTCATCAAGAAAACTAATATTAACTAAAACATCTCTATTTTGAGTTTTATTCATATCTTGAAAATTTTTTGCATTTTTTAAGTATGTAGGACCTTTATAATGTCTACCACCTAAAGAGCAAATCCTTTTAATAATATCTAATGAACTATTTGGATCTAAGTTTTTACTAAACATTACTGCATCACAAAGGTTATGAAGTTCAGATTCACTAAATAATCTTTCAACTACAAAAGTTCCTTTTTTATCTGAATATAAATCCAAATAACCATTATCTCTAATAAGAGCAATTGTTCTACCTACAGCCTTTCTTTCAATATCAATATTATATTCATTAGCAAGAATTTCTAATATCTCATCTTGTTTTAAAGGATGTTTTTTGTCTGTTCTTTTAGCTAAGATTTCTCTTATTGCTAAAATGGCTTCTTTCTTTTTTTCTGGTCTTGCATTATTATTATTGTTACTCATAAAGTACCTCCTATTTTTTATTTGTGTAGAGATATTACCACTTTGAAAAGCAAATGTAAATAGTTTTTTTTAAAAATTTTTCATCAGTTATGTCCCAATTTTGTCGCGCTAACAGAAAAGCCCCTATTATACTTTGTATAATAGGGGCAAGTAATTTTCATTTTACAAAGATTTTACATTTCTATTTTGTAATCTTCTTCATTATAACTAAAAGCAGCTTTGTAACTTTGAGCGCAACTTTGTGTTCCTAGCTTATAACCTGTATAAACTTCTCTAGATACCCATTGTAAAACTCTATATGTATCATCAACCTTTTCAACTAAAAATGTTATTGTAACAGGCTCCATGTCAATTGAATCTTCTTTTGCACCTAGTGCATTTTCAAATTCAGCCTTTGCTATTTTCTGAACTGTTTTTTGAGCCTCAAGTGACATATCTATAGTAACTGTACATAAATATTTAGTTGGATCTGGTGCATATGTGTAAACAGTATCATCATGAGTATCATCTAAATACTCAAATGAGTCTAGATTATATGTTGTAATCATTTTTTTATAATCTGTTTTAAACTTTTCTATCTCTTCGCTATTTTCTTTCATTGTATATGTATCAGGTGTTCCCCAATCCGAAATAGCATAAATATCTGGCTCTTCTCCTAAAACCTTTTTATTACCCTTTAAAACATGAGCATAACCAGTTTCAGTACTTGCATTATATAGAAGCTTAACAGCATAATTTGCGCCAGCTAGTCCTGAGTTTATTGTAACTTGCTCTGACCAAATATTGCCATTATCTACTTTATATATTTGTCTTGCTTGTCTTGTAGCCATTTTTCCTTCATTTACTGAGAATGTAAAATGTTCAGTTCTTAAATGATTAGGAAAGACATTATTTTTCCAGTTATTATATGCTGTTGATGCAAGTGTGTATGCAGATAAATCATTAACTATATCACCTTTATTAGATGCTAAGTCATCAGAAACTTCTATATTCTTTCCTTTACATCCAATAAAGCATGACAATATAGTTACAAGTACAATTAAAATAATTGTTGTATAAATAATTTTTTTCATAAAATCCCCTTACCCAATATATTTATATATTAATTATACACCGCAATATTTCTTAAACATGGATTAGATCTTGATTGTTTAATGAAAATTCTAATCTCACTAGTCTCTTCACCAACTTCAATTATCTTTTGAGATCCAATTACTGTATAATCATCAACCTTTTTCCAAACACCTGAATCATTCTTATAGTAAATACTAAATGCTTCAACACGTTGTGAATATTTTTGATTTTCCTTTAATACTAAGTATGAAACATAAGACTTAGAATCTAGTTTTAAATCAATAATGTCTTCATCATCTTGCACTTTGTAAAGATTATCTATTGAATCATTAGCAAGTGCTGTTATATTAGCGTTTTCTTCAATACTAGTTCCCTTACTTCCAGAGTATGCTGTATATTTTAATGGAGTTGCAGTAATTGATTTAATCTTATCTCCAAACTCTTTTAATCTTGTAACAGTAGCTTCATCAAGACTTCCATCACTTGTTGGTGGAACATTTAATAAGAATGAAGCATTACTTCCTGCTGTATTCATATAAATTCTATATAATGCATCTACAGTTTTATTTGATTCGTTTTCATGATAGAACCAACCACCATAACTTTGAAGTGCACTCTTTCTTCTTATAGAAACATCACTTTCAGCTGGATACCAAACAAGTTGATCTGCGGTATAATCCTTTAATACTTCTCTTGAACCTAAATCTTTTTCCATATCAGAGATTCCAGATAATTTTGCTGTATCTGTCTCTCCTGTTTGACTGTTTGCATTATAGTCCTTATTATTTGAAACAACGCTCCATTCAGCTTTTCTAGCAGCTCCAGTTTCGTTACCAATCCATCTAACGTCAGTACCACAAATTGAAACAACTGCATTTGGTTGAAGACGTCTAATTACTTCAAAGTATCTTGTAAAATCATACTCAAAATCTGGAGCATCTTCACCCTTTGCACCATCTAACCATACACAGAATATATCTCCATAATTTGTTAATAATTCTGTTAATTGATTTACATAATAATCATTATATGCATCTGTTCCATAGGTAGATTCATGTCTATCCCATGGAGATAGATATATACCAAATTTTAATCCATACTTTTTACAGCTTTCAGATAAGTCTTTAACTATGTCTCCATTACCATCTTTATATGGGCTGTTTTTAATAGAATGCTCTGTATACGCACTTGGCCATAAACAGAATCCATCATGGTGCTTTGCTGTTAATATAATTCCCTTTGAGCCAGAATCTAAGCAAGCTTTTGCCCATTGATCAGTATCTAGATTTGTAGGATTAAATTGTGATGGACTTTCTGTTCCATCTCCCCACTCTCTATCTGTCATAGTGTTCATACCAAAGTGAATGAAATTATAATAAGTCATTTCTTGATATTGTAATTGTCTATCTGATGGTGTTACAGATATCAATCTTTGAACTAATTCATCATTCTTAGCGTAACCATTGTTTGTAGAAGCAAAGCCTCCATCAAACTCGGCTGAATCCTCTGTGTAACTTTTTACCTTTTTTACACAAGAAAATAGTGAACTTAACATCATTATAAAAGACATAATAATTACGACTCCTTTTATTAATATTTTACTTGTTTTCATTTCTCCTTATTAAATCTTCCTTTAAATATTCATATCTTGCTTTCTTTTCTTCTTTTGAAAAATGTATATCTCTTGATTGCTCTTCACAATTTTCATAGTCTAAGTTTTTAGCCTCATCCCCAAATTGTTCAGATGTTAAATCAAAGATACATCCATTAACATTATTAAAACAATGCGTTGCTCCCTTTACCTTTATTCCATAAACCTTTCCACCAAAGATATCTTGCATTAAAAAGGCAGTAATTGAGCATTGGCCACATGTTTTATTTTCTTTTGACCATTTTTCTCTAAGCCTTGGTGCGCAAGTATACTCACACCAAACATCGGATAATTCATCATACAAATCTCTTGGGGTTTTTCCTGAAAATCTAGTATCAACTGCTAAAACATTAGCATCTTTCCATCCATAAAAATTGTATTCCATAAAATCCCTCTAAAATATTATATTAGAAATAATATAAAAATACTACATAAAATTTTAAAAATTTTTGCATAAAAAAATCCAAGTCTATCGTTTCTTACTTGGATTTTACATTTCTTTATTTCATTGAATTTTTCTTAAGCAGTTCTTCTTTTATATCATATAACTTTTGAGATAAGTCAACTTTATAAATATGAGGGTTAAGCAATCTTTTATATTCATTCCAAAACTCTGCATATGCATTTTTATGATATGTCGCAATTTCTTGAACTGATGGCAACTTATATACAAGTTTTCCATCCTTTATAATTGTAGTTGTAAGTTCCTTCACATAAAAGTCTGTAATTGTCTTTCTCTTATATGTAAAATGTGGATCGAAAATTTCAAGTTCATCAAGCCCATCAAAACTTTCATCATATAAACAAATTAAATCAGCAAGTGCCTTATTAGAATGTTTATCATAAATTCTTACAATTTTTTTGAATCCTGGATTTGTAATCTTTCCTGGAGTATCTGACATCTTTAATTTTGGAACTAAATTGCCATTTTCATCCTCAATTGCACTCATCTTATATACACCACCAAGCGATGGACAATCCATTGATGTAATTAACTTTGTTCCAATTCCATATGTATCTATCTTAGCGCCTTGTGCAGTTAAAGACATTAATACTGTTTCATCAATATCGCCAGAGGCACAAATCTTTGCATTTTCAAATCCTGCTTCATCAAGCATCTTTCTTGCTTCTTGAGATAAATATGCTAAATCCCCAGAGTCTAATCTTATACCAATTGGTTCATGGCCCTCTGCTCTTAATTCCTTAAATACCTTTATTGCATTTGGCACACCTGAGCGCAATGTATCGTAAGTATCACATAAAAGCAAACATGAATCTGGATACATTTTTGCATATGCTTTAAATGCATCATACTCCGTAGGGAAACTCATTACCCACGCATGAGCATGAGTACCTGAGATTGGAACATTAAACATTTTTCCAGCAAGAACATTTGATGTTGACGCACATCCTGCAATAACAGCCGCTCTAGCGCCATAAATACCAGCATCTGGACCTTGAGCTCTCCTTAGTCCAAATTCAGCTACAGGAGCCCCATTTGCGGCGTAAACAACTTTCG
Source organism: uncultured Christensenella sp. (assembly GCA_964478025.1). Lineage (GTDB taxonomy): Bacteria > Bacillota > Clostridia > Christensenellales > UBA3700 > UBA3700. The sequence goes on from CAYZGK010000005.1 coordinate 79,228, forward strand.
CTGCCTTTGTGGCAATTAATGTTTGGTGATTTAATAAACACAAAATTGCTGTCTCTATGAGTTGAGCTTCAAATAAACGAGCTTTAACTGTAAGTATTGGCTCTTGAGGGAAAATAACTGTTCCTTCTTTTACTGCATAAATATCGCCAGTAAATTTAAAATCTTCTAATAATTTTAAAAATTCTTCATCAAACAAATTTTTAGAACGTAAATATTCTATATCATCTTTTTCAAACTTAAGATTTAAAACATATTCTACAACTTGTTCTAGTCCACAAGCTACTGCGTAATTATTACCTATTCCTCTATAAAAAACATCAAAAACTGCAGTCTTGTTCATTTGGCCATTTTTTGAATAGCCGTACATCATGGTTAACTGATATAAATCAGTTAGTAGCGTTAGGTTTCTCATCATCTTTTGTTGACAACTCGTCAACTTCTCCTTTTGATTCATCTAAATTGCTTGTTGTATCTTCCGTAGCCTCAACAACTTCATCTACTTTTTCACTATTATTCTTTTTAGCCTCATTTAAGGCTTCTTTTTCTCTTATTTTAATCCATCTTGCATCAATTATAGTTTGGAACTTTTTAGATTCAAAATTAATTTTATTTGTATATAAAAGTACTAGTAATATAATACCTATGCAGGCAACTGTGTAGCAAATGATTTGTATTGTTCCAATGCCAGTATTACCTAGTGTTACATGATCTATCTTTAAAAACTCTAAAGAACCTCTAACTAAGCCATACCATGTTAAGTATCCAAGCGTTAGAGTCATAGGTTTCATTTTATCTTTAAACTTATGGTAAAGAATAAGACCAACTATAAGTCCAATTAAATTTATTACACTTTCATAGAAAAATAAGGCACAATACCAACCTGCTTTATAACCAGCATAATATGTAGCTGGATTTTCTATATATACAGCAAATGGGAAATGTTGAAATGTTGGATTTAATATTTGAAGTCCAAATAATTCTTGATTAACAAAATTTCCCCATCTTCCTATAACTTGTCCTATCATAACAGGAAAAGCACAAGCATCAGATAGTCTTGCTAAATGGTATTTTCTATTTTTAAATGTACAAATTATAATTGCAAGAACTCCACCAAAAATACCACCTACAATTGTAAGTCCGCCTTCCCTTATATTTATCGCTTCTTTAAGCGTTGTATAGTCTTCACCCCACCTTGGAACAACATAAAATACTCTACAGAATATTACAGCTAAAATAATTACCCAAATAAATGCTTCAAGTGAAAAATCATCATCAAGGCCTTGCTTTTTTGCCATATATAGGAATAACAAAAACGCAGCAACAATACCTGTTGTTACTATAATTCCATACCAGGCTATATCTATATCACCAATTGAAAAGGCAATTTTATTAATTGCAGACAATAAATAGTTCATTAAATATCCACTTTACATGTACCAATATTTCTAACTGAAATATTAAATACATTTTCCTTTCCAAATACTTTATACATTTGCTCTAAGTAGTTTTTCATGTCTTCCTTTGCTACATATGCAATAATTGTTCCAGCAAATCCGCCACCATGAACTCTCACAGCTTTAACACCCTTTACTTTTCTTGATAGAATAATTCCAAGTGGAATTGGTTGCGCTGTTTCTCCATTTGGGAAACAGTTTTGAAGTAATGTTAATGAAGATAAACCACTTTGATTTATTTGTTCAATAAACTTTTTCTCATTATTTTTCTTAAGTGCACGAGCGGCAATATCTACTCTTTTATTTTCATCATAAAAATGTATTGCTCTCTCTATGGCTCTATCTGATACTTTACCACGAAGCTCAACTAAATTTTCATAGAATACTTCTTCTTTAACTTTTCTAAGCTTTTTAGCATGTAAACATTTTGCTACTTGTTCCATCTCTAGACGGATTGCTGCATATTGATCAGTTAAATTACAGTGATCTCCACCAGTATTTGTAATAGCAATAGAAACATCATCTAATCCCCATTTAATTGATTCAACTTTTGGAGATGTTGTTGATTTAAAATCTATATATGAAACTCCACCAATTGCAATAGCACTTTGATCTAAAAGTCCACATGGCTTTCCAAAGTATTCACTCTCTGCTAAATGTGCTGCTTTTGCTTTTGTTATAGAATCCATTTTTCCATCATTAAACATTTGATTTAGTATCTCTGCAATTAAAACCTCAAAGGAAGCAGATGATGAAACTCCAGCACCTTTAAATACGTCAGATGTAGTAGTTGCTGCAAATCCACCAACTTTATATCCATTTTGAACAAAGTAAGCTACAACGCCTCTAACTAAGCCTTCACTTTTACCAAATTCATCTTTATGAACGTTTATATCTGAAATATCTACCTCTACAATTGGATAACCAATAGAATCTACTATGATTTTTCCATCAAGTGGAGTTACGCACGCAATTGTATCTACAGATATTGAAGCACATAAAACTTTTCCGTTGTTATGATCTGTATGATTACCACAAACTTCTATTCTTCCAGGAGAAGAGAAAAACTTACCATTTGATGCATATTTTTTTGTATGCAAATTATATACGTTTTCATATCTTTTTGCTTGATACGAGACATCTTCTGTATTATAAAGCAATTTACATGCTTGTTTAAATTTTGCGTTATTAACTAAATTTTCCATTTGATTTCTCCTTTTGTATTGCAAGTGTTATTTTAACATATATAAATATTTAATGTAAATATATAAAAATTAGTGACAAATAATATAATTGATAAACCCCACTAAAAAATATATAATTAATTTGTCAATAAA
>CAYZGK010000006.1:0-16486 GCA_964478025.1 uncultured Christensenella sp.
AGGACATTGCCGCATCCATAAAGAAGAGTTTATAGCTCTTCTTTTTTTTTCTGATTTTTTTTAGAATTCCAACCTTAAAAAATGGCAGTTATGGGGGTATATTTTGTAAAAATTTAAAAAGTTGCCCCCATAACTCGACTTTTCAAAACAATATTGTTACTTTTAGGAGTAATTATTAATTTGTATTTAGCAATTAAATAATCGACTTATTTATATTTCGCTTATTTATTAATACTGGAATTTACTTTTTCAATTGCCTATCGTTTATAGCTCTAAATTCTATTATTTACAAATTTTTTACAATATGTTAAAATCTATATGTATATGGGGGATTTATGAAGAAATCTATATTTGTAGTTGAAGATGATAGTTCCATAAGAGATTTATATGATATGGCATTTGATAACAATGAATATACATGTTCATTCTTTGTTAATGCAGAGGATATGTTTGAATCTTTAAAAATTATTACTCCTGATTTAATTATATTGGATATTATGCTTCCTGGTATGGATGGATTAACGGCACTTCAAAAATTAAAACAAAACAATGTAACAAAAGAAGTTCCAATTATCATTACAAGTGCAAAAGGTGATGAAGAAACTAAGGTTAAAGGCTTGGATTTAGGAGCTGATGATTATATAGCAAAACCATTTGGTATGCTTGAGTTAATTGCACGTGTTAAAGCTAATTTAAGAAAGGTTTCATATAGACAACAAGACGACAAAATGTTAAGCATAGGTGAAATTGTTGTTAATGATAATGACCATACCGTATTGGTTAATAATGAGGTCGTTGTTATAACTTTAAAGGAATATAACTTGTTAAAGTTATTAATGAGTAAAGTAGATTTAGTTGTTCCAAGAGAAGTTATTCTAAAGGAAGTTTGGGGATTTGATTTTATAGGAGAAACAAGAACACTTGATATGCATATAAAATCTTTAAGAGCAAAATTAGGTACTAAAACAGACGTACCTTATATTAAAACTATTAGAGGTGTAGGTTACAAATTCTCTTCAAAACCATAAAATGAGAAATCGTATATTAAGAAACTTCGTAATAACAATGGCTATAACGCTGTTGGTTGTAACGGTACTAATTATAGTATCGTTTATTATTGTAAGTAACGATTATAGTAAAAAAGAAATTAAGAATTTTGCCGATGAAACTGTAAAACAGGTTGAAAAATTTAAATCACAGGTTGATTTGAATAGATTTTTGCTTTATAAACAAGGTGGATATATAAAAATAACAGTTTTTAATTCAAAAGGTGAGGAAATTGGTGATACATATAATAATGGAGAGTATTTAAAATCTGAAGATCCGACTAAATATTTAATAGATGATTTAATAGGAGAAGATGTAGAAAACTTATCTACTCAGTCAGATACTATTGAATCTCCATACATAGAAGGAAATAGTAGGGTTTTAGTTTATTGTATAAAAGTTGAAATGCCAAAAAGTGAAGGTATTGATGTAAATGGATATCTTATTTTAAGATTTACTACATCAATTGTAACAACTTCGTATCCTCTTTTTATTTTAATAATATCGTTACTTGTATTTTGGGTAATTATGGTTCTTTTGCTTGCAGGTGTTGTAAATTTAAATATTAAAGCGACATTAGCACCACTTCAAAATGTTCAAAAAATAATGCAGGATATACAATCTGGGAATTATAAGAAGGCAGAAGTTAACAAATATTTAGTGGCCTCAAAAGCCGATAAGATGGTAGAACAAATAGACTCAATTGGTGAGATGATAAATGATACAATGTACAATTTAGATTATGAAAAAACTAAACTTGCGGTACTTTTAAATGCAATTCACCAAGGAATTATAGTTTTTGATAATAAATCAAATATAGTAAATACAAATCCTCAAGTAAAAAATTTGTTAGGTTTTGAGGTAAAATCTCAAGAAGATTTTATGAATAATAAAGAATGTATTGATGTATACAAACAAGTCACTCAAGCATATGATGTAAAACAGGAAATAACTACAACATTATTTATTAATAATAATTGGTTAAGAGTAGAGACAGTATTCCCAGATAATAAAGAATATTCAGATGGTTTATATATGCTTTTACTATTAACTGATATAACACTTGAAAAACAAACAGCACAAGCAAGAAGTGAGTTCTTTGCTAATGCATCACATGAATTAAAAACTCCACTTACTGCTATTAGTGGATATTCAGAATTATTAACGAATAAAGAATTGCCAGATAATAAAAAGAAAAAATGTGCAGAAGAAATTTATCAAAATTCGCAAAAAATGAAAGGTCTTATAGATCAAATATTAGAAATAGGCAAGATAGATTCTGTTGGTAAAACTATTGAAAAAGAAGAACTTTTACTTGAAGACGTTGTAGATGATGTTATGGATTCATTGCAGGTTGTTGCAGATAAGAAAAATATTGAGTTATTTAGAGAAGGAACAGGCACAATAAAAGGAAATAAAAAGCAAATAATATCACTAGTTAGAAATTTAGTTAGCAATGGGATTAAGTATAATAACGAAAATGGATTTGTAAAAGTAATTATTGAAGATAAAGATAGTGAAGTTATTATGAAAGTTCAAGATAACGGGATAGGAATATCTAAAGAAAATATAGATAAGATATTTGAAAGATTCTATAAAGTTGATGAATCTCATACGCAAGCAGGAGTCGAATCATCAACAGGACTTGGATTATCTATAGTTAAACATATTGTAGAAAGTCATAATGGAAATATAGAAGTTTTAAGTGAATTAAATAAAGGTTCAACTTTTATAATCACATTTAAAAAAGGAGAATAAAATGTATCCAATTAAATTAAAGCCAGCAACAAAAGATTATATTTGGGGCGGAAATCAATTGAAAAAAATATGGAAAAAAGAAAGCAGCAGTGATAATATTGCTGAATCTTGGGAATTATCATGTCATAAGGATGGGGAATCTACTGTTTTAAATGGGGAGTTTAAAGGTAAGACCTTATCTTGTGTTCTTGAAAATCATAAGGACTTTTTAGGTAATAATGCATCACGATTTAAGTTTTTCCCTATATTAATTAAATTAATTGATGCAGCTTCTAATTTGTCTATTCAAGTTCATCCCTCAGATGAATATGCGCTTTTAAATGAAGGACAATATGGAAAAACAGAGATGTGGTATATTGTTGATGCAAAAGAAGGGGCCGGCGTTTATTGTGGTTTTAAAAAGCCTTATACAATTCAAGAGATAGAAAAGGCACTTAGGGATAATAAAATCTTAGATGTACTTAACTTTATACAAGTAAAAAAGGGAGATTGTATTTTTATTCCTTCAGGTACAGTACATGCAATATGTGGTGGACTTTTAATATGCGAGGTACAACAAAATAGTTCTTTAACATATAGACTTTATGATTATGATAGAGTAGGAAAAGATGGTAAGAAAAGAGAACTTCATATAGACAAGTCTTTAAAAGTTATTGACCCTACTAAAGTATGTAAAGTTAATGATGGTGTAGTTTGTGTATCAAACGAGGAAAAAGAATTAGCTTCTTGTAAATACTTTAAAGTTAAGGAATTAAAAATAGAGAATAAAAAGTTTATTAATATAAATGAAGATAGTTTTATTTCGCTAACTGTTGTAAGTGGTGAAGGCTGTATTTCTGTTGATGGAAATGAAGAAAAGTTATCACTAGGTGATACGTGCTTTGTTCCAGCAAATAGTAAAGAATGTTATTTAGATGGTGCAATGACTTTAATAGAGGCTTACGTTTAAGCTTTTGTCAAATCGTCGATGTAATTTGCGCTTAAACCAAACTTTTTGATTTGAGCGGCTAATTTTTGGGCATCTATTGCGTTTCTATAAGCTTTACTTACATGAAATACTCTCATTCTTGAATCAAGTATTTTAAATGCGTAACCTACAGGAGTAGATATGAATACAAATGAACCTGTAGATAAAATGTTTCTAAATGTAGTTGCTGTTAATTCGTTTGGTTTAGTCTTAATAGGTGTTGATTCGTATAGAACTTTTCCTTGATCGTTTTTAAGAACCAACTTATATGGTTTAACATTATCATTTGACCATTGAATTTCAAATTTTCCATTTTCTGGTTTAGGTTTTTTGTCTGTGCCAATTATGGAAACAGTTGCAAGTCTTGCCATTTCAGCTTCTTTTTCGGAAGCACGCTTTGCTTCAATTCTAGCTTGCGCTGCTTTCTTTTTCTTTTCTTCTTCCTTTTCCTTAATAGCATCACTAGCTTCCTTTGCAGCAGAAACACCACCTTTCTTTACAGCAGAAGCTTTAACTACACCTCTTTTTGCTCCTTTTAAGTTTGCAGCAGAAATAGAGGTTATTGTAGGTCCCTTCTTTTTAGCAAGTTCGGCTTTTTTCTTTTCTTCCTCTTCTTTTTCTTTAGCTAAACGTTCTTGCTCTTGCTTTTCGGCTTCTTCTTTAGCCAAGCGCTCTTGTTCTTGTTTTTCAGCTGCCTCTTTAGCTAAACGTTCTTGTTCTTGAGATGTATCTTGTGTATTATTTTCTATATTTTCTTGTTCGTTAGATTCTTTTTGTTCTATATTTTGAGAAATAGTTTCTTCTTGAGTGTTATTTGTTTGCTCAGTAGCAACATTTTCGTTATCTATAGGTGATTCAACTTCTTCTTGAGTATCACTTGTAGATTCTTCTTTATTTTTATCTACGTTTTCTTCTAATTCTTCTTTTGAAGCTTCAATATTATCTAGAGTAGGTGTTTCTTCGCACTCTGGTGCTACTTCTTCTTCTGCGTTAGTTTCGCTTTCAACAGGAGTTTCTGTACTTTGAACTTCTGTTTCAGGTTCTACGATTGAATTATCTTCTTCAACTTGATCTTCAAGTTCTTCTAATTCAATTTCGTCAAGAACTTCTTCTTGAGGAATTTCTCCAGCTTCTTGTTTTTGTTTACTTGCTTCAAGTTGTTCTTGTTCTTGTTTTTCTTTTAAAGCTTTAGCTTCAGCTTCTTTCTTTTCTTTTGCCTCTCTTGCAAGTCTATCTTCTTCATCTTCTTGATTAACCTCAGCAAGTAGTGTATCAAAATCTACAAAGTTTTCAGGATTAGGAATTCTAGATACAGAAATAAATAAAGGAAGTGTAGGGCGCTCTTGTTTTGCACCTAAGTGTAAATGTTTTTGAACATCTCTAATAATTTGATTTGAAATAGGTTCACCTAATTCAACAAAGGTAGTTTCTTCTTGTGCTTCTACCTTTTTTACTTCCTTATTATCCTTATGTTTACCAAATAATCCCATACCAATCCTTTTCCTATTAAGCTTATTTACTTAATGTTATCATAATTTAATAATGTATGTAAACATACATAAGCTTGTCAAATGTTGCAAAAGTATATAAAAGATTATATCATATTTATGTTATGGAAACAAAAATTTTAGAAGGACAAGAAGCTATAAAAGAAGGTGCAAAATTAATAAAAGAGGGAAATATTGTAATATTTCCAACTGAGACTGTATATGGTCTTGGCGCCAATGCTTTTAATGAGGAAGCAGTTAAAAAAATATATATAGCAAAAGGAAGACCATCAGATAATCCACTAATTGTTCATGTTGCAAATAAAGAGCAAATAAAAGATTTAGTTACAGAAATTTCAGATAAAGCACAACTTTTAATAGATAAGTTTATGCCAGGCCCAATAACAATAATCATGCCAAGAGCAAAAATAGTTCCTAATGTTGTAACAGGCGGATTAGATACTGTTGGAATTAGAATGCCAGAGCATAAGGTTGCAAGAGAATTTATTGCGGCTTGTGGTTGCCCAATTGCAGCGCCATCTGCTAATGTTTCAACTCATATTTCTCCAACTAATTCAAAAGATGTATATGAAGATATGGTAGGTAGAGTTCCATTAATAATTGAAGGTGGTCCTTCAAATGTTGGAATAGAATCAACTATAGTTGATATGACAACAGATGTACCAACAGTTTTAAGACCAGGCGGCATTACTCCAAAAATGGTAGCAGATGTTTTAGGAGCTTGTGCTACTTTTAAAGGTGAGGTAGTTGTAGCAAAAGCACCAGGTATGAAATATAAGCACTATGCGCCATCATGTGATATGGTAGTTGCTACAGGTATTGAGTCAATGTTAAAAGAGTATGATAACCAAAAACAAAAGGGTAAAAATCCAATTCTGCTCGTTAGAAAATCTTGGCAAGAAGGTTTAGGGGGAAGAAGGTTTATCTTGGTTGGAGATAGTGATGATGAAGTTATGAGAAATATATTTGCAGTAATGCATGAAGCTCAAAAAATATCTGATTATATTATTTGCCAAGATTTTGGAGAAGAAGGCAAAAATGCTTCTGTTATGAATAGAGTAAATAAAGCAGCTGGAGGAATTAGAATATGAAAATAATGTTTGTATGTACAGGAAACACATGTAGATCGCCACTAGCTCAGGCTCTTATGATTGAAAAATTAAAGAAAATAGGAAGAGAAGATATAACTATAGATAGTTGTGGTATATATTGTGAAGAAGGAGTGCCAATTTCAGAAAACTCAAGAAAAGTGTTAGAGGAAAGAGGTATAGATTTTTTCCATACATCAAAGAGTGTACAATCAATAGATGTTGATGGAGTTGATTATTTTATTTGTATGACAAAATCTCACAAAATGTATTTAAGTACAATTGTTGATATAAATAAAATATATTGCTTTGATGATATAACTCACGATGGAGATATATCAGATCCTTACGGCCAAGATTTAGATGTTTATAGAAAAACTGCTGATCAAATAGACAAGGCTTTGGATATTTTAATATTTAAAATAAAGTAAAAAGAAGTTTTTCTGTATATTTAGGATAAAAAATTATATTTCTTCAAACGTAATTTCACAAGACATTTCAAAGTTTTCATCATATTCTTCAGTTAAATATGCTTTTAAATTGTCAAATTCTTTTCTCGCATCATATCCTCTATATATAAAAATATTTTCTCCACAATCATCTTTTTCCAGTGAAAGTTGGTAATTATCTTCAAAGGTAAATATTATCCCATGTGTATCTTTAGTTTTGTATATTTTATGTGTGGTTTTGTCAACAGCTGTTTGAATAGAGTTTACAAGTTCAATTTTTGTTATTTTTAAATTTAAATTTTCGTTTACAAAATCCTGGTTTTCTATAGTAGATTTTACTTGTTTTACCTGTTTAATTTGAATATAACTTATTTCTTCATCATATCCTATTAATTTTCTAATTTTGTAATAATCTGTGAAAGAATAAATTTTTTCATTTATTATTAAAAATACAGCACCATAAGAAATGTTAATAAAAGTAAAAGCTTCGTGAGAAAAAGTTTTTAAATTTTGTCCTACAAAAGATTTTAGTATATTTTTGCTAGAATTAGATATTTGATTGTTAGTTATTGTCATATTATTTTCTCCTTTCAAAATGAATTTTTTGGGGTTTTATATTGCCATGATTGTTTGATTTATTTATATTTATTTCAACAGCGGGGCTATCTTTGGTCGATGTGATTTCTCTATAAGTAATTACTGTCCCATCTTTTAATTTAGTACGAACTCCCATGTTGTTTTGTAAGTTTGTTTCAATTCCACCAAAAGCTACAATATTATAAAATTTTTGTGCTTCTTTGGTTGGATCGTTACAATATATTTGTCGAATCTGACAATTGCCTGCTTTGCCTTTCTCACCAAAATAACCACAATTGTTTAAAGGATAATCTTTAATTATGTTGTCTATATTGTCTAGTATCTCGCGATAAGTTGGTGTGTTGCCCTTATAATATGTTCCCATATATTATATCTCCTTTTTACAATTTTTTTCAAAACGATTAGGATATCTATGAAATGTTGTAAGGTTTTCTAGTCCATCAAAGATAACCTTTGGCATATAACCATAAACAATTACATCTAAAGGCGTGAGAACTTTAATCATTTCAATTAATCCTTTTCTAAACATTAGTTTTTGTTTATTAGATTTAATGCAGCCATGTGTAGATACTGCAAGAATTGAATTTTTAGGTAGTCCATTAAAACAAAATCTGAAACTATCTTCATCTGACCAACGAACAGTAGGAATAACCGGTATACCATGCTGCTGCATATAAATACCACATGCTCGTTTAAAATATGTATTGGTCATTTGAAGATAATCTAATTGTCCAATGGCTAGAGAACAATCTGGTGTTATTACACCATCATATTGTGAAAGCAGTGGAATATATGTCTTAATATTTGCAATAAACTTTTCAAAGATTTTATCGTGTATATAAAAATGAATATATCCTCGCTTTGTTTGAGAAGTTTTTATTTTCTCAAAGGATATTAATTCTTTTGGAATTGAAGAATTGTGCATGTCAATTATTTCTGGCATTTTTATGTCTCCTGTAAAATTAGCATTTTTAGTTAGGTATGCTTGAAAACCATCATCGAATTTGTTTCTTTTCATATAGGTTTTTCTCCTTTCTATGAATAAGAATATAGAAGAAAGAAAAGATTATCAATTCCGGCAAATATTTATGCAATTTGATAATTAAATTGTTGTAAAATAATAAAAATTGTTATAAAATAAAAATACTAATAAATATTGAGTAATTAACTTGTGTCAATAAATAAGGAGAGTATTTGTATTATGGAACAATTATCATTAGAAATAGGAAAAAGACTTACTGAACTTCGTAAATCTAATCATTTAACGCAACAAGAAGTAGCAGATAAAATAGATGGTTTAACGATACAAATGATTAGTGCATATGAAAATGGGAAACAAAAACCGGGAATAGAAAATTTAATAAAATTTTCAAATTTTTTTCAAATTTCTTTAGATTTTATTTGTACGGGTAAAAAAGAACAAAACGAAGCCTTTAAAATTGAAACATATGGTGATTTTTTTAGACAGTTATTGCGACTAGTATCTTCTAATGTATGCGTTTTTGAATTAAAAGATGAATCGTTTAAAAATGGGGAATTTTGTTGGTATCCTTTAGCAACAAGAAAGCCTATAGTAAAAGAATTTTATGACAAGTATAGAAAATTGGTTGCAGCAAAAGATGTAATGGGAGTTGACTTGTTTGAAATGTCATTAAAAGGTCTTATTGAAAGTTATGATAATTTGCCAATTGAAAATGAAAATTAACTAACTTTCGCAACTTTTAAAGTTTTAAGTTTATTTTTAGTTGTTGAATTGGTTATTTTAGTATGTTATACTCTTTATATATAATATAAATATTTAAAATATTATAGGAGAACCCGTTTATGAAAATAGCTATAGGATGTGACCACGGCGGTATAGTTTTAAAGCCAGCAATTGAAGATTTATTACAATCAAGAAATATTGAAGTTATAGACTTTGGATGTTATTCAACAGATTCTGTTGATTATCCAGATTATGCATTAAAAGTAGCAGAAGCTGTGTCTAAAGGTGAGGCAGATAAAGGTATAATCCTTTGTGGAACAGGTATAGGTATATCTATTGCAGCAAATAAGGTTAAAGGTATTAGAGCTGCTGTTGCTCATGATTTATTTACAGCTGAGATGTGTAAAAAACACAATAATGCAAATATTTTAGCAATGGGTGGTAGAGTTGTAGATATTGACACTGCTGTTAAAATGACAAAACTTTGGCTTGATACTGAGTTTGAAGGCGGACGCCACGAAGGAAGAATTGCTAAAATAACAGCAATAGAGAATAAGTATTTTAAATAAAAATATAATTAGAATAAATATTTGAGTATAAGGCTCAATTTAGAGGTTATTATGGAAAATTTACAAGAGATCCTTGCAAAGTTAACACTTGAGGAAAAAGCATCACTTTGTTCAGGATTAGATTTCTGGCTAACAAAGCCGGTGAGAGATATTGTACCATCATGTGTAATGAGTGATGGACCACACGGACTTAGAAAAGAAGATAACACCGACCCTGATGTCGGAGTAAAAAGATCTTTCCCAGCAACAGCATTCCCACCAGCTGTAAATATGGCAACATCATGGAATGAAGATGTTCCAGCAAAAATTGCTGAGCAAATTGCGTATGAATGTAAAGATCAAAAAGTAGATGTAATTTTAGGACCAGGAACAAATATAAAAAGAAGTCCGCTTTGTGGTAGAAATTTTGAATATTTTTCAGAAGATCCTTATCTTGCAGGAAAAATGTCAAGAGCATATATTGAAGGTTGTCAAAAACACAATGTAGGAACATCATTAAAACATTTTGCTGCTAATAACCAAGAAAAGTTAAGAATGACAATCTCAGCTGTTGTAGATGAGAGAGCATTAAGAGAAATTTATTTATCAGCTTTTGAAGAGGCAGTTAAGGCACAACCTTGGACTGTTATGTGTTCATATAATAGAATCAATGGCGTTTATTCTTCTGATAATAAGAGATTACTTACAGACATCTTAAGAGATGAGTGGGGATTTAAAGGACTTGTAGTATCAGATTGGAATGCATTAAATAATAGAGTTGAAGCTATAAAAGCAGGGCTTGATTTAGAGATGCCAGCATGCGGTGGTAGAACTGATAAACAAATCGTTAAGGCTGTTAAAGAAGGTGCTTTAGATGAAAAAGATTTAGATAAATGTGTTTTAAGAGTTTTAGACCTTGTATTTAAAAGTGAATCTTCTAAGCAAAATGATTTTAAAGCTGATTATGATAAAGCTCATGAAGTTGCAAAATATGCTGCCGATGAGTCAATTGTTTTATTAAAGAATGATGACAAGATTTTACCTATAGAGAAGCAAGATGTAGTAGTTATTGGTGAACTTGCAAATACATTTAGATATCAAGGAGCAGGATCATCTAGAATAAATCCATATAAACTTGTAAATCTTATTGATGCATTAAAAAATGAGAATATGAATGTTGAATTCCATCCGGGCTATAAACTAAATGGCGATGGATTTGATAGAGACTTATTTAATGAAGCAATAAACTCTGTAAATACAGATAAACAAGTAATTGTAGTTGTTGGACTTACTGATGAGTATGAAACTGAGGGTATGGATAGAAGTCATTTATCTTTACCAAGTGGTCAAGAAGACTTAATTAAGACGATAGCTCAAGCTCATCCAAATGCAATTTTCGTTTTGCTAGGTGGATCGCCTGTAGAGATGCCATGGATTAATGAAGTTAAAACTTTAATTAATGGTTACCTTCCAGGAGAAGCAGGGGCTGAAGCTTTAGTCGATATTATTTTAGGAAAAGTTAACCCATCTGGTAAACTTGCTGAAACCTATCCAATAAAACTTGAGGATGAGTTATCTTCAAAGACTTTCCCAATGGGACCAAAAACAGTTGAGTATAGAGAAAGTATTTATGTTGGATATAGATATTTTGATACAGCTAAAAAGGATGTATTATTCCCATTTGGATATGGTCTTTCATATACAACTTTTGAATATTCTAATTTAAAGATTGATGGCTTTAAGGTATCCTTTAAAATTAAAAATACAGGTAAAATGGATGGTGCTGAAGTTGCCCAACTTTATGTAAAGGATTTAGCACCAAAAGTATTTAAAGCAGAAAAAGAATTAAAAGGATTTAAGAAGGTATTTATAAAGGCTGGAGAGAGCGTAGATGTAGAACTTGAATTAGATAAGAGATCTTTTGCTTTTTATAATACTAAAATAAATGATTGGACAGCATTAAATGGAAATTACGAAATATTAATAGGTTCATCTTCAAGAGATATAAGATTATCTAAAGAAATTGAAATGACAAATCTAGATAGTGACGTAGAGGTTGAAGATTACGCTACAAAATGCCCAATTTATTATTCAATATCTGAAATTGATGAAATTACTGCAGAACAATTTGAGCCACTATATGGAGATAAACTTCCATCAAATGTTCCACCAAAAAGAGGTGAAATGGATTTAAATGCAACTATGGAAGAACTTTCATGTTGTATTATAGGAAAAATAATAATAAAATTAGCTCCTATGGTAATAAAGTCTCAAGTTAAAAATGCAGACTTTACAACAATGCTTATGATAGAACAAGGCATGAAAGAAATGCCACTTCGTGGATTAAACGGAGTAACTCAAGGACTTCTTGATGAAAACATTCCAGAGGGTATGTTGCTTTGGGCAAATAAACATAGATTAAAGGGATTTGGAAAGCTTATAAAAGGTTTGTTTAAAACTTTAAAGAATCTATAAAAAGGAGTAAATATGGCTTTAAAAACAAGATTTGAAGTAGGTGATGTGCCTCATAGTGAATATCCAAGACCACAAATGGTTAGAGATAACTATAAGATTTTAAATGGTCTTTGGGATTATGCGGTTATAGATAGTCTTGTTGATAGTTTAGATAATTTTAATTATCAAGGAAAAATTCTAGTTCCATTTGCAATTGAGAGTGCATTATCTCAAGTAGAAAAAGAATTTTTACCTACACAAACTCTAGTTTATAGAACAACATTTAAACATAAGGCAAAAGATTGTATTCCACTTATTCATTTTGATGCTGTTGATTATAAATGTTTTATTTATTTAAATGGCAAAAAAATAGGCGAACATGAGGGCGGATATTTTAATTTTACATTTAATATAAAAGATGAATTAAAAGAAGTTGGAGATAATGAACTTATTGTACTTGTTCAAGATCCAACAGATACGTTCTCTCAACAAAAGGGAAAACAAAGATTAAAACATAGTGGTATATGGTATACACCAACCAGTGGTATTTGGCAGTCTGTTTGGATAGAAAATGTTCCAAATACATATATAGATAGAGTAGTTTTAACTCCAAATATTGATGAAGAAAATGTAGAAGTTACTATATTAACTAACAATGAGGTTGAAAATTACGCAGTAGAAGTTGAACTTGATGGTAGAAAAATTGCTACCAAGGAAAGCAAATTAAATTCATTTAAAGTAAAGATTAAAAATCCAAAACTTTGGTCGCCAGAAAACCCTGTTTTATATGATATTACAATTTCTATAGATAATGATTCAGTTAAGTCCTATTTTGGAATGAGAAAGTTTGAATTAAAAGGAAAGGATTTTTATTTAAATAATAAGAAATATTTCTTAACAGGTGCACTAGATCAAGGATATTTCCCTGACGGAATTTTAACACCACCATCAGATGAAGCTATGCAAGCTGATATTGATTTTGCAAAATCTGTAGGACTAAATTGCTTAAGAAAGCATATAAAGATAGAACCAATGCGTTGGTATTACCATTGTGATAAAAAAGGAATTATTGTATGGCAAGATATGATAAATGGTGGTGGTAATTTTAATACAATGCTTCATATGATTATGCCTACACTTGGTATTAATATTAAAGATAATCATTATAAATGGTTTGGTAGAGATGCTCAGTCTCGTAACGAATATAAATTAGATTTAGGAAGAATGGTTAAGCAATTATATAACGCACCATCAATTTGTCTTTGGGGAATATTTAACGAAGCATGGGGCCAATTTGACTCGGAGGTTATGTTAGACTTTTTAAAGAAGTTAGATGATACTCGTGCTATTGATGCAACATCTGGATGGTATAATCAAGGAAATGATTTAATATCTATTCATAGATATATTTTACCTTTTAAAATGCCAAAAACGGAAAAGGCTGTAGCATTAACAGAGTTTGCTGGCTATTCTCTAGCTATAAAGGATCATACATATTCTAAAAAGAAGTTTGGATATTTAATATATAATAAATCAAAAAGTTTAAATAAAGCGATTGAGAAGCTATATAGAAAGCAAATATTTAAAGCAGTAGAAAAAGGTCTTAATTCTTGTATATTTACGCAATTAACAGATGTAGAATGTGAAATAAATGGATTAATAACATACGATAGAGAAGTTGTTAAAATTGATGTAGATATGTTCAAGAAAATAAATGAAGAACTTACCAAAAATAATTAAAAAAAATATTCAACCTAAATGGTTGAATTTTTATATATATCGAAAGGGCACAAAACCCCATTATTTTAAAAGTTTGTTTTTCGAGAAATAAATCTCAAAAATTGTTGATTAATAGTATAATGCAATACTTAATCTTTCTAATAATCTTTTTACCATTTTCATATTGTTTACCTCCATTTCTTATTTTTATTTTCGAGAATATTATATTGTTATAAGACTTTACTTGCTTCTAAAAATTGCGAAAAAACATCTCAAAAATTGTCATGTTGAAATATTTTAGTTATATGTTATAATAGTTAAGAAAAAATAAAAGGAGAAAAGATATGTATAATAATATTAGCGATTGGGATAGAATGGTTGAAGGAAAACTATATAACTCTTCAAGTAAAGATATATTTTTAAAACATGGAAAAGGTATTGTTAGATGTCATAGATTTAACAAAATTTCTCCATTAAGAACTTTTGCTAAACAAAGAGCGTTAGAGAGATTAATTCCATCTGCCAAAGGAAAAGGATTAACTGTATTTGCTCCGTTTTATTGTGAGTATGGTGTTAATATAAATGTAGGAGAGGGATGTTTTGTAAATTACAACTGTGTGCTTTTGGATATTTCTCCAATAACTTTAGGTAATCAAGTATGGCTTGGGGCTAATGTCACTATTGCTACTCCAAACCATCCACTAATTGCAAGTGAGAGAATTGTTCAAAAATATCCAGATGGAGAACATGATTTAGAATATTCAGCTCCAGTTGTAATTAAAGATAATGTTTGGGTATGCTCTGGGGCCATAATATGTGGCGGCGTAACAATAGGGGAAAATAGTGTAATAGCAGCAGGTGCTGTTGTTACTAAAGATGTTCCAGCAAATAGCATTGTTATGGGAGTTCCAGCAAAAGTTGTTAGACAAATAGATGAGTCGGATAGATTAAATGTTTGGGAAACTTATGTAAAAAATGAAATTCCTAAAAAACAAGGGAAAGTCTGATTTTTAGAATAAAATCGACATAATTTTTAAAACACCGGAAAAATCTGGTGTTTTTTATTGTTTAAAATTTGAAAAGGAGCAAGCCTTATTATTAAAAAGTTCTATAAACGGACAAAATTGGGTATAAAAAGGTTGTAAAAACGGACAAATTGCAATAAAAAAAGTTCTATAAACGGACAAAATGACTATAAAAAAGGTTGTAAAAACGGACAAAATATATCAATATTAAGTTAATTAGGAGTATAAACCATGTTTAGAAAAGCAAAATCAAAGTTAGTTGAGTGGAAAAATAATAGCAATAAAGCTCTTTTAGTTACAGGGGCTAGACAGGTAGGTAAAACCTATATTATTGAGGAATTTTTAAAGGAATATGGTGAGGAAAACTATATTGAATTTAATTTGTTTGATAATGAAATTGCAAAAGAGACTTTAGATAATTCTTTAAATAGAGATGATTTATTGTTTAGATTATCTGCCATTTCTCCTAAACCAATGAAAAAAGGTAAGACTATAATTTTTTTTGATGAAGTTCAAGTCTGCTCCAATATTATAACTGCTATTAAATTTTTAGTTGAGGAAGGCTCTTATAGATATATATTAAGTGGTTCTTTACTTGGTACTGAACTTAAGGATATAAAATCTATTCCGGTTGGCTATATGGAATCATTTCAAATGTTTCCACTCGATTTTGAAGAGTTTTTAATTGCTAATGGATTGAATACAAATGTAATAGAAAGACTTGAGGATAATTTTAAAAGTTTAAAGCCTGTAGATAATATTGTTCATAACAAACTTATTGATATGTTTCATCTATATTTAATTGTTGGTGGTATGCCTGCTGTTGTAAATAGATATCTAAAAACTAATAATTTAAAAGATGTAGTAGAAGAACAAAATAATATAAATAATTTTTATAGACAGGATATAAGCAAATATGATGAGGAAAATAAACTTTATATTAAAGATATTTTTGATTTAATTCCAAGCGAATTAAATAACCAAAATAAAAGATTTATAATGAAAAATCTCAACGAAAATTTAAAGTTTAATTGATATGAAAATAGCTTTTTATGGCTAAAAAACGCAGGAGTAGCACTGCCTGTATACTGCGCTGATGAACCTAAATCCCCTTTAATACTTAGTAAGTCTAGAAATTTGTTTAAACTTTTTCATTGTGATGTTGGATTGCTTGCAAGTATGTATATGGATAATAATTTGCAAATTAAAATCCTAAATAAAGAAAAAGATATTAACTTTGGTTCAGTTTATGAAAATGCAATTGCACAAGAATTAACTTCAAAAGGTTTTAATTTATATTACTACAAAAACAACAAGTTAGGGGAAATAGATTTTTTAATAGAAAATAAAGGAGAAGTAATTCCTCTTGAAGTAAAATTAGGTAAAAAATATAAAATGCATAATGCTTTAAATAATTTATTAACAAATAATGCTAATATAAAAAAAGGTTATATTTTATCTAATAACAATTTAGAAGTAAATGAAAAAGAAATTTATTTACCAATTTATATGATTATGTTTTTTAAGAAAGAAGAAGTTAAAGATATGAAATATAAAATTGATATATCTGACTTGTAATTGAAAATCTTGGGAGTGAACAATTGAAAATCTTGGGAATGAA
>CAYZGK010000006.1:16586-79250 GCA_964478025.1 uncultured Christensenella sp.
AAAAAAATAATATTGCATAAAAATGGCTAAGAGTTTGTGTCTTAGCCATTTTTTATTATTTTGTTGTAATTGTCACGTTACTAATTAATACTCAAGTTTTGAAGTTAAATAAGACTCTATCTCAGAAATTGGCATTCTAATTTGTTCCATAGAATCTCTATCTCTAATTGTAACTGTATTATCTTGTAATGTATCGTAATCTACTGTTATACAATAAGGAGTTCCGATTTCGTCTTGTCTTCTATATCTTTTACCAATAGAACCAGCTTCATCGTAAGTAACAGAAAACTTTTTAGCAAGAGATTTAAATAATTCAGTAGATTTTTCTGTTAAATCTTTCTTTTGTAAAGGAAGAATAGCAGCTTTATATGGAGCAATAAATGGATGGAAGTGCATAACAACACGAGTATCATTTTCAAGTTGTTGTTCTTCATATGCATTACAAAGAAGGGCAAGTACCATTCTTTCAACACCAAGTGATGGCTCAATAACATATGGAACATATTTTTCATTTGTCATAGGGTCAGTGTATTCTAGGTTTTTGCCAGATTGCTTAATATGACAATTTAAGTCATAGTCTGTTCTATCTGCAACGCCCCAAAGTTCGCCCCATCCCATAGGGAATTTATATTCAAAGTCTGTAGTTGCTTTAGAATAGAAACAAAGTTCTTCTTTATCATGATCTCTAAGTCTTAAGTTATCTTCCTTAATACCTAAATCCAATAACCATTGTTTACAGAAATTCTTCCAGTACATAAACCATTCTAAGTCTGTTCCAGGTTTGCAGAAGAATTCAAGTTCCATTTGTTCAAATTCTCTTACACGGAAAATAAAGTTTCCTGGTGTAATTTCGTTTCTAAAAGATTTTCCGATTTGTCCAATACCAAAAGGAACTTTCATTCTAGTTGTTCTTTGAACATTAGCAAAATTAACGAAAATACCTTGTGCTGTTTCTGGACGAAGATATAGGGTAGTTGAAGAATCTTCAGTTACGCCTTGGAAAGTTTTAAACATAAGATTAAATTTTCTAATACCAGTGAAATCAGAAACTCCACATGTAGGACAAGGGATTTTGTTTTCTTGTACATATTGTTCCATTTGTTCATTAGACCAGCCAGCAATATTTAAAGAAATACCTTTTTTCTTGTTCCAATCTTCAATTAAGTTATCTGCTCTATGACGAGCTTTACAATGTTTACAATCCATTAATGGATCAGAGAAGCCACCAACGTGTCCTGATGCTACCCAAGTTTGAGGGTTCATTAAAATAGCGCAATCAAGTCCTGTGTTTAATGTGTTTTCTTGAACGAATTTTTTCCACCAAGCTTTTTTTACATTATTTTTTAATTCAACACCTAAAGGACCATAATCCCATGTGTTTGCTAATCCACCATAAATTTCGCTTCCTGGATATACGAAACCACGGCCTTTACATAAAGCTACAAGCTTATCCATTGTAAGTTCTGCCATATTTTGACTCCTTTTATATATAAATTATCAATATTAAATATTATATTTATAGGTAATTTTTTTGTCAATTAAGATATGTTATAATAAAAAATAAGAGGAGAAAATTATGGAAATATTGATAAAGACAAAATGTGGAGAAGTAAAAGGAGAGAGTGAAAATAATGTAAACATCTTTAGAGGAATTCCTTTTGCTACAGCAGATAGATTTGAAATGCCAAAACAATATACCTGGGATGGTGTTTTTGAAGCAAATGGCGAGATAGATTGCCCACAATATGGAACTTATTTAGATGAAGCAAAAAAGAAAAATCCATTTTTTTATGAAGAATTTAGAGTAGGAGCTACGTTTGAATATAGAGAATCTCCCTTAACGTTAAACATTATTGCTCCAAATAATGGTAAAAAACTTCCAGTAATAGTATTTATACATGGAGGTGGGTTTGAAACAGGAACAGTTGGTGAACTTCCATATGGAACTTCTATAGAATATGCAAAAAGAAATGTAATACTTGTGTCTTTAGGTTATAGAGTAAATATTTTTGGATTTTTTAGAGGTAAAAACTTAGCCTTACATGATCAAATTTTTGGTATTAATTGGGTAAAAGAAAATATAGAGGCCTTTGGTGGAGATAAAGATCAAATTATCATAATGGGGCAATCTGCGGGCGCTATGTGTATTACTGATTTATTTTTGACACAAAAATTAAAAGGTGTAGTAAAGGGCGCAATCATGATTTCAGGTGCAGGTTTATTTCCAAAAGCATTTGGGTCAAAAACAATTGAAGAAATTAAACCATTTTGGGATTTAGTTAGAAGCAAGTGCAGTGTAGATAGCGATGAAGAATTAAAGAATATAGAACCAGAAAAATTATGGAATGCTTGGTTTGAAGCAAAGGGCGAATATAATAAAGCTCAAGTTGTTTTGCCAGAAATAGATGGAGATATTATTCCGGATAATCCTCATAATATCTTTAAAAGAGGGGAAGAATTAGATATTCCTATTTTATTCAGCGTCACATCGCAAGATTATATAGCACCAATTTTATTTTATATGGGTTATAGCTGGGCTAAAGGAAATTATAAGAAAAACAAAGCTCCTGTTTGGGGATATTTCTTTGATAAAACTCCACCAGGAAACAAATTTAAAGCATATCATTCAGCAGATTTATGGTATTTATTTGGAAATATGGATAAATCTTGGCGAGAGTTTAAAAAAGAAGATTATGAATTGTCTTCAATTATGATAGATTACATAGCAAATTTTGCTAAAAATTTAAATCCAAATGGTCAAGATTTACAACAATGGGATCCAATTAGCAAAAAACAAAAAGGTTTAATGGTATTTGATGGAGTTAAACAAAGATACGCATATAAGGGAGAAATTTACAAAAAAACATTACATTCTTTTCTAAAAGATAAAGGTCCAATGTAAAAAAATGCATATTTTACTTAACACGAATGTAAAATTATTGTAAAATGTTGTTAATGAAAAAGTACAATTACTTTACATGGTGGTTATCCACTTCAATAAAAGATTTAGGTTATAGAATATGGAGATATATTATGTTTCCAGTAATCTTTATCTTGTGGGTAGCGTGCATTGGTGCATTTAGAGATTTATATTGGAAATTATCTTTATATGTAATACTGCCATGTGTAGTCATAGACTTAATGTGGAACTTAATTACCTATGAAATAAAAGGTAAAAGTATATTATTAGAAGAGGAGAATGAAAAAAATGACAAAGAAAATTAGTGCAATTTTATGTGTTATAGCAATTATTGCTTGTTTATTTAGCTTTGCTGCTTGTTCTAACAATGACAAAAAGGAAGAAGATCCAGTTGCTACATCCTATGTAACAATGGATATAAATCCATCTGTTGAGATTGTTGTAGATCAAAATAACAAAGTTATGTCAGTTAAAGCACAAAATGATGATGCAGATGTTATGTTATATGGAGAAGCTTCACTTGAAGGATTAGATCTTCAAGTAGCTGCTGATGAAGTTTTAGATTTAGCCGTTAAGTATGGTTATCTAACTGAAGATAATTCAACAGTAGAAGTTTCAATTTCATGTGATACAGCAAGTGTTGAGACAGCTATTAAAGAAAAAATGCAAGCTGCTGTTGATGAAGCAAAAAGTGGAGTAGATTTCGCTATATCACTAGCCACAGAAGGATTGCTTTCTGTAAAAACAGAAATCGCTGCTCTTGAAGAAAAATATCAAGATGTTTCTTCAGGAAAGTATTCCTTAATTATTGAAGCTATGGCTATGGATAATACTTTAACATTTGATGAAGCATATAATATGTCTACAAAAGACTTACTAACAATTGTTGAGTCAGGAGAAAGCGAAATATATAACTATGCTAACTCTGTATATCAAGAGACAGTTGCAAAGGCTTTAGCCGCATATGATCAAGCTGCTGCTGTTGCAGAAGAAGGAGCTTATGTTGCTGCATATGGTCAAGTATGTGCTACTGGTGCTGTAAATGCTACTTCAGCTTTGGATTTAGCTACTGCTGCAAAATATGGTAACTTAGGTAAAAAGGTTGCATATTATGGTGCTTGCAAGGTTGCTAAGTACACAATATCAGGTGCAATTACTGCAGCTGAATACATTAAGGATGTTGAACTTGATGAAACTGTTTCTCAAACAATTGCAGACAAATTTGGTTGCGAAGTTAAAGATTTACAAAATGAAGATGGCAAGGTAACAGTAGAGTCTGTTCAAGCTTATGTAAATAAGTTATATAAGAATGCATCCGCTGAACAAAAAGTAGATATTCAAACAAAATATGGTTCAGTAGTTGGAAGTTTAAATACTGCTAAAGAAGATGCCGTACTATCTGCAGATTTTAATTCTACAATTACAACAGCATTAGGAACTATTGATGTTTCTTTAGGTTTAAATATTGATACATCTAAATTAACTGTAGAAAGTGCAAAAGATGCTTTAGCTCAAGTTGAAGCAAAAGAAGAAGAATTAAAGAAAGAATTAGATGAATCTTTAACAGAAGAAGAATTAAAAACTGTTAATGATGCAGTAGCAGCTGTAAATAACAAAATAGCTGAATATAAGGCAACATTAACTCAAACTATTGAAGATGCTAAAACTGCAATTAATAATGAACTAAAAGCAGCAAAAGAAGCAAGAGCTCAAAAATTTGCTGAAAATACAGAAACAAATAATTAATAGATTTTAGCAATTAATTAAAACATTTACTCCAAGGTTTTGACCTTAACAAAACCTTGGAGTTTCTTTTTATTGCGCCTTATTTTGTCATATGATATACTACTTTTGGTTAATGGTACGAAAGACTATATAGCCAAAATTAAATGTTGTTACAAGATGGGTATCGAATATGAACTCAAGCGAGGTAAAAATGAAAAAGATTAATACGAAAAAGATAGCTTTACTATCAATAATGTTGGCACTAGTAATTATTTTTTGCTTTGTGCCAATTTCATTTGGAACAGTTACTTTAGCTTTAATGATTTTGCCGGTTTTGGTAGTTGCTCAAATAGAAGATTTTTGGACTACATTAATACTATCTATATTGATGGGATGTGTTAATGAAATAGCATGGTATACAACTAAAGCAGCAGCACCACTTGCGCCAGTGTTTCAAAATCCACTAGTTTGCATATTGCCAAGAATATTAATAGGCGTGTTTGCCTGGTGTGTTACAAATGGACTTAGAAAGCTCATTTTAAAAGATAAAATGTCAACAAACTCAAAACTTGTGATAGATCAGATAATTTCAGCAATATCTGGAGCAGTTGGAGTTGTTGTAAATACAGGATTTGTAGGATTGTTTACTGTTTTATTATTTAATGGACAAGTAATGAGTAATGGTACTGCAATTTCACTAAAATATATACTTGCATGGTTTGGAATTAATTTTGTAATTGAAGTAATTGCGTTTGCACTTTTAACCCCTCCTATTTCTCTTGCATTGCAAAAGGCGGGATTTAGTTATAAGAAAGTAGATAAAAAGGCAGTACTTGAAGATACTGAAAGTAATAAAGAAATTTTTGAAGAAGGAGTATAAAATGTTACTAGTTATTGATGTTGGAAATACTAATATAAAATTAGGCGTATATGATGAAGATAAACTTGTAAATTCATGGAGATTATCTGTAAAAATTGCAAGAACTGCAGATGAACTTGGTATTACAATAGATAGTTTATTTAAGACAAAGGGTATAACTTTTAAAGATATTCATGGAATTATTATATCTTCAGTTCAACCAGCTTTAAACTATACTGTTGAACACGCATGTGAGTACTATATGAGAATAAAACCTATAATGGTAGGGCCTGGAGTTAAAACAGGATTAAATATAAAATATTTAAATCCATCAGAGGTAGGTGCTGATAGAATTGTTAATTCAGTTGCTGCATATAAGTTATATGGAGGCCCTGTAATTGTTGTAGATTTTGGTACAGCAACAACATTTAATGTGATATCTGAAAAAGGAGAGTTTTTAGGTGGATGTATAGCACCAGGAATAAAAACCTCACTAGAGGCACTTGCAGATAATACATCACTTTTAACAAGTGTAGAACTTGTTAAACCAAAAACATCAATAGGCAAAACAACGGTTGCTAACTTACAAGCAGGAATCGTATATGGTTTTACAGGCCTTGTTAAATATTTGCTTGAAAAGTTAAAGATAGATTCAGAACTTAATGATGCAAAAGTTGTAGTAACTGGTGGTTTATCTGAACTTGTATGTGGAGTAGATAAATCTTTAAATATATATAAAATTGATAGATATTTAACATTAAAAGGGTTAAAATTAATCTATGATATGAATAAAGACTAATAAACAAGAGGAGATTAATGTTTATGAAAAAAGTAGGCGTAGCAATTTTAGGATTAGGAGTAGTAGGTGGAGGAACCGCTAGAATCTTAATTGATAGAAAAGAAAAGATTAAAGAAGAATATGGTGTAGATGCTACTATTGTAGCAGCACTTGATAGATTCCCAGAGAGAGTTACAAATCTTGGACTTTCTTTAGATATATTAGCTTCTTCAATTGATGATATTTGCAATAATCCTAATGTTGATATCGTTGTTGAATGTATGGGTGGTGTTGAACCAGCAAAAACTTTCTTAACAAAGGCTTTAGAGGCAGGAAAGAGCATTGTAACTTCAAATAAGGAAATGTTCTCAAAGTCATGGCCAGATTTGGAAAGAGCAGCACAAAAAACAGGTGCAGGCTTATATTATGAAGCTACAACTGGTGGTGGTATGCCAATTATTAGAACTATGACAACTGCAATGCAAGCTAATAATATTCTAGAGATTAAAGCTATTATTAACGGAACAACTAACTATATATTAACTAGAATGACAGAAGAAAATGCTGACTATGCTACAGTTTTAAAAGATGCTCAAGCATTAGGTTTTGCTGAAGCTAATCCAGTTGCCGATGTTGAAGGTTATGATTCAAGTTATAAGTTATCTATTTTATCTTCTCTTGCATTTAATAAGAGAGTTCCATTTGAACTTATATTTAGAGAAGGTATTACAAAAATAACAGCAGAAGATATAAAGATAGGTAAAGAGATGGGTTATATCGTTAAATTACTAGCTATTGCTAAACAAGTTAACGGAAAAATTGAAGCAAGAGTTCATCCAGTATTCTTACCAAAGTCACATCCACTTGCAAGTGTTTCTGGATCATTTAATGCAGTATTTGTAGTAGGAGATGCTGTAGGCGATATTATGACATACGGAAGAGGTGCAGGTGCATTACCTACAGGTTCTGCTATTGTTTCAGATATTATTTACTGCGCAAGACAAGTTGAACATGCAAGATACTCTGAGATGTTTAACGTTATGAAAGAAGATGATGTTATAAAGGATTTTGAATCTGAATATTATGTTAGATTAAATGTTCATGATGTTCCAGGTGTACTTGCTGATATTACAGCTGTATTAAAGAAATATAGTATTTCTGTTCAACAAATTAAGCAAGATAAGAATAATGATATTATCCCAATTACTTTTGTTACACAAAAGACTCATGAATTTGCTATGAATTCAGCAGTTGAGGAAATATCTAAACTTCCTAATATTATTAAGGTAGAAAACGTAATTAGAGTAGAAGAATAATGTTATCTGAAAAGGCGACAAATTTAACAGTAAAATTGTGTAGTGAAATAAAAAGCACTGTAGGTGGCAAAGATTTTAAAATATTGTCATGGGAAGAAATTGCTAAAATTGCTGGCCTTGATGGTGTAGATGAAGATTTAAAGCAAACTTTTGAAGAATTAAGATTAAATCAATGCATTGTACAAAAATACAAGGATGATGAAGAAGTTTGTTTTGCACTAACTGATAAAGCCATTTTATTAAAACAAGATTTAGATACAATGGAAAAGGTTAAAAAGAATGAAATTTCTACGCCTATTGTAAAAACAGATGACGAAGGAAACTCTGTGGTTGTTTTACCTAAGAGTAATCACGAATTACAAAAACAATATCAACCAAAAACTAAAGTTTCGCAAAAGGTTTCAATGTTCTTTACAGGACTTTTTGGTGGGGCTGTTGGTGGAGCTTTAGTTTATGGTATAATATATCTATTAACAATACTTTTGTAGAGGAAATATGCTAAACAAGAAAACAAAGGCTTTAATGAAAGTTGTATATAATAAGGCTATCGTAAAAGATGGTAATTGTTTGGTTAGCGAAATGGATTTATTATCTAACATTCCATATAAAACAGATTTTAATAGAGAAGATTTAGCTCCATCTATGAAATCCTTATCTAATGAGGGATATTTTGAAGTTATTGAAACTGAAAAGAATGGAGATACTTACTATTGTATTACTCTTCAACAAGCAGGTTATGATTTTTCAAGACAAATAGCTGCTGAAAAAAGACAAATAAAAATGAAAATAATATTAACTGTTGCGGGTGTAATTTTGGCTTTCTTCTTAAAGCAAATATTACAAGCAATAGCAGGATAATATGGAAATATTAATTCCAGTTGCAACAGGAATAGAATCCGTTGTAAAAAGACAATTATATAAATTAGGTTATGAAGATACTAAAGCTATTAATGGTAGAATTGCTGTTAATGGCGATTTTTTTGATATAGCAAGATTAAATGTTTTTTTAAGAAGTGGAGAAAGAGTTTTACTAGTACTTGGAAAATTCCACGCAGAAAGTTTTGATGAATTATATAGTGGAGTAAATCAAATAAATTGGGAAGATTATTTATCTAAACATGCAAAAATCTTAATTGATGGAAAGGCAGTAAAGAGTAAACTTGGCGCAATAAAAGCAAGTGGTGGTATAGTTAAAAAGGCTATAGCAAATAGACTAGTTAAGGCATATGGCCTTCATAGTGATTATATTGTTGAAAGTGGAGAAAGAGTAATTGTTGGTGTGTCTATTTATGAAGACGATGTAACAATAACTATAGATACTTCAGGCGATGGATTACATAAAAGAGGATATAGATCGCTTGCGTATTCAGCTCCACTAAAAGAAACGACAGCAGCTGCTATGATAGATATGTCATACTACCACAAAGATAAAATGTTTGCTGACCTTTTTTGTGGTAGTGGTACACTTCCTATTGAATGTGCTATGAAAGCATTAAACATAGCACCAGGTAAAAATAGGGATTTTGATTTTAAAAATTGGATATGTACTCCTAAAAATGCATTAGAAAGTGCACTTATAGAAGCAAAAGATTTAGAAAAGTTAGATACAAAACTAGAAATTTTTGCTTCAGATATTAATCCAAAAGCAATATCTATTGCAAAATACCATGCAAAGCAAGCTGGAGTTGAAAGATATATTCATTTTAAAGAAATGGACATGAGAAAATTTACTCAGGAAACACCCTTTGGCGTTATGATTTCAAATCCTCCTTATGCTGAAAGATTAGGGGAAGTTGATGAAGTAAAAGCTTTATATAAAGATTTAGGCAAAGTATATAAGAGTTTACCTGATTGGAATATGTATATACTAACTGGGTTTAAAGGCCCATTTGAAAAAATAATTGGTAAAAATGCAGATAAAAAATGCAGAATATTTAATGCAAATATTGAATGTTGGTATTATTCTTATTTAAGTAAAAATAAACCAAGTAATTAAAGAGAGAATAATATGAGAAAAATTTCTATTGAAAAAATATCTATATATTTTAGTGTTATATGTGCAATTGTGTTTTGCATTATTGGCATGAATTTTATAAATAACAATATAAATTACGCTTATGCAATGAGTATAGAAGTTAAAGATGTTAATGGAAACACATATACAATAGAAGCGGAAACTAGTGATTCTATTGATACTATAAAGATAAAAATAGAGGAAAAGTCTGGAATAAGTGTAGATAGACAAAGAATAATATATGCAGGGAAGGAATTACAGGATGGAATGACTCTTGCGGATTATAACTATCAAAAAGGAAATAGATTACATCTTGTTTTAAAATCAACAAGTTGCAGCCATGAATTAAGTTTAGTTAATGAAATAGCAGCGACTTGTGTTAATACAGGGACAAGAGCCTATTATACATGTTCTAAATGTTCAAAGAAGTTTGAAGATGAAAATGGAACTACAGAAATAACAAATGTAGAGTCTCTTACAATAGCTATAAATGAGAACAATCATTCATATATTTTTGTAGAAGAAGTTTTAGCAACAGAAACAACAAAAGGACAAAAGGCGCACTATGACTGTGCAAATTGTCATAAGCATTTTGATAGTAATTATAATATTTTATCCGACTTGGATCTTGAGATACCTGTTTTACAAAGGAAATATATAGTTAATATAGATGGCGGAAGTGGATCTAACACTTACATTGAAGGACAAGAAATAACAATTACTGCAAATAAAGCTCAAGAGGGTATGGTTTTTGTTGCATGGGAAAATGAAAATGGCGAAATTATAAGTAGTAGTGAAACTTATACCTTTTTAGTCTCAAAAGATACAACACTAACTGCCGTATATGAAAAAAATAGCGTGCTTTTGCCTTGGCAAATTGCGTATATAGTTGTTGGAAGTGTAATAGTTTTAGGCGCAATTGTTTTTACTATTATTTGGTTTAGTCTTAAGAAAAAATCTAAGAATTAATTTTTATAAATAAGTTAAATTGCAAAATAATGTCTTTTGCCTTTTTTATACCTAAATCTTCGTTTTGTGTAATATTTTACATTTTACGAATTCGTTTTGTGTAATATTTTACATTTTACGAAAAAAATTAAAAAACCATAAGTTTGACTTTTAAAATAAATAGATAAAAAGAGTTTAATTTTTAAGTACCAAAATAGGGGCTTAATTTTCTTGCGTTATTGCTTATAATATTTTAGCTGCGGTTATAAGGCATATTATGGCCTAGGCAAAAAAATACAAAAAGGGAGGGTATTTTATATGAAGTTTATTCATTTGGCCGATTTACATTTAGGCAAGAAAATTGCAGATTATGATTTAGAAGCTGTTCAGAAAGATGCTTTAGATCAAATAGTTAAATTAACTATTGATAAAAACATTGAAGCTGTAGTAATAGCAGGTGATGTTTATGATTCAAAAACCCCATCAGCCTCAGCTACGACTTTACTTGATGAATTTTTATCTAATTTACACAAGCATAATAAGAAAGTTTTAATGATATCAGGTAATCATGATCAAGAAGATAAGTTGCACTTTGGTTCTAAAATTTTTAAAAATGATGGAATTCATATAGTAACTCGTGTTTTAGATTCAATTACTCCAGTTGTTATTGATGATGTTAATTTTTATTTATTACCATTTGTAAATAAATATGATGTAAAAAATGCTTTTGGCTTAGACAGTATTGATAGTTTAGAAGCAGCAATTTCTTACGTAATTAACAAAATGAATATAGATAAGTCTAAGAAAAATGTAATTATATCTCATCAAGCAGTGGTCGGTTCATCAAAAGAAAAACCTGCTGGAAGTGAAATGTCTATTCAAATAGATAAAGATGGGTTTATTGGTGGAGAGGATTGTATATCTCAAAATTTATATAAAGATTTTAATTATGTTGCACTAGGACATATTCATAAGCCTATGAATTTATCTAAAAATGTAAGATATCCTGGTGCTTTACTTAAGTATCATAAAGATGAAGCTGGTTATGAAAAGACATTTACCATTGTTGATACAAGTGATTTTTCTATAGAGGAAGTACCATTTACTCCACTAAGGGATGTTGTAATGCTAGAAGGAAAGTATGATGAAGTAAAAACTCATATTGAGTATAAAAATGATTTTGTATTCTTTAAATTAGCAGATACTGATTATATAAGTGAAGTAATGAGTAAGTTAAAGAGTATATTTCCTTTTGCATGTAACATTTCATATAGTGTAGCTAAACATAATTATACAAGTACAGCACGCTATGAAAATGTAGAGGAAGTATCCAAATTTGATTTATTTAATGATTTATATAAAACAATGAAGGATAGTGATTTAAATCAAAATCAAAAAGATATTATTAGTAATCTTATAAAAGAAGTTTGGGGGGAATAGTTATGAAGCCAATTAGATTAGAATTTCAAGCTTTTTTAAGCTATAAAAACAATACAGTAATCGATTTTACTAATTTAGAAAACTCAATATTCTTAATAGATGGTGATACTGGAGCAGGTAAAACCACTATTTTTGATGCGATGTGTTATGCTCTTTATGGAGAGGCTAGTGATAGCGCTAGAGGAAGTAATTTTAAGTCAGATTATGCAGACAAAGATGTAGAAAGCTTTGTTAAATTTACATTTGAAGAACAAGGAGAGGTTTATCAAGTAACAAGATATCCTGCATATAATAGAGATAAAAAGAGAAAAGGTAAGGAAGAGGGAGATATTCGCGAGCCTGAAAAGACAGAATTATTACTTCCTGATAATAAAACATTAACTAAAATAAAAGAGGTAAACGCAAAGATAATTGAAATAGTAAAACTAAAAGTAGAACAATTTAGAAATACTATAATGATTGGTCAAAATAAGTTTGCTGAATTAATTCGCTCTGACACAAAAGCAAGAAAGTCTTTATTCCAGGAGATTTTGAAGACTCAAAAATTTGGAGAATTTCAAGGAAAACTTAAAGAATTATGTGACAAAGCCACACAAGAAGTTAAAGATGCAAATATTAAGATAGATGTAGAACTTAAAGGGTATAAAACTGATAACGAGGAATTATCAGCAAAATTAAGTAAAGATAATCCAAGTGATAACGATTTTGATATCTTATCTAATTTGATAATTTTAGATTTAAAAGAATTAGAAAATAAATTAAATAAACAAAAAGCAAACAAAGAGATTGAAGATAAAAAACTTAAGGATTTAAATGTTCAATTAAGTAAAGTAAAAGAAAATAATGATCATTATAATTCATTTAATGACCACAACTATAAACTAAAAGAATTAGAAAAGCAAAAAGCTAAATATGATGATTTAGGAAAAACAATTGATAGTTACGATGATTCTAAAAAATCATATGATAAATACAAAGATTATTTAGATAAAAAAGATTTACTAAATGAGAAAGAAAAGAAACTAAATGAAAAAGAAACGGAATTAAAAGATTTTAGTTCTGATTTTGAAACCGCTAAAAATAATAACGATAAAGTAGATGGACTTGAACAATCCAATATTTCTTTAAGAAAAGAAATAGGCGATTTAGAAAACTTATTAATAGATTTTAATTCGTTGGAAAAAGAAAAAGATGCAAAAAAAGACAAAGAACAATCAATTGAAACTAATAACAAAAACCTTGCAGGTTTAGAGACCGAACAAAAAACTATTTCTAAAAAATTAGAGGAATTAAACAATTTTAATAAGTCTAACAAAGAAGCTAATGTTAACTTAAATGAAATAAAAAACAATTTAGATGGTATAGAAAAGGAGATAGAAGAGTTAAAGAAATATAACGAGAAATTCAAATCGCTTTTGGAGGACGAAAAAACTTTAAAAGTTAAAGAGGAAGAAATACAAAAATTAACTAAAGAGGTTTTATTAAAAGAAAGATTATACAATGAATTGAATTTGGCATATAAAAATAGTATGGCTGGTATTTTGGCATCGAATCTTAAGGAAGGAGATCCTTGTCCAGTATGTGGGGCTATTCACCATACAAAACTTGCTAAGAAAGTTGTGGAAGATATTAGTGAGGAAAAAGTAAATAGTGCATCGAAAGATAAAGATGATGCTAAGGAAAAGTATAATAAAGCCATAGCAGATTTTGCCGCAAATAATAATTCTTTGAAGAAAAGTTTAGAAGATTTGTTTAAGGAAGGACAATCTTTATTTAATGTTGTTGTTAATAAAAATAATCTTGAAGGTCTTATTGAAGACAAAGAAAAACAATTATTAGATTTAAAAGCAAATAAGATTTCGGAAAAAGAAAAATTAGAAGAAATTTCTAAACAAATGAAAGAGAATGAAGAAGAAATAGTTGAATTAGAAGAAGCTAAAGATTCAAATAAAAAAGATATAGATGGTATCAAAAATAGTTTGGCAACAATAAATGGTACATTAGAAAAAGTAGATGAAAGAATAAAAGACCTAAGTACTAAGTTAAATGGTCAAAATAAAGAACAACTTGAAACAAATATAAAAAGTAGAGAAAAAACTATAGAAAGTAATAAGAAATTAATTGGAGACTATCAAAAAGCCTATAGCGAAGCAAATAATAAAAAAACTGGGTTAAATCAATCAATAAAGGATTTAAAAGAGGAAATAGAAAAATTAACACCTATGGTTAATAAACTTGAGGCCGAATATAAGGATTTAGTATTAAAAACAAAATTAAAAGATATTGACAAAATTGTAGAGGTAATAGAAAAAAATATTGATACTATTGAATCTTCAAAAGTTGAGTTAAATTCATATAATAGTGATTTAAAATTAAAACAAGGTTTGTATGATTCAGATATTAAAAATGGTTATGATAAACTTGTACTTATAGATGAAAAAGAAGCTAATGAAAATGTAGATAAGCAACAAATTGTTGTTAATGAATTAGAAAAAATCTTAAGTGTGCTAAATAGTGATTATAAAAATAATAAAGATAGATTTGATAATTATGTAAAAACCTGCAAAACAATAAAGGATAAAAATAATAATGTATCGGATTTGCAAAATTTATCAGATGTAGCTTCAGGTAAAGTTAATGGTAAGGAAAAACTTGATTTTGAAACCTATTATCAATCTCAAATATTTGATAATATATTGCAACAAGCCAACAATAGATTGAATATTATGACTGATGGTGTATATTCTATGCAAAGACATGATTCTAGTGAAGATAAATCAAACAGTGCCCTTGATATAGATATTTTTGATACTAATACAGGCAAGATAAGATCCGCAAATAGTTTGTCTGGCGGTGAAATATTTATGGCATCACTTTCTTTGGCTTTAGGATTTTCAGAGATTTCTAGAACGAAGTCTGGAGCTCACGAACTTGATTGTATGTTTATAGATGAAGGATTTGGAACGTTAGATGATGAAACATTAAAAGTAGTTATGAAAGTTTTAAATCAACTATCACAAGAAGCTAATAGAACTATCGGTATAATATCTCACGTTTCTGAATTAAGAGATGTAATATCTAAACAAATTCATGTTACTAAAGATAAGTTTAATGGTTCAACATTAAAGATGATTGTTTAAAAAATATTGAATTTTAAAACATAAAATAACCTCTAAAGTCGAAGAGAACTGTCTACTAGATAGGAGTCAGTCATAAAAAACTAATGAGGTTATTTTTAATGCTGGAATTTACTTTTTCAAATATTGCTTAATGATTTTATTCTCGTAATAGATTGATTATTCTCGTAAAATAGGATATAATTTACGAGAAAGGAGATAAAATGAGAGAATTTGACTATAAAAAAATTGTTAATTATAAATGGGATAGCATAGTTGTTGAGTATCTTGCCAAAATTCATGAGATGAAAGGTCGACAAGAGTTATATCTTTCTCAAAAAGAACTTGAACTTAAAAGACTTGTTGAGATTGCAAAAATTCAAAGTACGGAAGCAAGTAATGCTATTGAAGGTATAGGCACAAGCGAAGCAAGATTAAAACAATTAATTATGCAAAAAACGACACCAAGAAATCGAAACGAAAAAGAGATTGCAGGTTATCGTGATGCTCTTGCAATAATTCATGAAAACTTTGAGTATATTCCAATAACTCCTAATTATATTTTACAATTGCATAAGATACTTTATTCTCATAATCCAGAAGTTAACTTTGGTGGTTGTTTTAAAAACTCTCAAAACGAGATAACTGCTGTAGATGAAAAGGGCAATAAGACTGTTTTGTTTACGCCTCTTGACCCATTTGAAACACCAATGGCAATAGAAAATCTTTGTAAAACATTCAATGAAGCAATTGAAGATGGAATAGTAGATTCGCTTCTTTTAATTCCCATATTCATACACGATTTTCTATGTATACATCCTTTTCGTGATGGCAATGGTAGAATGAGTAGGCTTTTGACAACATTACTTCTTTATCGCTCAGGATATTTTGTAGGGAAGTATATATCTCTTGAAAATAAAATTGCAAAATATAAAGATTTATATTATGACGCATTATATGATAGTCAAATTGGTTGGCATGAAGAAAAAGATGATCCAACTCCTTTTATAAAATATATGCTTATGATAATACTTTCTGCTTATAACGATTTTGAGGAAAGACTAAGCCTAGTTAGTAAAAAACAAACATCAGAAGAACTTGTTGAAAGAGCTTTTGAAACAAAAATTGGTAAATTAACAAAATCAGATATTGCTGAATTATGTCCTACAATATCTATAAGTGCAGTTGAGAAAGCAATTGCGGCTTTAATAAGGATAGGAAAAGTAAAAAAATATGGTCAAGGCAAGAATACATATTATGTGCTGTTAAAGTAATTATTCTCGTAAATTTAGTATATTTTACGAGAATAATCGAAAATATGAGAGAAAGAATTTATCAACATATAACTGATTTTTATTGTTTTACAAACTGGAATTTACTTTTTCAAATTTTTGCAAACTGGAAATTAGTACTGGAATTTACTTTTTCAATTAACTTGACTCTTGTGCACCCAAGCCAATATTGACATTAGCAAAATGATTATGGTAAAATTAATTAGGAGTTAAGTATGCACTTTTTTACAAATAAACTAGACAAAAAATTAAGTTTAAAGACAAAGATTTTTGTAGTTTTTTTACTGATTCTTGTAGTGTTTTTATTGATAACTTTTGTAATACCTCTCAAAGTTTATGCTGAGCAAATTAATGATTATAATAAGGTGGAAACTTATGCTGAAAACATTGTTAGTAAAGAGGAAGGTGTAAGTGTTAATACAATTGTTCCTATTTACAACTTAAATAATGAAATAGTTAGATATTCCGTAAATTATGTGGATTTCAATGGCAATGATTTTGGTTATGTTATTCTTAATAAACATTTAAGTGATAAGAGGGGGCAATTATTGAGATGTCATTGGGCGACAACTCTAGTATGGCATTAAATAATGAAAGATATTACTTTTTAGATGGATTTGATTATGGGACAAAGATAAATGGGTCGAATATAAGAACTGGTGATAGCGTTATTTCATTTTCAGTGGCTAGAAATAAATATAAATCATTTTTGAATGAAAATTCAGATGATAATGATGGATATGTAGATATAATCTATGTAAGTGAATTAACAAAGGAATTGAAAATTGCTGATTATTGGTATACTTTTACTCCAATAACTCAGTCTGATTTAAGAAATGCAGGGTTAAATAGCGGTGATTCGGATGGAATATGTGGTTTAACAACAGCAATGAATGTTTTGAAATATTATTATGATTCAGGTTTATCAAAATATTCAGGTTTAATGTTTACGAACAGCGATGGCACTATTGATTTAGCAACAACTGCTAAAAAATTGTATACAGGATATGCTCCTTCAGGAAGTACTTATAATCTTCCAAATAATACTATAAGAAAAAATGCATTGAATCATTATATTAAAACTTATACTTCGTTAAATAAAACTTTTTTTAAGTATGTTGGAATTCAATTTTGGAGTTATTTTTATAATGATATTTCGAATGGTTGTATTATTGACGTACGATATGATGTAAATAGTAATGAAGGTCATGCAGTCTTGTGTTTAGGTGCAACTGAAGTGTCGGGATCTCATTATGCCGGGACAAAATATTTATTAGTTGCCGATACATGGGGATCAAATTTGAGATTACTTAATTTTGATTACTATGATGCACTAAAAGGTATGAAAATAAAGGTGTATTAATATGAAAGAAAATGCATTTAGAATTACAATATGTGCTTTGTTATGTATATCTATTATTACCATTGCTTGTCTAAGCATATATATTAGTGTGTTTCAAGCAAAAGAGATGACGAAATATGTTTCAATAGAGAATGTTTCTAATATACATGTATCAACTAAAGTTCCAGAAACTAATCAAAAATTTGAATTTAATTTAACAAATGATGAGATGCAAAACCTTATTAAACTTATGCAATCCTCAAGGATAAAAAGAATGCTACGAAAAGAATATATTGATGCGGTGGGGTTTTCTTTGACATTTACATATTCAGATGGCTCGACGATTGATGTTTTGTATTTAAATAATATAAAGATTGGAAATAACTGGTATCAAATATATGGCTATGTTTTTGAGTATGTTTATGAAACAGATAGTTATAAATTAGCATATGAATCCGCTAAAGTGTAAAAAATAGGATAGGTGTAGAAAAAAGCCTATCCTATTTTAATTAAGAAGAATCAACTTTCAACATTTTTCAATTTACTATCTAAAATCAAACAAATGTTTTGAAATATATATAATATTTTGTTAAAATAACTTTAGTTATGTTTAAACTACATTCGAATTACAAACCTTGCGGAGATCAAGAGCAAGCAATAGAGAAATTATCTCAAGGAATTGAAGATGGACTAAGGACCCAGGTTTTGTTAGGAGTAACAGGCTCTGGTAAGACTTTTACTATGGCAAATATAATAGAAAGAACTCAAAGACCAACGTTAGTTCTTGCACATAATAAAACGCTTGCTGCACAACTTTGTAATGAATTTAGAGAATTTTTTCCGGAAAATAAAGTAGAGTATTTCGTATCATACTACGATTATTATCAACCGGAAGCTTATATACCATCTACAGATACTTATATAGAAAAAGATTTATCATTAAATGATGAGATAGATAGATTAAGAAATTCAGCAACATCAGCACTTTGTGAAGAAAGAGATGTAATAGTTGTAGCATCTGTTTCATGCATTTATGGTTTAGGAGCTCCAATAGATTATTTCTCAATGGCTTTATCTTTAAGAGAAGGAACGGAAATAGATAGAGATAAATTAATAGATAAATTAGTTGAACTTCAATATATAAGATCAGATATTGATTTTGAGAGAGCGACTTTTAGAGTTAGAGGGGATAGATTAGAAATATATCCTGTTCAATATGACAAAGTAGGAGTTAGAGTTGACTTTTTTGGTGATGAAATAGAATCAATTAAAGAATTTGATATAGTAACAGGAAAGGCAACAAAAACTTTATCTCATATAAATATATTTCCAGCGACTCATTATGTAGTACAACCTGAAAAAAGAGAAGATGCACTTCAACAAATAAAAGAAGATATGGTTACTCAAGCTGAGCAATTTAGAAAAGAAGAAAAATATATTGAAGCTCAAAGAATTCAAGAGAGAGTATCTTATGATATAGAAATGATTAGAGAACTTGGTTATTGCTCTGGAATAGAAAATTACTCAAGATATTTTGATGGAAGAAAACCAGGGCAGGCGCCATATACTTTACTTGATTTCTTCCCAGATGATTTTATTGTTCTTGTTGATGAATCACATATGACACTTCCACAAATTCATGCTATGTATAGAGGAGACTTGGCAAGAAAAACTAGTCTTGTAAATTATGGATTTAGATTGCCAGCCGCTTATGATAACCGTCCCCTTACATATGAAGAGTTTGAAAGCAAGATACATCAAATGATTTGTGTTTCAGCAACGCCAGGTGACTATGAATTAAAAGAAGCAGGACAAATTGCCGAGCAAGTAATAAGACCTACAGGACTTGTAGATCCAGTTGTTGAAATCCATAAGATAGATGGTCAAATTGATGATTTAATGTCCAATATAAATGAGCAACTTGAAAAGAAAGGTAGAGTACTTGTGACAACTCTTACTAAAAAGATGGCAGAAAGTTTAACTGATTATCTAAAAGAAAATCATTATAAAGTTAAATATATGCATTCAGATATTGATACATTAGAGAGAATAACTATTATAAACGGACTTAGAAGCGGTGAGTTTGATGTCTTAGTTGGAATTAATCTTTTAAGAGAAGGATTAGACCTTCCAGAGGTAACACTTGTTGCAATTTTAGATGCAGATAAAGAAGGATTTTTAAGAAGCGATAAAGCATTAATTCAAACAATAGGAAGAGCAGCAAGAAACGCTGAAGCAAAAGTTATTATGTATGCTGATGTTATTACTGATTCAATGAAAAGAGCAATCGATGAAACAAATCGTCGTAGAGACATTCAAATGGCTTATAATAAGGAGCATAATATAATTCCGAAGACAATTATAAAACAAGTAAAAAATACGCTAGAAATCTCTAAAAAGGCCGTAGGTGAAAATGGCAAGTATACAAAGAAAGATTGTGAAAAGGAAATTTTAAGATTAAGAGACTTAATGAAATTGGCTTCTAGTAATTTGGATTTTGAAATGGCTATTCATTATAGAGATGAAATTAGTAAACTTAAAGAGATAATGAAAGGAATGAATAATGAAAGATAAAATTGTAATAAAAGGTGCAAGAGTAAATAATTTAAAAAATATAAATGTAGAAATACCAAAAAACAAATTAGTTGTTTTAACAGGCCTTTCAGGCTCTGGTAAATCCTCACTTGCTTTTGATACGATTTTTGCGGAAGGACAAAGAAGATATATAGAAAGTTTATCTTCATACGCAAGACAATTTTTAGGCCAAATGGATAAGCCTGACGTTGATTCTATAGAAGGTTTGTCTCCAGCAATTTCAATTGACCAAAAAACAACATCTAAAAATCCAAGATCAACTGTTGGAACAGTTACTGAAATTTATGATCATTTAAGATTGCTATATGCAAGAATAGGTGTTCCTCATTGCCCAAATTGTGGAAGAGAAATAAAACATCAAACAGTAGATCAAATAGCAGATATTGTTTTAAATGCTCAAGAAAAATCCAAAGTTAGAATATTAGCACCAATTGCTAGAGGCAAAAAAGGTGAATTTAAAAAAGAATTAGATTCGTTTAAGAAAAGAGGATATGCAAGAGTAGAAATAGATGGTGCTGAGTATACCTTTGATGAAGAAATAAACTTAGATAAAAATATTAAACATAATATATCAATAGTTGTAGATAGATTAATAATAAAGGAAGGTATTCAAAGAAGATTAACAGATTCTTTAGAGAGTGCCATTAACTTAAGTGATGGACTAGTTGAAATAGATATAAATGGAGAAAGAAAACTTTTAAGTACAAAGTATGCTTGTCCAGATTGTGGTATATCTATTGAAGAATTAGAGCCAAGAACTTTTTCTTTTAACTCTCCATTTGGAGCATGTCCTAGCTGCTCTGGGCTTGGCTTTACATACCAAGTTGATCCAAATAAATTTATTAAGTGGGATAAAACAATAAATGAGGGTGGTTTAGATATAACTGGATTTATGCTAGACTTTGTTGCGATACCTTCAGCTTTTTATAAAGAACTATCTAAAAAGTATAAGTTTTCTTTAGATGTTCCTGTTAAGAACTTAGATAAGAAAATATTAAATATGCTTTTATATGGAACTGGAGATACATTAGATATTGAATATAAATCAGCAAAATTTAGTGGTCATATTTCTAAAACTTTTGAAGGAGTAATACCAACAATTAATAAAAGATATCGTGATACATCTTCAGAATATATAAAAAACTCACTTGAAAAATTTATGACTTTAATTCCATGTGAAGAATGTCATGGAGCAAGATTAAAAAAAGAAGCACTAGCAGTTACTGTTAATAATTTAAATATAAATCAAATGTGTGCAATGTCAGTTGTTAAGCTTATTGATTTATTTGAAAATCTAGAGTTAAAAGGAGCGGATGCAATAATTGCGGCACAAGTTAAAAAAGAAATACTATCAAGATTAAATTTCTTAAAGAGTG
This sequence comes from uncultured Christensenella sp., assembly GCA_964478025.1. GTDB lineage: Bacteria > Bacillota > Clostridia > Christensenellales > UBA3700 > UBA3700. The sequence continues at coordinate 38,308 of CAYZGK010000006.1, forward strand.
TTGGTCTTGGATATTTAACTTTAGATAGAGCATCTGCAACACTATCTGGTGGTGAGAGCCAAAGAATAAGACTTGCAACTCAAATAGGTTCTGGCTTAACTGGGGTTTTATACATCCTTGATGAACCATCAATAGGACTTCATCAATCAGATAATGAAAAGCTTTTAAACTCATTAGAAAATCTAAGAGATATAGGTAATACTTTAATTGTTGTAGAACATGATGAAGATACAATGAGAAGAGCAGACTATATAGTAGACATAGGTCCTGGTGCTGGTGTTAATGGTGGAAACGTAGTTGCTGTTGGAACGGCTGAAGATTTGATGAAAAACAAAAATTCTATAACTGGTAAATATTTATCTGGAGAACTTTCAATACCTATTCCAACTCAAAGAAGACCAGGGAATGGAAAGTATTTAAAGATAAAAGGTGCTTATAGAAATAACTTAAAAAATATAGATGTTGATATACCACTTGGTAAGTTTATTGCAGTAACGGGTGTATCAGGTTCTGGTAAATCAAGTTTAGTAAATGAAGTTTTATTACCAACACTTCAAAATGAGTTAAATAAAACTGGTTATGGATTGTTTTATTGTAAAGGCTTTGAAGGTGCTAAAAATGTAGATAAAGTTATAGACATTGATCAACAGCCAATAGGAAGAACTCCAAGGTCAAATGCGGCTACATATACAGGTGTATTTACAGCTATAAGAGAATTGTTTGCACAAACTCCAGACTCAAAGTCACGTGGATATGGTCCTGGAAGATTTTCATTTAATGTAAGTGGTGGTAGATGTGAAAATTGTTCTGGTGATGGAATTATAAAGATTGAAATGAACTTTTTAAGTGATGTATATGTTCCATGTGAAGTATGTGGTGGTCATAGATACAATAGAGAAACTCTTGAAGTTAGATATAAAGGAAAAACGATAGCTGATGTTCTTGAGATGACAATAGATGAGGCTTGTGAACTATTTAGCAATCAACCTAAAATTTATGGGCAATTAAAAACACTAGTTGATGTTGGACTTGGATATTTAAAAGTAGGGCAATCTGCAACTACAATGTCAGGTGGAGAGGCACAACGTGTAAAACTTGCTACAGAGCTTTCTAGAAAAAATACAGGCAAAACATTATATATTTTAGATGAGCCAACAACTGGATTGCATTCTGCAGATGTAGCAAAACTTATAGATATTCTACAAAGATTTGTAAGTGCTGGAAATACAGTTTTAGTAATAGAGCATAATTTAGATGTTATAAAGGTTGCGGACCATATAATAGATTTAGGACCAGAAGGCGGAGATATGGGCGGTGAAATAATTGCTCAAGGAACGCCTGAAGAAGTTGCAAATAATGCAAATTCAAAAACTGGTTTCTTCTTAAAAAAGATTTTAAAGTAATTTTATAAGTCTAAAAATGGAGCTATTTCTTGAAGTGGAATTAATACAAAATCTCTATTTTTGTAATCTTTATGAGGAATAATTAAATCTTTTGTATTAAGTTTAATATCATCATAGAAAATTATATCAATATCAAGTGTTCTATTTCCCCAATGGATTTCTCTTGTTCTTCCAAGTGAGGCTTCAATTTCATGTATTTTATTAAGAAGTTGAAATGGAGATAAAACTGTTTTTATTTCACAAGCCATATTTACAAACTCTTTATCTGCAACACCACCATATGGTTGTGTTTTATAGAATGAAGATTTGTTTGTTAATTTAATTTCATCGTTATCTAAAAGTTCTAGGGCTTTATTTAGTGTTTCTTCTTTATTTCCAAGATTACTGCCTAAAGACAAATACACAGTATGCCAAGATAGGGAAACATTAACGCCTACTGAATCAAAAGTTAGACCATATGGCGCTTCAGGCTTTTTTAAATTTAAATCAACTTTATATATTTGTGGGTATTTATTTAAAATAAGTAGCGCAGTTTTATAAGCTAATGTTTCTATTAAATTAAATGTATTGTTTTTGCAAAAATTAGATATGTCTTGCATTATATCGCAATAAGAAATAGATTTATTTAAATCATCAGTATTTGCAGCAGATAAAAAATCTAAATAAAATTTTCCAGAGAATACAAAAGGTTGAGGTTCACTTTTTTCAAATTCTAAAACCCCATGACATGCTTTTATTACAAGGTTATTAATTTCTATTGAGCTTTGCATATTCTTCCTCTATAACTTTTGCGTTTTCTTTTACATCATGAACTCTAACAAATAATATGCCTTTTTGACAAGCTATTCTTGTAGATTCTAGAGTGCCATTTAGTCTATCCTTTACTTCGCCACCAAACATTCTTTTTCTTGACGTTCCTAAAAGAAGGGGATAACCAAGTGTATTTAGTTTATCATAGTTTCTTAAAAGTTCCCAGTTTTGATTAATATCTTTTCCAAAACCTATTCCACCATCAAGACAAACTTTATCATCTTGAATGCCAGCCTTTTTTGCAAGAATTAAACTCTCTTTTAAAAATGACTTTATATCTTCAAACAAATCTTTATAATCAGTTGTATTTTGGTTATGCATTATACAAGTTGATGCATTATATTTTGCAATAACACTTGCCATTGATTTATCCCCATATTGAAGACCCCAAATATCATTAATTAAGTCTGCGCCATTATCTAATGCAACATTTGCAACTTGTGGATAATATGTGTCTACAGAGATAGGGATGTTAAAGTGTGTTTTAATTAATTTTAAAGGTTCAATAAGTCTAGATATTTCTTCTTCATATGAAATAGTGATGTGTCCAGGTCTTGTTGATTGGGCACCTAAATCTATGATTTCAGCACCATCATTTATCATCGTTTCAACTTTATTTAAAACATTGCTTATATCACATCTAGAGTTTTCATTAAAAGAATCTGGCGTAAGATTTACTATTGCCATTATGTGAGTTCCAGAAATGAATGTTTTATTTCCTATAATCATTTTAATAAAATTGAAATAATATGATTCTTTTGTGTTTCGTTAATATCTCCAAGAACAGAGTAGGTTATAGTTTTTGAGCCCATTTTTCTAACACCTCTACATGTCATACAAGTATGTTCTGCCTCGCAAACTACAATTGCTGCCTTTGGCTTTAGATAATCCATTAAAGCTTGGCAAATATTATTTGTTAGTTGTTCTTGTAGTTGTAATCTTTTAGCATAAACTTCTACGCATCTTGCAAGTTTAGATAAACCTACAACTTTGCCATTTGGTATATAAGCTATATGAATTTTTCCGAAAAAAGGCATTAAATGATGTTCACACATTGAAGAAAATTGAATATCTTTCTCAATAACTATATCGCTAGTTTTAACATCAAAAGTTTTGCTTAAATGAATAGCAGCATCATCATTATAGCCGCTTAAGATTTCCTCATACATTCTTGCAACTCTATTTGGAGTATCTTTAAGACCTGGTCTATCTTTATCTTCGCCTATTGCATCTAATAAATCTTTTATTGCTTGTTCTATCTTATTCTTGTCCATTTAATCCTCTTATACATTCTTTGGCTTCATTTAAAATGCTTAGAGATCCAAATACTATAATGACATTACAGTCAGAATTATAGGCATTTATTATTGCTTTAGAAATACTTTCATTAGTTATAACATTATTAGAATAATTTTGACAAATCTTTTCAAGTGATGGAAGGTCTAAAGCTCTAGATGTTGGAGCACAAGCTACATACATATCGGATAAAAGATCTTTCATGTTTTCAAGTATTCCTACAACATCCTTGTCTTTAAATACGCCAAACACAAATGCCTTTTTAGTATCGTTAAAATGAAGCTTTATTGCATCGTGAAGAGTTTTAGCACCACTTGGATTATGAGCACCATCTAGTATGAATAATTTATTCTTTACTTCGATTTTTTCGCATCTACCTGGCCAGCGTGTTAAAAATAATCCTTTATATAGGTTTTCTTGTGAAATTTTATATCCAAGCTTATTTAAAACTTTTACAGCTGCAATAGCAAGGGAAGCATTTATTAATTGGTGTTTTCCAAGCATTTGAATCTTATATGTATTAAAGCCATATTTAAATGTTAATCCTGAGCTATTAGCTATAAGTAGAGTAGGCTCTTTAGCAACAACTAGTATTTTAGCTTGTTTAAAGACTTTCATTACCTCATCTTCTTGTTTATAAGTAACTAGAATATCTTTAACAATGCCAAATTTTTCTCTAGCTATTTCTTCTTTGGTATTGCCTAAGTATTCTGTATGATCTAAATCTATTGTTGTGATAATAGAAAGCAATTTATTATCTATTGCGTTTGTGGCATCTAATCTTCCGCCCATTCCGACTTCAAGTATTACAATATCGCAATTTAAATCTCTAAACATTAAGCATGCTGCTGCAAACTCTAATTCAAAGGCAGTTGGAAGTGAAATTGAGTGTTCTTGCTCTAGTTTATCTCTCTCTTCCTTAACGATATTTATATATTTTGTGATAGTATCGTTATCTACTTCTTTTCCATTTATAGAAAATCTTTCGTTATAAGAAAAAACTGATGGGGAATTAAATGTCCCTACCTTGTAGCCAGAGACTGAAAGAATCTTTGTAAGATAAGCACAAACAGAGCCTTTACCATTAGTTCCTGCTACTTGAATTATTTTTAAACTATTTTGTGGATTATCAAGTCTATTTAGAAAAGCTTTGATAGTATCTAAACCAAAAACACTACCAAATTTAGATAATCCTTCCATATAATTAACACATTCTACATAATTTAACATAATACCACTCCTTAAAGTGCGTATCTATTCTATCATATTTTAAAAGGTTTGTTTACATAATCTTTACAATTAAAAATCAAATTATACCAATATTAGAAAAATATATATAAATTATAGTTGACATATGATTTTTCAATAGATAATATATATATCGATATAAAAAATATTGATTATTCAAACATTCGTTTATATCCACTAAAATTTGAACAAAAATTTTTATATATAAAGGAGACGTAAAAATGTACGATATCGTAGATAGCGTTGAAAAGTTAGAACAAGTCATTGCTGGTGTTAGGGAAGCACAAAAGAAGTTTGCTACTTACACACAAGAGCAAGTTGACAAGATTTTCTTTGAAGCTGCTATGGCAGCAAATAAGGAAAGAATACCACTAGCAAAACTAGCGGTAGAAGAAACAGGTATGGGTATTGTTGAGGATAAGGTTATAAAGAACCATTATGCAGCAGAATATATTTACAATAAATATAAAAATACTCAAACCGTAGGTGTTTTTGAAGAAGACACAGCTTATGGTATTAAAAAGCTTTATGAGCCAATAGGATTAGTTGGTGCAGTAATTCCAACAACAAATCCTACATCAACAGCAATATTTAAAACATTAATATCATTAAAGACAAGAAATGGTATTATTATCTCTCCACACCCAAGAGCTAAAAAGTCTACAATAGCTGCTGCTAAAATAGTTTTAGAAGCTGCAGTAAAAGCAGGTGCTCCAGAGGGTATTATTGGTTGGATAGATATTCCATCACTTGAAATGACAAACCTTCTTATGAAAGAAGCAGATATAATTTTAGCAACAGGTGGTCCTGGAATGGTAAAAGCTGCATACTCTTCAGGAAAGCCAGCACTTGGCGTTGGAGCTGGTAATACTCCAGCTATTATTGATGATTCAGCTGATGTTGTTTTAGCAGTAAACTCAATTATCCATTCTAAGACTTTTGATAATGGTATGATTTGTGCATCTGAGCAATCTGTAGTTGCATTAGATAGTGTATATGATGCAGTAAAGAAAGAATTTAAGGCTCGTGGTTGTTATTTCTTAAATGAAGAAGAAAAAGAAAAAGTTAGAAAAACAATTTTAATAAATGGTGCATTAAATGCAAAGATAGTAGGTCAAAAGGCTCATACAATTGCAGCTCTTGCTGGCGTTGATGTTCCTGAAAAGACAAAGATATTAATAGGTGAGGTTGAATCTACAGATTTATCTGAAGAGTTTGCTCATGAAAAGTTATCTCCAGTTTTAGCAATGTATAGAGCTAAAGATTTTGATGATGCTGTAGATAAGGCAGAAACATTGGTTTGTGATGGTGGTCATGGACATACATCTTCAATATATATTGATCCACTACGTGGAAAAGAAAAATTAGCAAAATTTGAAGATAGAATGGAAACATGTAGAATCCTTGTAAATACTCCTTCATCTCACGGCGGTATTGGTGATTTATATAACTTTAAATTAGCTCCATCCTTAACATTAGGTTGCGGTACATGGGGTGGCAATAGTGTTAGTGAAAACGTTGGAATTAAGCATTTATTAAATATAAAGACAGTAGCAGAAAGGAGAGAAAATATGTTGTGGTTTAGAGCACCTCAAAAGGTATATTTAAAGAAAGGATGTCTTCCAGTTGCTTTAGATGAATTAAAGAATGTTTTAGGAAAGAAGAGAGCATTTATTGTTACAGACTCATTCCTATTTAATAATGGCTATGCTAAGCCTATTATGGATAAGTTAGATGAGATGGGTATTGCTTATACTACATTCTCAAATGTTGCACCGGATCCAACTCTTGCTTGTGCAAAAGAAGGAACAGCTGCTATGAACGCATTTAAACCAGATTGTATCATCGCCCTTGGTGGTGGTTCTGCTATGGATGCAGGAAAGATTATGTGGGTAATGTATGAACATCCAGAGGTTAACTTCTTAGATTTAGCTATGAGATTCATGGATATTAGAAAAAGAGTATACACATTCCCAAAAATGGGTGAAAAGGCTTACTTTATAGCTGTACCTACATCAGCAGGTACTGGTTCTGAAGTTACTCCATTTGCTGTTATTACTGATGAACAAACAGGTGTTAAGTATCCACTTGCAGATTATGAATTAATGCCAAATATGGCAATAGTTGATGCTGATATGATGATGAGTGCTCCAAAGGGATTAACAGCTGCATCTGGTATTGATGCTGTAACTCATGATTTAGAGGCATTTGCTTCAATTATGGCAACAGATTATACAGATGGTTTAGCACTTCGTTCATTAAAGATGATTTTTGAATATTTACCAAGAGCATATGAAGATGGTTTACATGATGCTGTAGCTCGTGAAAAGATGGCTAATGCTGCAAATATGGCAGGTATGGCTTTTGCTAACGCCTTTTTAGGTGTATGTCACTCTATGGCTCATAAGCTTGGTGCTTTCCATCATTTACCACATGGTATTGCAAATGCTTTAATGATTGACGAAGTTTTAAGATTTAATGCTGACCCTGTTCCAACAAAGATGGGAACATTCTCTCAATATCAATATCCACATACTCTAGAAAGATATTGTGAAGTTGCAGATTACTTAGGAGTTAAAGGTAAAACAAATGAAGAAAAACTTGAGAATTTAATTGCTAAGATTGATGAATTAAAAGAAAAGATTGGTATTAAGAAGACAATAAAAGATTATGGTATTGACGAAAAAGATTTCTTAGATAGATTAGATGCTATGGTAGAGCAAGCATTTGATGATCAATGTACAGGAGCAAATCCTAGATATCCATTAATGAGCGAAATTAAGCAAATGTACTTAAATGCTTATTATGGTACTCATGAAAAAGTTTAATTAGATAAATAAACATACAATACAAAGAGAAGTGAGTCAATTTGGCTCACTTCTTTTTGTATTAAAACAAACTATGAATACTTCTTATATGTCTAATAAATCTGAATGTGTTCCTGTGTTAGTTTGCACTAGTCAAAAAATAGATATTTTATAAACAAAAAATATTTTATGAAAATACAAAATGTATTGAATAGTGGTGCAATTAGCTAAATATGACCAAAAATTGGCTAAAAATGTGTATTTTCTAAAAATACGGACTATTTTATTCCTTCTTTAAAATAAAAATACAAACAAGAAATGTTTGAATCTAAAAAAGGAGGACATAAGATATGTCCAAAACGATTATTGATGATGGATATTCATCATATTTGGTAGTTAATGCGGTATTTGTTGGAAAGTACCAAATTCCAGTACTTTCTAAACATGAGACAATTCTTATTCCAAAGGATATGATTCCTTTTGATAAGAGAAGGAAAGTAAAAGATAATGACATAGCAATTAATTTCTATATGCATGATAAGACTTTTAAACAGGTTTTAACGCATACAAAGAAATATATAGCTGAATTGTCTAAATTTTCTCAAGTTATTTCTCCAGATTGTTCTTTATATAGGGACATGCCATTATGTTTGCAAATTACAAACACCTATATGAATAGAGCGATAGGATTTTATTTGGAGAAAAATGGAATATATGTAATTCCGAATGTTAGATGGGGTGATGAAAGAAGTTTAGAGTTTTGTTTTGATGGACTTCCAACTAATGATATTGTTTCAATTAGTACGTATGGATGTATAAAAGGATATGAAAATAAGTATTACTTTAAAATAGGACTTAGGGAAATGCTTAAAGTATTAAAACCTCAAGTCGTATTGGTGTATGGCGCAATGCCTGATGAAGTATTTAGTGAATTTATTAATGAAACTAAATTCATAAATTACTCAAGTTATATCTCCCGTGTTAAAGGAGGTAAATAAAATGGGTAGTGGAATTTCAGGAATCTACAGTGGTACAATTGAAAAATCTCAACCTTATAGTATAAGTTATAAAGTATGTGAGGATATGTTACAATTTGATATAGATAGAGGTGTTTACGTGAATGGCACTTATGATAAGAACTCTACCGCTAAAAATATTATAGATGTAATAAATGGAGAATATATTATTTCGAACAAGCGTAATAAAAGTATGACATATGTTATTGATATGGATGATAATATTATTGTAGCTGAAAGAAACGGGAATGGCTTTGATGGTAAAGCAACACCGCATCCTACTTTAATAGGAGGTGCAAATCCACGTGTGAAAATGGCAGGCATATTACATTTGCAAGAAGGTAAAATTCTCTTTTATGATAATATGAGTGGTCATTATAAACCGAATATCAAGTCAATGAAAGTAGCTAAAAATGCATTTGATAAGTTGCCAAAATATTTATTTAAAGGAGAAAAGGAAAATGGATAAAATAAATAATGATATTTGTAAGAAAATATTTGGAAAAAATTACATGAAAACAACAAGTAATGAACAGAAAGAACTTGATATTATTTTTGAAAATATTTTAAAAAATAATGTGTGGGAAAATATTTATAAATGTTTTGATTACTATCTTCGAAATGAGTGTGAAACTGAAGATGATGTAATAAATTTTGTTAATTTGTTTGTGCATTATGTAGGCCTTAATTTTAAAATTCCTTATAAATATGATCCATATGATTTAATTGGATATATATTGTTTAAAGTTGATTTAAAAAAAAGATGGGACGATTGTGAGATTTTTGATGATTTTGCAAATCAAGCTTTAGGAATTGATTTAATGAAAGATCCTTATTATCAATTTTGGAAGGATCCTAAAATAATTGAAATAGCAAATAGATACAAAAGTAACTATAAGAAATAGCAGTAATTTAAAATTTTAATTGATTAAATGGTCTAAAAATAGTGATAATAACTAGACAATATAATTACCTACTATTTGATAGTAGGTAATGTAAGAAAAGATAATATCTTGTTTTGCTTGAAATAGGTGTAAATGGTAGGTATTTTACAGCATTTTTAGAGTGGATATATGTGTTGCTTGTGCAATATATTTTTTATCTAAATATATTAAAAAATTAATATATCATAAAAATTAGAGATATATATTCCTTATATAGACGAATTTAATGTTGTTGATGTTCTGGTTAATTATTAAGCGTTAGATTATTTCATGTTATAATTAAAATATAATAGAAGGAAATTAAAAACTATGTTGTTATCTCTTGATGACTTAAATACATTTAAAAAGCATAAAAATAATATATCTGAATTACTTAACACAAAACTTGTTGGAAGAGATAAGGATGTTAAGGATATCTATGAAATATTAAATAAGTATGATTATTTAGTTTTGACAGGGCCTGCAGGTGTGGGTAAGACCAGACTTGCGGTAGCAGTAATGGAAAAATATATATCAAAAAAACCTGAAACTAAAATATTGTGCACAAAAAGTTTTACGGATTATATTGTTTTGCTTGAACAAGAAATAAATTATAATAAAGAATATATAATATTTATTGATGACGTAAATAATTATAAAGAATTTGATAAATTATTTGAATTTTTAAAATATAAAAACAATGGAAATATTAAAGTACTATGTACTATTAGAAATTATCTAAATGAAATAATAAATAATAAAATTGAAATTGTTACTAAAGAAATTAAGCCAATAGAAAATTTATTTATAAAAGAAGCAATAAGAGAAAACATGCTAATTACAAATAATGAATGGCTAAATCAAATAGTAAATATTTCAAAAGGCAATATTAGAATTGCTTATATTGCAGCAGATGTTACATGTAAAGCAAACTCTATATCCTCTATATATAATACTTTGGATATAGTTAATAAATTTTATAAAGTTGAAATGTCAAAGATTGACAAAGATGACAATCTTATATTAACTGCTTGCATAATAGCTTTTTTCAAAAGTATTTACCTAGACAAAATATTTTATATTTCTCCAATATTAAATATATTAAATATTAGTAAAGAAGTATTCTTAAATAACATTAACATTCTAATATCCATGGAAATTGTAGATGAGTATATGAATGTGGTTAGAATAAATGATCAATGTTTTTCTGATTACTTATTATATTATTTTTTAATTGAAAAGAAATATATAAAAATCAATGAATTAATAAGCAAATATTACAAGTATTATAAAAATAGAATTATCGAAATAATTTGTGTTTTATTAAGTTTTAGTTTAGATAAAGAACTGCTTGATTATGTAAAAAATGAAGTAATATATGTTTGTGAAAATATAGATAATATAGAATTAAAACATGACATTGAATTAGATTTTGCAGTACTGATTCTAGACTATATAGTAAATGATTTTAAGGATGGCGTAAATAATTATAAAAATGATAAAAGTATGGATTATTTACTTAAAATATTTGTTAATTTAGCCAAATCTAAATATAACAATATTGCAGTAGAGGGAATATGCAAATTATTGGATAAATCACAAGATAAAGAAATTATATATAAGGCAATACAAGAAGCATATAAACTAGATTATGAAAGTATTAAAAACAAATTTGTATATTTGATAAAATTTGTTACATATATTGATTCAAGAAGTATTTTAAATGATTGCTTTTATAATTTAATTACATCCTATTTAAATTTTACATTTGATGAAACAAAAATGATAAATAATAATGAAATAAACTTTATTTCATACGAAATAAATGATGGGATAAACGATGTAATACTGTTGAGAACATTAAGTTTTAAATATCTATTTAAATATGATTTTGAAAAAGGATTGAAATTAATTATAAATTATTCAAAAAATATTGCAATTAAAGATAATATCAATATTGTATCAAATGATTTAAAATTGATTAATGATTATTTGAGTGACAAAACATATAAGGAAATTATTCAAGCAATATTATATGTGAGACTACATGATAATTCGATAAAATGTAAAATTGATAATTTGTTGTGTGCAAATAGTAAATATGAAAAAATTATTTCGATTATTTTTAATAAAATGGCCAAAGATGAAACATATAGGGAATTTGAGATAAAACAAAAAGATAGCATTAAACAATATTATTTATCAAACAAAATATCTATTTATAAAGATTTAAATAAATGTGCAGTTATAATAAATCAAATTAATTCTGGAAAGTTTGTTATGTTTTTAAATATTTTATTAAATGTGATAGAAGAATATGATAATAAAATATTTAATGTGTTCATTAAATATAATATTTCCCCATATAATGTAGTATATAAAATGATTAATCTTTTAGATTTTGATCGAACTTATATTGTTTTAAAGAATATGGAAAATGATAGTGTAAAAGACGAATATCTTTACAATTTTTATAGTATAGTAAGTGAAAAGAATCTAGAACAACCATATGAGTTTGATAGTTGGTTGAAATTAAAGTATGACAGATATACAAATGCTTCATACAAAAGAAGTGTAGGAAATTTAATAAATATTGCAAAAAAATGTAATATTAGTTATCTAGATTTAATTAAGGCGTTTTATAAAAAGAAAGATTATAATAAGTTTATTGCAAAAATGTATTTAAATTATATTTTTTATAGGGTTGATGCATTTAAAGAATTAGCAAATCTGGATATTAAATTAGCTATTAAAATATATGAATTTTTGATAGAATGCGAAGAAAATGATTATGATTATAAAAATTTAAATGAAATTCTTTCGATTAATAAAAACTATATAAAAGTTTACTCAAAAATGTTTATAAAAAATAAAAATAATGATATAGAGTCGCTTGGAGTTGTTATATTTAAAAATGAATATACATTATTTTTAAATGAATGTATTAAAATTATTTTAGAAGATAAAATCTATGATATATATCAATTTCAAATGTTTGTTTCAAAAAATATAAATAAAATTGAATTAAGAGACTGGATATTTGATTTTATAGAAAAGGAGCATAAAAAGATTGACTTGATGAAAATATTATTTAAATCAATGGCTTATACTCCAATAAATGTTTTGGCTATGTATATTTTAAAATATTTTGATTATGAAAATAAAATTGAAATTCTTAGTTGTGCATTACTAAGTAAGCTAGACATTGTATCTGTCGCTAATATTGAAAAATATTATGAGAATAAAATTAATGATTTAGAATATTTAAAGGATAATTTAATTAGTTGGGATAATGTAGAAAATATAAAATTTATTAATAATTTAATAGAAAACTATAAAATAGCAATAAAAAAATCGAAAATAGAAGGATTGATAGATTTTGTAGCCCCTAAAATATATGATGAATTAGAAGAATTAGATGGTAAAAGCAATATTTCTTTAAAAGAAGCATTTGACTTATATATTAATGATGAAGAATTTAGGAATATGATTTTATCTGATTATGTTTCTTATAATAATAAAACATTTATAACTAAAAACAATAAAACAATTAAATTTACTGAATTATTAGAAAATAAAAAAATATTAGGAATTAGAATGATTGAAAATAGCGAAGATGTAAATAATTATCAACATTATTTATCAGAAATGAAATCAATTAATAACATATTTTTTAAAAATAAATCAGCATCATTATCTGAATATTTTACATTTTTGTTTAAAGAAAAAAACTGGACTGTATCGGATTTTGAAATGGAGACATCACTTCCTAGAGATGTGTTTAGCAAGATTAAAAATAATAAAAAAAATAAATTTGAGAAAAGAACAATTATAAAAATTTTAATTGGTTTAAAAATCCCAAAAAGTGAAAGGAATTTTTTATTAGAACTAAATGGAACTACTTTATCTATATATAATCGTGATGATGTTATATATAACTTTATCTTAAGTAACAAAATTGATATAAACACAGCGGAGGATCTCGTTAATGATTTAAAAATAGATATTTTATAAACAAAAAATATTTTATGAAAATACAAAATGTATTGAATAGTGGTGCAATTAGCTAAATATGACCAAAAATTGGCTAAAAATGTGTATTTTCTAAAAATACGGACTATTTTATTCCTTCTTTAAAATAAAAATACAAACAAGAAATGTTTGAATCTAAAAAAGGAGGACATAAGATATGTCCAAAACGATTATTGATGATGGATATTCATCATATTTGGTAGTTAATGCGGTATTTGTTGGAAAGTACCAAATTCCAGTACTTTCTAAACATGAGACAATTCTTATTCCAAAGGATATGATTCCTTTTGATAAGAGAAGGAAAGTAAAAGATAATGACATAGCAATTAATTTCTATATGCATGATAAGACTTTTAAACAGGTTTTAACGCATACAAAGAAATATATAGCTGAATTGTCTAAATTTTCTCAAGTTATTTCTCCAGATTGTTCTTTATATAGGGACATGCCATTATGTTTGCAAATTACAAACACCTATATGAATAGAGCGATAGGATTTTATTTGGAGAAAAATGGAATATATGTAATTCCGAATGTTAGATGGGGTGATGAAAGAAGTTTAGAGTTTTGTTTTGATGGACTTCCAACTAATGATATTGTTTCAATTAGTACGTATGGATGTATAAAAGGATATGAAAATAAGTATTACTTTAAAATAGGACTTAGGGAAATGCTTAAAGTATTAAAACCTCAAGTCGTATTGGTGTATGGCGCAATGCCTGATGAAGTATTTAGTGAATTTATTAATGAAACTAAATTCATAAATTACTCAAGTTATATCTCCCGTGTTAAAGGAGGTAAATAAAATGGGTAGTGGAATTTCAGGAATCTACAGTGGTACAATTGAAAAATCTCAACCATTTGCAAATACGTATTTGGTTTGTGCAGATTTGCTGGCATTGGATAAAAAAGATTCTAGTATATATAATCCTGTTGAAGGGTATTTTAGAAATCCAACTGCTATTAATTTGGTCGATGCTATAAAAAATGGTGGGATAAACTTGGGAAATAATAGAGCTCATGGAACTTTACAATATGTTTTAGATGAATATGGTGATTTAATATTTGGAAAGAGATTTAATCCCAATAAAGTAAATGGACATGCACCTCATCCTACTTTGATAGGAGGGACAAATCCAAGAGTTCAATGTGCAGGAATGATTACTTTTTCAAAAGGGAAAATAGTTTCAATAGATAATAAAAGTGGTCATTATAAACCAAATGTTAGGTCTTTAGCAAAGGTCGATGATTATTTAAATAAATTGTTTAAAAGTCACCCAGAAATATTTAATAGTAAATCAAAATGGAGGAGAAAATAGATGAATACAATAAAAGAAATAACAAAAAAAATATTTAGTATTGATTTTGAAAAAGATTTTGAAAATGAAGATGTTTATAATGAATATATAAATATTGCCGATAATTTAATCAAAAATAACAATTGGATAAACATATATGAGTGTTGGTATGATTATCTTGTCAATGAGTGCAAAACGGAAGAACAAATATTGAATTATGCTAATCTGTTTTGGTGTTATGAAGGACAAAATCATAAAATACCAAATGCGATAGAGTTTTGTTCCTTTTTTTATGCAAACATATCGTTTGAGCACTATCCAGACGCGGATGTTATACTTGATAGTATATCATATGAAGTGCTTAAAAATTCTGGAATATATGCATATAAAGAAATATATTATGATGAATATATTCCATTAAACGATCCTGTAATGATAAAAGCTATTAAAAAATGGAAAGAAAATAAGAATTAATAGCATTCAATTATCAAAAATATATAGAATATTTAAAATCTTAATTTTATTTAGATAAAATTTTGAGTATTTTGGTGTTTCTATAAAGAATTTTGTATTTCGTTGTACTTCATTGTACTTTGAAAATTTTATTGTACTTTATTGTACTTTTATTTAAAGGAATGAATATGTAAGATTTTTATAAATTTAACATTATTAAATATTGTATAATGATTAAAAGAAGCAAGGAATAGAGAAAAAATGAATAAATCAAAAATAATAAATATTGTTGCTCTTACTGTTAATTCCATAATTGTTATTTTAGTTTTTTATGCAATATGTTCAATGCTTATAGGTGGAATTACCGGTAATATGACATCAGAAACAGAAACTTTTAGGTACTTTACTAACTTATCTAATATTTTGGTTGGATTTATGACAATGCTTATAATTCCTTTTAATATAAATAGTATCATAAGTGGTAAAAGTGAAGTGCCTTTATGGGCAATTTTGTGCCAATTTATAGGTACAGTAGCTGTAAGTGTAACCTTCCTTACTTGTATATGCTTTTTAGGACCTATGCAGGGTTTTTCCATGATATTTGCAGGTCCTTGTTTATACTTGCATGGAATTATTCCGATTCTTTCAATTATTTCAACAATATTTTTATCTACAGAGAAAAAAATACCACTAAAACTTGTACCTTTAGGATTACTTTCAATATTTCTTTATAGCATAGTATATGTAATAACTGTAGTTATACTAAAAGTTTGGCCAGATTTTTATGGATTTACCTTTGGTGGAAAAATGTGGGCAGTGCCAATTTCACTTATAGTTATGTATTTAGTAACTCTTGGAATTTCTTATGGTCTTTATTTCGTTCAAAATAGTATTCACAAAAAGATGGATTTATAAAAAATTGTATTAAGAAATTCTTGTGTATTTCAATTAAGTGAAATTTAGTTTATAATATAGGTAGTAAACGATAAGGGGGGAAAACTTATGAGTTTAGGAAAAATCATTGCGGAACGCAAAAACAAAAAAATTTATGTGGATGGTGATAAGGTCATAAAAGTCTTTGATCCAGAATTTTCAAAAGCTGATGTTCTAAATGAAGCTTTAAATCAAGCAAGAGTAGAAAGTACAGATCTTCACATACCAAAACTTATTAATGTAGGAAAGGTTGATGATAAATGGACTATAACTATGGACTACATAGAAGGTAAAACATTAGAACAAATAATGAAAGAAGACCCTAAGAATCTAGATAAACATTTAGAGTTCTTTGTAGACTTACAAATGACAGTTCATGCGCAAAAAGCTCCACTTTTGAATAAGATTACCGATAAAATGAAGAGAAAAATTTCAGAATCACCAATTGATGAAGAAACTAAATATAATCTTCATACAAGACTAAATGGTATGCCAAAGCATAGTAAAGTATGTCATGGTGACTTTAATCCAAGTAATATTATTATTTCTAAAGATGGAACACCATACATTATAGACTGGTCGCACGCAACTCAAGGAAATGCATCAGCTGATGTTGCACGTAGTTACTTATTATTCTCTTTAAATTATTCCAAAGAAATTGCAGATAAATACTTGGATTTGTTTGCTAAAAAGAGTAATACAGAGAAACAATACATCTTAAAATGGATCCCAATTGTTGCTGCATCACAATTAGTAAAGGGTAAGGAAAATGAAAGAGAGTTCTTACTTCGTTGGACAGATGTAGTAGAGTACGAATAAAAAGAGTTTAATCTTTAAGTGACTGGCATTGTATTGCCAGTCATTTTTCATTTACGCCAAAATGGATTTTTATGTCGTAAGTGGAAAATTGTAAAAATGCTTTGAAATTGGCATTTTTTATATAAAAATTTAATTTTAAAGTTTAAAAATTAAATTTTTGATTTATGCCATTTACGCCAAATTGATTTACGCCAAAATTCTTGTCGTAAATCAATTTTAATGATATAATACTTATGCAAGAGGTGGAATATGAACTTAGGTCACGAAGATGAAACATTAGAATTTAAGAAAACAACAGGAGAGCTTAATGAAGCATTGCAATCAATTTGTGCTATGCTAAATAAACATGGAATGGGCACGATTTATTTTGGTGTTTATCCAAATGGAGAAGTTGTTGGACAAATGGTTAATGAAAATACTTTAAGAGACGTTTCAAGGAAAATTTTTGAAAGTATTGAGCCACAAATCGTTCCTACTGTTAGTAAAAAGATAATAGATGAAAAAGAAGTGGTAGAAGTAACCTTTAAAGGCAAAGATAGACCTTATTCTTGTAATGGTAAATATTATATAAGAACTTCTGATGAAGATAGAATTTTGCCTCCTAATGAACTTAGACAACTATTTGAATATAACAAACAAGGAAGTTGGGATGAGGAATTAACTGAGTATACCATAGATGATGTGGATGTTGATGACTTAAAGAAATTTTATAATAAAGCTACTGCATGTGGTAGATTAAAAGATGAAGAATTTGATACAGAAAGGTTGTTAAAGAAATTAGGATTAATAAAAAACAATTATTTAACAAACGCAGGGAATTTACTTTTTTCAAAAAACGAACCAATTGTATTAAAAATGGCCGTTTTTGCTACTGATGAAAAATTAACATTTATAGATATTAATAGGGTTAATGGAAACATAATAAAATTAATTGAAGAAGCAAACTCATATATAAAGAAAAATATAAGATGGAGAGCTGATATCGTGGGATTTGAAAGAGTTGAAACACCTGAAATTCCTATAAGATCAATAAGAGAAATTATTTGTAATAGTTTTGCTCATGCTCGATACAATACAAACACAGAACATGAAATATCTATTCATCCTAGTTTTGTAAGAATATATAATCCTGGAGAGTTTCCAGTAGGGTATAAGCCAGAAGATTTTATAAAGGAAAATATTCCATCTTTAATTAGAAATCCTTTAATTTTAAAAACTTTGTTTTTATGTGATGAGGTTGAGTCTTATAGTAGTGGATTTAAAAGAGTTTATGAAGAATGTAAAAAGAACTCAATAAAAACTTCTTATCAATGTTCAAGAGAAGGTTTCACATTTATATTCTATAGAGAAAATTCTAATGTGGTTAATTTAAATGAACTTAAATTAGAAAACGATGAGGAAATAATTCTAAATATTTTAAAGAAAAATCCAAAAACATCTGTTTCTGAAATTGTTAACTTAGTAAATAAAAGCAGTAGAAGTGTTCAAAGATCACTAAAAGCTTTAAGAGAAAAAGGTTATATAGAAAGAGTAGGAAAGACAAAAGGTTATTGGAATATATTAAAATAATTTTTTAAATTTTGATTTACGCCATTTACGCCAAATTGATTTACGCCAAAATTTTTGTCGTAAATGGCATTAATAAGAACTATTCAAATAATATCCAATGACCAAAATTTATTTTTTTAGGATTATATGGATGTTCATCAAGCATTTTTTCCATCCATATCATGTCATACCATTTATTAAATTTAAAACCACTATTATGTAATGTGCCAACAAGTGAATATCCCATTTTTTGATGAAATAGAAAACTATCTGTATTTAGGTTAGAATCATTGTCTTTAGGGTAGGTGATACATGCGTTTAGGTTTAGAATCCCCATGTCTTTTAAAGAAAGTTCAAGGCTTTTGTATAAAGTACTGCCTATTTTATGTTTAGTGTATCCTTCCTTTACATAAATAGTAACTTCAACTGACCAATCATATGCTTGTCTATTTTTAAATGTATTTGCATAGGCATATCCTAGAATCTGATTATTCTCATCCACAGCTTTTATATAAGGATATTTTTTACTTATGCTTTTTATTCTTCTTTCAAATTCTTTTATACTTGGAACTTTTGTTTCAAATGAAATAGCAGTATTAAGTACATAAGGTGCATAGATGCTTAAAAGCTCATTTGCGTCATTTATAGAGACTTTTTCTATTCTCATATATTTTTTCTCAAAATTTGTTTTATTGCCTTAAAAAAAGCCTCTCAATTAACTGAGAGGCTTTTGATTAATTAGTCTTTAAACTTATCTCTTGAATTATCATTGCTTGTAGAAGCTTTAGACTTCTTAAATGTCTTTTTCTTCTTTGGAGCATATTTCTTGATAAAGTAGATTATAAGAACGATAACTATAATTCCACCGATTGTGCCTGATGTTATGTATAACCATAGTAAGTTATTTTCTTTTGTTTCTTCCTCTTCTTCCTCTTCTTCTTCCTCTTCTTCCTCTTCGGCTGAAGCATCTTCAGAAGTATATGTAATCTTATAGTTATTCTTTACTACATCATTATATGTATGATCTTCCTTAACAGCATAGTCTTCTTCTTTAGCTGCAGCAGTGAAGTCTGCTTCTGTCATTTCTTGAGCTAAGAAGTTATCCATGAATAAGTAACCAGAAGCCCAGTATGAAACATTCTTGCCACCAACTGACATTGTTAATGTAGCTGAAACTGAATCAGTGATTTCTTCATCAAGGGCAATATACCAAGTATAAGTTGTCCATTCTGTATTATTTACTGTTCTTGCTTTGGCTAAGTTATATTCTTCTATTTCCTCAGTTGTAGCTGTTGAACTTACTTCTTTTTCTGTTGCCTTACCGAAAGAGTATGACTTGTTATTAACTTTTAATGTTAATGTAGCTGAATCAATTAAGTTTTTGTTCTTATATGAATCATAATCACTATCGTCTTCATCAACATCAGCTTCAGTTATATACTTAACATCCTTTGTTAAAACATCAACAGATACTTTGTAATACTTGCCAGCTTCAAGAGTAATTGAAGATGAAGAGTATGAATAAGTTGTTAATTCCTTATTATAGATAACAAGAACGCTATCACCAACATCCTCCTTTACAGGATCTGTACCAAAGATTGTCTTAGCGATTGCATCTTTATCTGCATCAATATCTAGTAAATCCCAGTTTCCGTTTACTTGGTTAAAGATACCTGCTGCTAAATCGTCATCGTCGCTTGAAGATGATGAATCAACTTTAGCTCCTGTCCAGTTAGATGGAGTAAATAAAGATGTTGTGCTTGAAGAATAGTTATCCATTGTGTCTGTATACCATTCTTTCTTTGTTGTTCTCTTTGTAATTAAATCTTTATCTGATTCTGACATAGCGTTATATACATCTTCATCAATTGAAGAGTAAGTAGCTAATGTAAAGAATGCAGTATCTGTTGTAGCAGCTGCTTGTGCAGGAGAACCAGCATATAGAGTAACTGTAATTGTTTGAGATACAAAACCTGTCTTAATTAGATATAAATATTGATTCCATGTTGTACCAACAGTTGATGATGAATAAGTTGTTAAACCTTGATTATTTTCTGTAGCACCTGATGGAGCAACATTAATAGAGAAGGCTCCTTCTGTTACTCTTGCATATACGCTAATTAAATAGTAAGAATTAGCGCTTAGTGTAATTGTTGTTGATTTATATCCTAAAGACTTAAGATTGTTTGAATGAATCATTAAGATATTAGGATTCTCTTCTACATCGTAGTTTGCATCTAATCCTTCTGTAACATTTCCTGAAATGTATGTAGTCATATCAGCATAGTTATTAATAGATACAGCACCCGCAGTAGATGCGCCACCTTTTTGTGTTAAAACTGATTCATCAGTAATTGTCCAAGATGATGGAACAGCTGTTCCTACTAATTTACCATTAGCATCCCAAGCAGAACCTGTTGTGTATAATGAGTTAGTTGAAGCAGTATCAATGTTAGTGAAACATCCATTTGAAGAAATTCCATTGCTTGATGAAGAACTAAATGTATAAGAGTATACTGTAGTTCCTGTTGTTGCAGCTTTAAATGTATCGTAATCAACATCTAGAATCTTTAAGTTTGCAATAGATAATTTACCAGCAACTAATGTTGAATCTACGGTAGATGATGTTCCTGTACCAAACTCAATATCTAAACTTAAATACTTTGTATTAATAGCATCGCCTAAAACATAAGCACAGAATCTTGTATAACCATTATTGTTTTCTAAGATATAATCTTCTAATTTTTCTGAGTTAACTGAAATTGTGATAGCAGTGGTCTTTGAACTATCATAATTAGATTCATAATCTGGATCAAATACGCTAAATTTAATTGTTGCATTTGAAGAAGAAGCAACATTTTCAGTCTTTGCATAGAATGAAATTAAATATGCTTTATTAGGAGCAATCTTAATTAATTCCTTATTAGTTAAATCAGCAGTGTCAGCATCTTTAGCAGTCTTTGCAATTGTAGACATAGAATAAGCTGTTGCACGAGAGTTTGTAATATTTAGAGCTTCAACTGATGTGTTAGCAATTTCTGCAGTGCTAACTTCTGTTGTTGTATATTTTGCAGTTCCATCATTGTTTAAGAAAGCATCTTCATATAAAGTAGAGGATAATTTGCTTAAAGAAATAGGAGTTGCAGAAGCTTCATCTGTATAGAATGACTTTTGTAATGATGCATCAGCAGCATTATATGTTGCTTCATCAATTTCCTCATAAGTTAAGCAGTCAAAGAAAGCAAGACCGCAAGCAAGTGTTGTAGATTCCTTACCACCTTGTCCTAAACCTAATTCAATATTGAAACTATTTTCTTCATATTGGTTTCCACGTAAGTACATAGAGATAGCTTCCCATGAACCATTTGTATCAACTGGAACTTCTATATATGTATCAGAACCGTTTTTAATTTTTATAAATGCAGAACCTTTTGTTAGGTAAGTCTTTGCATAAACTGTAACTTTATAATATTTGCCAACTTTTACAACCATAGCATCATTACTTGTATAAGAATATGCTGTATCTTGCTTGTTGTAGATATATAACATTCTATCGCCTAAATCATCCTTTACACTTGTTATATCATCACTAACTTTTGTTACAGTAGATGTAATTGAACTAAATGAATAACTACCTTTAGCTGCAGATATATCTAATATACCTTTTTCAAGATATGAAGAACCTGATGGAGCAGATGTAGCACCTGAACCAGCGGCTCCTGTAAATTGTGATGGAGTATATGGAAGTGATGCAGTTGATGATACATAGTTGAAGTTATGATCTGGTTGATTCATATCATACTTTGCAACTGTACTTGAAACTGTAACTTCATTATATTGTTCAGCAGCAGTTTTACCACCTTCGATATCTTCAAGCTTTGTTAAAGATACTGAATCAAAGAAGGCATAACCTGAAGTCATATGACCTGTTGATTTATTTCCATCACCTAATCCTAAAGATAGAGTGATTGAAGAACTTTCTGATGAGCCTTTTAAGTATACATTATATTCTTGCCATCCAGCATTTTGTGTAGAATCTGTTTTAATAGCAGTAAATGCAACATATGCATCACCAGTTACATATGCGTAAGCACCAATTTCATTATCAGTATCGCTACCTGAAATGTTAGATGTCTTTACATAGAATTTTAAAACGTAATATGAGTTTTTATCTATTGTTGCTGATGATGATTTATAGTAATAAGCAGTAGCGGTTTTGTTATAAATCATTAAGATTTTGTTGTCGTCTCCAACTTTACTTGGATTACCATTATAGTCATAATCGCTATTTGACATTTTACTTACATCAATAACACCGGCTTTTTCTACATCTGGTGTTTTAGTAGAAGAAGATGTGCTTCCTGCTGTACCTGTCCAATCTTCTGGAGATTGTGGATATGAAGCAGTAGAATCTGTTACAAAATTAAAATTACCATTAGTAAATAATAAATCAGATTCGTCAATGTCTTCGTCTGTTGTTGTATCCTCTTTTTTGTCAGAACATGCAAAAGCACAAACTGTCATGCAAATGCAAAGTACTACTACAATTAGAGAATAAAGAATTCTTTTTTTCTTTTCCATTTGACCACCTAAATATTTAATATATTTTCTTTATTTATAAAATAAATCTTTTTAATTATATACAATGAATACTTAAAACGCAATAAAAGAAAGTAAATTACACTATAAAAAACTGATTTTAAAAACTTGAATGCAAAAATTGCTGAAAAAGCAATATAAAATTGTAATTATTCGCATATTACTGTCTCTTTTGGTGTATTATTTTCAAGAACTCAAAGTAAAAAATATGAAAAATCTTAAAATTTACAAAAAATTGTTCTTAAATTTTAAGAAAGATTTTACATGAATAGGGGATTAATTTTTATCTGACTTATTATCTAAATTATCTTGTTTATCTATTAATTCTAAACTTTTATCCCATAGATTATTTCTCTCTGGGTGAGTTATAGCTCTAAACATTCTATCTTTGCAAAAACCAAAGTTTTCCTCTATATAGTCTACAAGTTTTTTAGTATCCTCACGTCTTGTGTGTTTGTCCTCAGGGCATGGATTATGAATAATAGGTAAATTAAGCCTTTTAACGGCACTTTTTATATATTTTTCATCAACATATACAAAAGGTCTAATTAATGTAATATTTGATCTAGACATATAGGTTATTGGTTGAAATGTAGATAACCTTCCTTCATAAATTAAAGATAATAAAAATGTATCTAAAACATCATCTTTATGATGGCCAAGGGCAAGCTTATTACAGCCATTTTTTACGGCTATATCACTTAAGGCTCCACGTCTCATTTTTGCACAAAGCGAGCATGGATTACTTTCTTTTCTTATATCAAAAACAATCTCTTTTATATCTGTTTTTTCAATAATTAATTCAACATCTAAATCATTGCAATATTTAATACAGGCATCTACCTCATTTTGGTCAACGCCATCAAATCCAATATTGATGTTTATTCCAACCAAATCAAACTTTTGTGGTGAAAATTTTTTATACATGGCAAGGGCTGTAAGTAGGGCAATAGAATCTTTGCCACCAGAGATGCCAACAGCGATTTTATCGCCGTCTTGAATCATATTAAAATCATTAACTGCTTGACGTAATTGAGATAGTATTTTTTGCATACAACTATTTTATTAGATAAAATTGACTATAAGCAAGTAAATATATATAATTTAAGCGAATATAAGGAGCTAAATATGTCTGATGCTATCGTTAATTTTTTCAGAGATTTAATTGGTAACGACTACATTACTGTTTTTATTGTTTCAATGATTCCATTCGTTGAAGTTAGAGGATCTATTCCAATTGCTATTGCAATGGGAATGAATGCATTTGCTGCCCTTGGCCTTGCATTTTTAGGTTCAGCTATTATGTGTCCTATTGTACTTGCAATTTTAAGACCTATACTTAATTGGCTTAAAAAGTTTAAAGTATTTAGAAATTTAGTTGAGGCAGTTGAGGATGGCTTTAAATCTAAGGCAAAAGGTGTTAGCGATAAGGCAGAGAAGTTTGATAAATCTCAAATTGAAAGACGTAAAATGTTAGGACTTTGGAGCTTTGTTGCAGTACCAGTTCCTATGACTGGTGTTTGGACAGGAACGGCTGTTGGTGCCTTTGTTGAACTTTCATTTTTAAAGACAGTTTTAGTTGTTGTATCGGGTGATTTAGTAGCTTGTATTATTATGACATTGCTTTCAGTTTTTTGTGCAAAATATATTGATATAATTCTTTATATAGTATTTGCAATTGTAATTGTTGCAATAATTTATTTCATTGTAAGAGTTATTGTTAAAGCTGTTAAAAAGAGTAAAGAAGAGAAAAATATTACTAATGAACAACAATAATTGTGTAAATGAAATTTCAATAGAAACAACGACTTTAGCTGAGGATATAGTTGCAGATATTTTAAATGATTTATTTCCTGGCGGAGTTTGCATGGAAGAAAATGAAGATACATGCATACTTAAGGCTTATACAAGTAAAAGTGAAAAAGAAATTAAAAAAGATTTAGATAGCTCTTTAAATTTGCTTAGGAAAAACTCAGAGTTTAATGTTGGAAGCCTTTTATATAAGATAAATACTGTTAATCCAGATTTATGGTTTGATGAATGGAAAAAAGGATATGACATTATAAAGGAAGGAGATATAGTTATAGTTCCTGCATGGATGGAATATGATAAAAAAGATAACGAAAAAGTTATTAAAATTGATCCAAATAAATCTTTTGGCTCTGGTCAACATGAAAGTACTAAGATGTGTTTATCTTTAATTCAAGGTCTTGATTTAAAGGATAAAAAGATAGTAGATATAGGAACAGGATCTGGAATACTTGCTCTTGCTAGTGCAGCAATTGGCGCTAAAGATATAGAGGCTTATGATATTGATGATACTGCTATAAATGCTGCTAAAGAAAATGTAAAAATAAATGGATTTTCTAAATACATAACGGTAGATAATTCAAATATACTTGATAGCGTCACAGGGAAATTCGATATAGTTTTAGCTAACATTACATCAGAAGTGTTAAAAGCTTTAGCTAAAGACTTAAAAAGATATTTAAATAAAAATGGAATCATAATAATAAGTGGCATATTAACATCGCTAGAGAGCGAGGTTATAGATGTATATAAAAGTCTTGGCTTTAAAATTATACAAAGATTAAATTTAGGAGAATGGGTAGCCTTTGAGTTATCTTTAGATTATGGAAATTAGAAGATTTTTTGTGCCTAATGAGGCAGCATACGATAATAAGATAATAATTGAAGGCGAGCAGTTTACTCACATGGTTAAGGTGTTAAGATATAAGGTGGGCTATGAGCTTATAATATGTCTTAATGATGGTCTTGATTATAAATGTACACTAATGAAAATAAATAAAGATTCAGCAGAGGCTAGAATTGATGTGGTTGAGAGAAATGAATCAATGCCAAGTTGCAACATAACATTATACCAAGCACTTCCAAAGGGAGATAAATTAGATTTAATTACTCAAAAGTGCGTAGAGCTTGGAGTGTATAAGATTCAACCATTTTTATCTAAATATACAAATGAAACAAAATTTAATAAACAAAGACTAGAAAAAATAGGTCAAGAGGCTTGTAAACAATGTGGAAGAGCAAAACTTCCTGTAATTGGTGATTTAAAGACTTTTGATGAAATTATAGAAGAAGCAAAAAATGAAGAGATTTTAATAATGCCTTACGAACATGCACAAGTTGGAAAACTTTCAAATATTAAGGGAATAAAGAGTGCAAAAAGCATAGGAATTATTATTGGATCTGAAGGCGGCTTTTCAGAAGATGAGGTAGAAAGAGCCAAGAAAAATAAGGCTAAGATTATATCTCTTGGTAAAAGAATATTAAGATGCGAAACAGCAGCAATTGTTGCTCAAACGCTTGTTATGTATACAATAGGTGAATTATCTAGATGAAAGTAGTTGTATATAATTTAGGATGTAAAGTTAATCAATATGAGTGCGACTCAATGGTAGGAGTACTTCGTGAAAAAGGATACGAAGTTTCTGAAAAATTAGAGTGTGCGGATATTTACATTTTAAATACTTGTGCCGTTACTAATGAAGCTGAGAGAAAATCTAGACAATGTGTAGAAAGATGCTTAAAGTTAAATAAAAATGCAGACATCTATGTTTGTGGATGTGCCTCTGAACATAATGCAACTCAATTTATATCTAAAGATGGTGTAAAGTATGTAATTGGAACTGCAAATAAAATGGACCTTATTAATTCTTTTGAAAATAGGGGCGTAAAGATTGATCCAATTTCAAATAAATATGAAGATACATTTTCATCAATTGTTGAAAGAACAAGAGCTTATGTAAAGGTGCAAGATGGCTGTAATAAGTTTTGTTCCTATTGTTTAATTCCCTTTGTTAGAGGAAGATCAAGAAGTAGAGAAATAAATGCTATAGTTTGTGAATGTGAAAAACTAAGTAAATTTACAAAAGAAATTGTAATAACGGGGGTTGATTTATCTGACTATGGAAAAGATATAGGAACGGATTTTACAACACTTATAAAGGCACTTTGCAATATAAATTGTAGAATAAGACTAGGTTCTCTTGAGATGAATATAATAACAGAAGAATTGCTTCAAGCCTTATCTAATTTAAAAGCTTTTTGTCCACATTTTCACCTATCTTTACAAAGTGGAGACGATGCTGTTTTAAAGGCAATGAATAGACACTATACAACAGAAAGTTTTTTACATGAAGTGGAATTAATTAGAAAATATTTTCCAAATGCTGGAATTACAACAGATCTTATTTGTGGATTCCCTGGTGAGAGTGAGGAAAATTTCAATAATACTTTAAAATTTTTAGAGACAGCAAAGTTTTCTCAAGTGCATATATTCCCATATAGTAAAAGAGAAGGAACGGTTGCAGCTAAGATGAAACAAGTACTTGGTGATGTATCTAAAGATAGATGTAGACGCGCAGAAATTGTTGCTCATAAGACAAAAATAGAATACTTGCAAAGTATGATAGGTAAAAAACTTGAAGTGTTTATTGAAGAAAAAGAAGGCGAATATTTTGCAGGTTATTCAAGAGAATATATAAGAGTAAAAGTAAAAGATGTTAAGGAAGATGAAATTGTAAATGTTATTGCAGATGTTTTAGATGGTGATACTATAATAGGAAAGGAGATAAATTAAAATGTGTGATTGTATTTTTTGTAAAATGGTAAAGGGAGAAATTCCTACAAACAAATTATATGAAGATGAGGATTTTATTGTAATTAAAGATATTAATCCAAAGCCAAAAATTCATTATTTATTAATACCAAAAGAACACTATAAGGATTTAACAGAATTAACAGAAGAAAGAGCAGCAAAACTTGGTAAAGGATTAAAGACGCTAGCAAGCCTTGCTGATAATGAACTAAATATGAAAGAAGGATTTAGAGTGGTTTCAAATAAAGGAAAGTTTGGAACGCAATCTGTTGAACACTTACATTTTCATTTAATAGGTGGAGAACAATTATCTGAAAATATGGGTTAGTATGGAAGATATTTTAATTCAAAACTTTATTGATATAGTTAAAGAATCCCAAATAAAACTAGGATATAGAGAAGAAAAATTCTCTATGTACTATTTAGTATCCTCTTTAAATAGATTAATAGATAAAAATCTTTCTAAAAATGAAATGATTGAAATTCTAAAGAATTTAAATTCTCCACTAGGAGTTCTTGATGTTATAGAGGCAGGAGAGGATAGATTATGTATAACAATATCTAAAGACGGTGTTAGATATGTTCATGAAAATGTAGAGAATAAATTCTTAGAGAAATTAATTGATGTTATTAGAAAATATCCAGTATACATTGAAGATATAAAAAAAGTATTTGAGGAATTTTCGAGTGACTATGTTTGTATAGAACAAAAAGACAATGATGAGTTTGAGTATTTAATGTACTTTAATGATATAGATATAGACAAATATATTTATTGTATTCATTTTGAAATGCCAGGTATGGCAGATTACCATAGATTTACAAGACAAGAATTTAAAAAGTTTAATTTTTAAGTAAAAAATATGTAAAAAAATGGCATGTCCCGATAAAGGGGCATATTTTTTTTATGCATGAAGTAATATAGTAGAACAGCTTGAAATTATTGAGAAATTTTAAGTGGAAAATAATTTAAAAAGGAGATTAATATGTCAATAGAAATTAAAGAATTTGTAGAAATAATAGTTGAAACAAGCGCTGAAAAGTATGAGAAACTATATATAACGGCAAACGATGTTCGTTATATTAATGGCAGTTTTTGTGATAAAGGTGAAAATTATGGAAAAAGTCAAGATATTGGCTCATGGGATGTCGCAACTTGCTGTGTAGAAAACTTTTCTAAAGCTTTTGAAACCTTATGTCAATATTTATATAAATGTAATAATAACCCAAGTATAAGGACAAATCAAAAATTCCCTAGAATCATTGTTTTTATGAGGAATGCTTCATTTAATTTTTGTCCAAAAGAACATTCTGAAATTTTAAAAGAAATTTATAAAACAATAAAGGAAGTTTTAGAGAAAAATAATAAAAATATGCCTAAATTTTTATTATCTAATAATGATGAAAAGGAGATTAATATGACTGAACAATATGAAAATTTTTTAGATATAGAAATACGCCTAAGTGATAAAGGAGGTTCTTCTTTAAGTATTAAATCAAATAGTGTTGTGGATAATAACAATAGTGACTATATAGAGGTACATGTGATAAGTGAAGGTTATAAAGATGGGCCAAACAATGTATCGGGGTTTATTGATATTAAGCACATAAAAGATTTTTCTAAAGCGTTTGAAAATCTATGTCAATATTTATATGAATATAAAGAAAGTTGTGTTAGAAATTTTAATTTACCTCACGCAATAATTTTTACAAGTAATGCTTCTATAGGAGATGCTTCTATAGGATTTAATTTAGAAGATCGACCTGAAATTTTAAAAGAAATTTATAAAACAATAAAGGAAGTTTTAGAGATGAATAATATAAAGATTCCAGAATTTCTATTAACATCAAATAATTAAAAGGAGAATACATGGATAATAGTTTAAAAAAGAGAAGTGAAGAAGAAAGACAATATGACGATTATTATGTAGAAGTATATTGGGATATCTTTGAGGATGAAGATGATTTCTTAGGACATGGTACTTTAAAAATAACTTCAAAAAGTATATCGTGTGTGTTTAGTGAAAAAAATGGATTAAGTCCTATTGAATATGAATGGGTTGATGTAACCTCGGATAAAAGAATTGCATGGGAATATAGATGTAAAAAATATAATTTAAATTATATGTTAAAAGAATTATCGGTTTTCTTTAGTTATTATTCACTAAGTGAAAAATTTCATAATTGTCCTGACTGGTATAGATTTAAAATCAATTTACCAAATGATTCATTAGACTTTAATCCTAAGAAACATCCTGAAATTCTTAATAAAATAAAAAAGTTAATAGCACCTATTATTAGCGAAAGTAAACTTGATTTACCAAAATGTTTTTACCACCCTTCTGTACCAGTATGTTCAGAGTTGCCATTTTAATATAATGAAAGGAGATATTTAATGAAAATAAAAATAGATACAAATAAGTTTTCTGTAAAAACAAATAAAAATAAAAATGTTAGTTTAGAAGATTTAGTAGATGCCTATACATTAATGATAGCTTATATTCATGCAGAACATAGAAAATCAGTTTTAACTGAAGATGAAAAAGAAATTTTACAAGGTGTAATGGATACAGGTACAAAGTTAGCGTTTTTAAGTGATGAAGAAATAAAGGCATATATTAATGATAATGAATTCGATGATATATTCAATGAGGAATGTATAGAGGAAGAATAATAATTAAGTTTATTATGTAAATAAAAATTAACTAAAAGGCAATGAGGATAGAAGTTGAAAGGTCTGTCCTTTTTTTTGATAAAAGCAAAATTTTTAAGTCTGTTTTTTTGTAGTAAATATTGTTATACTGTCTTTAAGGGAGAATTTATATATGGAATTTTTAGATTGGCTTTATACGGCTACTACAAAGCAAGGATTGCCTTTATCAAAAAGAACAGCAGAACATTATGAGAGTGGATTTAGAATTATATCTAAAGAAATGCAAGAAGAAAAGGTTATATTAAAACCTCTAGAGAAAATGAATATACAGGAACTTGATTTGGCAATATCAATTATTTTTAATACTCCATCTTTTATTGCCAAAGATTCTATTGGAAAGAAGATGTATAGTAATGCCTTAAAAAGATATAGATGCTATGTTTACTTAAATACGGATATTGGCGTTCAAGAGGAAACTCAAGAAGCAATAATAAAGAATGATATTTCATTATCAACAACCGAAAAAGAAACTATTATTAAAGCTAGAAGAGGCCAAGGATTATATAGAGAAAAACTAATGCAAAAGTATAATAAATCTTGTGTAGTTACTGGAACCAATATCTCTCAAGTTTTAGTTGCTTCTCATATTAAGCCTTGGGCTGTTTGCAATAATGGCGAAAGAATAGATGTAAATAATGGATTATTATTGAGTGCTACATTTGATAGATTATTTGATAGTGGACTTATAACATTTGATAAAAAGGGTAAAATGGCAGTGTCATCTATGGTAAATAAAGAAAATATTAAGAGATTAAATATTAATACGAATATTTCTTACGATATAAAGTATAGTGCAAATATGCAAAAATACTTGGATTATCATAAGCAATTTATTTTTGTAAGTTAAAAAATGAAAATTTTATTGGGGAAAAATTATCATAGTGTTTTTTATAAATAATATTGCATTTTGAAGTAAATAATTATAATGAAGATAATTATGTGTTAAAATTGTTTTATACATAGAGTGTAAAAGGGAGACGCTTATGGATAAATATGATGATAGTAACGCAAAGGGTATAGAATCCTATGCAAAATTTGCTGTTGGGAAAAGTTTTATAGAAATTTTTGATGGAAATTCCAATACGCATAATTATAGCGATTTTAATAAAGAATTAAATTCACAAACTAATAAAGGTTCACTAGGTCAAATTGTAGAAAAATATTATTTTGGTATTAAAAATAATAGTGAACAAATGCCAGATTTTCCAAATGCAGGCGTAGAATTAAAAGTTTGTCCTTATGTGGTAAACAAAAATGGTACAATATCGGCTAAAGAAAGATTGATAATAACACTAATTAATTATATGGAAGTTATTAATGAAGTGTTTGAGAAAAGTCACGCTTACTCTAAAATGAGCAATATTCTTTTAATGGAATATAAACATGATTATTCAATGGAAAAGGCGGATTATACGATTGATTATGCAGGATTAATGAAAATTCCAGAAAAAGATTTAATAATCATAAAAAAAGATTTTGAATTTATTGTAAATAAAATAAGAGAAGGTAAAGCACATTTGCTATCAGAGGCTGATACAACTTATTTAGGTGCTTGCACTAAAGGAAGTAGTGCACAAAGTGTAAGAAAACAACCTAATTCTAATATTCTTGCAAAACAAAGGGCGTTTGCTTTAAAGTCATCATATATGACTTATTTTTTAAGAAACATATTTTTTAAAGAAAATAAAAATTCAATAGCGGAAAAACAAGAAATAGCTGAACCTATTATAAAAAATATTAAAGAGGCAGAAAATTTCGAAAGTCTTGTTAAAGAAAAAATAATGAAATATAAAGGAAAATCAATAGAAGAAATAAGTAATTTATTTGGTGTGGGAAAAATAGATGCAAAGAATAGAAATTCAATATTAACTTTTAGAATGTTAGGAATAAAAAGCAATAAAGCAGAAGAATTTGAAAAGGCCAATATTGTTGTTAAAACAATTAGATTGGAGAATGACAATTCTATAGAGCAAGACATGTCTTTTAAAAATTTTAAATTTACAGAAGTGGTAAAAGAAAATGTGTGGGAAGAATCAGAATTATATAAATTATGGAGCTCTGTAAAATTTTTGTTTGTGGTTTTTAAAACCAATGATGATAAAAAAAGCAAAAACAAAAGATATTGTTTATATGATTCACAATTTTGGAATATACCAGAAAAAGACCTTGATACTTATGCCCAAGATATGTGGTTAAAACTAAAAGAAACTATAAACAATGGAATTAAAACTATTAATAAAAATGGAAAAACATATAATAATTTACCAAAAAAATCGGATAATTATATGTGTCATGTTAGACCAAAGGGTACGGATTCAAATGATAAATACCCATTGCCTAATGGTGGAGAGTTTACGAAGCAATGTTATTGGCTGAATAAAAGTTATATTAAGTCGCAATTAGAATGTACCCAAAAAGGATTTTCTAATGAAAATAATTGTTGATCATTGAATTAAAATTTTGTTATAATAAACAAAGAAATAACAATAGAGTGTCGTGATTATGGAAAAGAGAGTTATAGAATTGTTTGCAGGTGTTGGTGGATTTAGAGTTGGTTTAAATAATGTTGTTTTAAAAAATGACAAAGTAGAGGAAGAGAATAAATTTAATTTTGTTTGGGCTAATCAATGGGAACCATCTACTAAAGTTCAAGATGCTTTTAATTGCTATATTAAGCGATTTGGTGAAAATAGTTGTTCTAATCAAGATATATCTTTAGTTGATAAAAAAGATATACCAGATCATGATTTATTAACAGGTGGATTCCCTTGTCAGGATTATTCTGTTGCAAGAAGTTTACAATACGAAAAAGGTATAGAAGGCAAAAAAGGAGTCTTATGGTGGCAAATAAGAGATATATTAAATGTAAAAAGACCAAGTTTCGTTTTATTAGAAAATGTAGATAGAATAGTGAAGGCTCCATCAAAACAAAGAGGTAGAGATTTTGGTATTATTTTGAGATGTTTTGCTGATTTAGATTATTCAGTTGAGTATAGAATAATTAATGCGGCAGAGTATGGTATGCCACAAAGGCGTAGAAGAACTTTTATTTTTGCGTATAAAAATGAATTAAAATATGGTAAAACGATGTCATTACTAGCACCTAGAGAAATTATTTATGAAAGTGGAATTTTTGCAAAATGTTTTCCTGTTGAAAAAGGTGAGGAATTAATAAAAACATCAACAATAGAAAAAAGTGTTTACGTTGATTTAATCAGTCTTCAAGAAAAATATTCATTTGCTTTTGAAAATGCTGGTTATATGTCTAAAGGTTTGATTTATACAGCATCAGTAAATCCAATAAAAAAATCTCCTATTACATTTAATGAAATTAGAGAAAATGATGTTGATATGGATAAATATGAATTAAAAGGCGAAAAACTTGAAAAATTTAAATATTTAAAAGGAAGTAAAAAAATAAAAAGAACTGCAAGTAATGGTCATGAATATATATATTCAGAGGGACCAGTAGGATTTCCGGATGATTTAAATAAGCCTGGAAGAACGATGCTTACCAGTGAAGGTACTGTTAATAGATCTTCTCATGTTATAGTGGATAAGAAAACTAATAAATTAAGAATCATAACGCCTATTGAGTGTGAGAGATTAAATATGTTCCCAGACAATTGGACAAAAGGAGTTATGTCTGAAAAAAGAAGATATTTTATGATGGGAAATGCTTTGGTTTGTGGTATTATTTCAAAACTTGGCGACTACATCTCAGAGATTATGGATAAAGAATAAAATTGCAAGTATATTGCAAACCCGATTTAGACTGAAACAATGCTAATAATATAGTATGAGAAATAAAGAAGAAGTATTTATAAACTTAAAAAAGTCAAAGTTTAGAGAGAAATTTAATTTAGACCAAAAAGATATAGAATATATAAATTTAAAAGGTTTAGATACAATAAAATCTCATGCTTATGATTTTATAAATAAAAGATTAAAACCAGCTATAATATTAAATGATGGTAAACAAACTCCAATGCGTGGTCATCCTGTGTTTAAGGCACAGCATGCTTGTGCGTGTTGTTGTAGAGATTGTTTATATAAATGGCATAAAATAGATAAAAATAGAGAATTAACAAATGAAGAAATCTATTATATTGTAGATTTTCTAATGACTTGGATAGAGAAAAAATATGGTAAAGAAAGTTAATGTTAAAGGCGTAGATGTAGTTCTTGAAAAAAAGAAAATTAAAAATATGTATTTAAGATATTCTGAGAAATATAATGCATTTTGTGTTACATATTCAAGTTTAATTTCAGAAAAGAAAGTAATGGAATTTATTGAAGCTAATATAGAAAAGATGATTAAGAAAAAAGAAACCAAAAAGTCTACATTAGATGAAATAAAAGATGGTGGTTTTGTATATATATTTGGAGCGAAGTTAATTTTAAGAGTTGTTAAAGATAAGAAAAACTATGTAGAAATAAAAGATCCTGAAGTATTTGTTCATATAAAAGATGAAAGCAAACTTGATGTTGTATATGAAAAATTTCAAAAGGATTTATTAAAATCTTATTTAGATTATGCAGTTCCTATTTGGGTTGATCAAATGGGACTATGTCCTTCTATGTATAGTATAAGAACTATGAAATCTAAATGGGGTTGTTGTAATACAAAAACAAAAAAGATAACATTTTCAACAATGCTTATAAGAAAGCCAAAAGAATTTATTGATTATGTTATATGTCATGAACTTGCACATATTCAAGTTCCAAATCATGGAGAAGCATTTAAGAGAATACTAGATATATATTATCCAGAGTGGAAATCTATACGAAAATTAAGATAAATAAAAAGGTTTGACAAAGTTTATATTTTCATATAAAGTATTTATGCAAACAAAAATCTACCTATTCAGAGGAAGGAGGCGAAAAAGGAAATGGCAACAGTTAAAGTTGGAGAAAATGAAAGCTTAGATTCAGCTATCAAGAGATTCAAGAGAAAAATTGGTCGTGATGGTATCATTAAGGAAATTCGTGCTCGTCAAGAATATAAAAAGCCAAGCGTAAAGCGTAAGGAAAAATCTGAAGAGGCTCGTAAGAGAATGTACAAATCTTAAGCAATTTAAATGTAGGCATCAATATGGTGCCTATTATTTTTTTAGTATAAAGATATGGAAGTATTAAAAAAAGATATAGATATATTTAAATCATTAGAATGTGGTCAGATATTTAGATTTAAAAAGCTAAATAATGATTCATATTTATTTTTTTCAAAGGATGAAAAATGTTTTGTAAAAGAAGCGCAAGATAAATATGTTTTACAAACGACAAATGATTCGTACTTTTATAATTTTCTTAATTTAAATATGGATTATATTCAAATTTTAGATAGTTTTAGAGAAAATAAATATATAAATGATTGTTTACCTATAAATCCAACTATTAGAATTTTTAAACAAGATCCTTTTGAAACACTTATATCTTTTATTATATCTGCAAATAATAATATTCCAAGAATAAAAGGAATTATAGAAAAATTATCTAATGCATTAGGTGAAAATAAAGGCGACTACTTTGCCTTTCCTACGCCTAATATTTTAGCTAAACAAAACGAAGAATTTTATGAAAATATAGGTTTAGGATATAGAGCTCCATATATACTAGATACTTCAAGAAAAATAGCAAATAACGAATTTGATTTAAATAAGATTTATGAGTTAAAAACAAGTGATGCAAGAAATTATTTAATGACGCTAAAGGGTGTAGGGCCAAAGGTTGCAGATTGTATACTTTTATTTGCATATAATAGGTATGATGTTTTTCCAGTAGATACCTGGGTTAAGAAAATTTATGTTAACTTATTTAAAAAGGAAGATTCTGTAAACATAATGAGAGAAAATCTTATTAGTACATTTGGAGAATATTCAGGTATTGCACAGCAATATTTATTTGATAACATAAGAAATAAATAAAAAAACTTATAGTTTGTAAATTAAAAACCTATCTATTAATGTGGATAAGTAATTTTAAAAAATCTCAATAAAAATAATAAAAAATGCCAATTTTGACTTACGTCAACAAAAATTGCTATTGACAGTCGTCGTCGTCGTCGATTATCATTTATTTGTAGGATTTATGGAATAAATTGTGGAAAACTACAAAATTTTTGGAACTTTATTAAAGTTGAAGTTTTGATGGTAATCAAATTAAATATAAATTCTATGGAAGTTTTGGATAAAATAATGGTTTAAATTAAAGAATGAAAGTTCTGTCATTTTTATTTGCTAGCAAATTAGATTGAAAAATGTTTAGCAAATAAGAAATATAAACCAAAATCATAAAGGAGGAAATTATATGGCAATTGCAGACATTATCAAATATGAGGGTGATAACACTACTTTTATTTGGAAACATCCATGCGAGGATTTTAATTCTCTAACTCAACTTATAGTTCATGAATCTCAGGAAGCAATTTTTTTTATGAATGGTCAAGCGCTTGATTTGTTTGGAGCAGGTAGGTATACACTTGAAACACAAAATATTCCAAAAATCAGTAAGTTTTTAAATCGTGTAACAGGAGATAAAACGCCGTTCCATTGTGAAGTTTATTTCATTAATAAAACCGAGCAAATGTCAATTAAATGGGGAACGGATAGTAAAGTTCAATATATTGATCCAAAATATGGTTTTCCGCTTGTTATTGGTGCATCTGGTGAAATGAGTTTGCGAGTTGAAGACAGTCGTAAACTTCTTATTAAACTGGTTGGAACAGAGAATTATCTTGGTCAACAAAAGTTAATAGGTTTTTTCCGTGCCTTTTTAATGACAAAAGTAAAAACATATATTGCTCAAGTTATAAAATCAAATGCAATTAATATTTTTGAAATTGATGAAAATTTAACTGCATTTTCAGATGATATCAAAAAGTTGTTAATTTCAGATTTTGCTGATTATGGTATTTCTCTTGAAAGATTTTTTGTAACAAACATTGTAAAACCTGATGGGGATAGACAATATGAAAAGTTTAAAGAATTGCATTTCCGTCAATATGCAGATATTGCAGAGGCAAAACTTAGACAACAAACAGATCTTATTTATGCACAAACTGAAGCTCAAAAGGTTGTTATTGATTCTCAAGCACAGGCAACAAAGCGTGCTCAAGAAGGATATACATATGCCCAAGAGCGTGGCTTTGATGTTGCAGAAAAAGTTGCAACAAACGAGGCAGTTGGTCAATTTACAAATATGGGTGTTGGATTAGGTACAATGGCAGGCGTTGGAGGCGCTGTTGGTGGAGTTGTAGGTGGAGCAGTAAATAATGCTATGAATATGGCACAACAACCTATGCAACCAACCCAACAATCACAATCAACGCAACCTGAAAATGATATGACAGTTTTTAAAGCAAAAGTTGAAAAATTATCAATTATGAAAGAAGCTGGTTTAATTACTGAAGAAGAATTTAAAACTATGAAAGCAGAATTGTTGAAAAACATTCTTTAATAGGAGGGAGAAATATGAAAAAGAATTTCAAATCGTATGCTATTATATGGGCAATTTTATTTGTTGTATTTAATGCGTTTGTGTTTATTATTCGTTCTGCTTTGTCAAAATATTTAAAATATGACGCATCATTTTGGATATCATGGGCACTAATTGTTGTAGCATTTTTAGGAAATCTAATATGTGCTTATTTTGCATTTAAAGAAAAAAATACAAAAAAGATGTTTTACAAACTTCCGCTTATTACAATAAGTTGGTCAGCTTTAATAGTCGCACTTATTGTTGGTTGTGTTTTTATGTCTATACCAAATTGCCCTGCATGGGTAGCATCTATTATTTGTATTCTTGTACTTGCGTTTAATGCAATTGCTATAGCCAAAGCAAAATGGGCTGGAGACACAGTATCAGCAATAGATGAAAAGATAAAAGTTCAAACATCCTTTATAAAGGATATTACTATGGATGCTGAAAATCTTATTGAACATGCTAAAAATGATGTAATAAAAGCTGAATGTAAAAGAGTTTATGAAGCTTTCCGTTATTCTGATCCTATGTCAAATTCTGAATTGTTTACAATTGAAAATAACATAAAAAGTAAAATGAGTGATTTTATTATAGTTGTTGATAGTTCTGATGGTGATGTTACAGAAAGGGTAAAGGAACTTGCAAGTGAAATTATAAAACTAATAAAAGAAAGAAATAATAAATGCCAAAGACTAAAATAATTGTTAAATATGTCTAAATTAGAGTAGGAAGAAGGTTAAAGATGGCGGTATTTAAGTGTAAAATGTGCGGTGGCACAATAGAGTTTGAAAAGGGAGCAACAGTTGGTGTATGTGATAGTTGTGGAACAAAACAAACTTTGCCACGCCTAGATGATGAAAAAAGAGCAAATTTATATGATAGAGCCAGTCATTTTCGTCGTAATAACGATTTTGATAAAGCTGCAGATATTTATGAGCAAATATTAAATGAAGACAATACTGACGCTGAGGCGTACTGGTCGCTTGTTTTATGTCGTTATGGAATTGAGTATGTAGAAGATCCAAAAACGCACAAACGTATTCCTACAGTAAATCGTGCACAATTTACATCAATATATATGGATGAGGACTATAAGTCTGCTATTCAATATGCTGATGGTTATCAAAAACAAATCTACGAAGAAGAAGCTAAAGCCATAGATGATATACAAAAGGGTATTCTTGAAATTTCAAGTAAAGAAGAACCTTTTGATGTTTTTATTTGTTATAAGGAAACAGATGCTAATGGTAGAAGAACGCAAGATTCTGTACTTGCAAATGATTTGTATCATGAACTTACAGAAGAAGGATTTAAAGTTTTCTTTTCTCGTATAACATTAGAAGATAAATTAGGTACAGCGTACGAGCCATATATCTTTGCAGCGTTAAATAGTGCTAAAGTAATGGTTGTACTTGGTACTAAACCAGAATATTTTAATGCAGTTTGGGTAAAAAATGAATGGTCAAGATTCTTGTCGCTTGTAAAAAAATCTAATGGTAAAAAGATTTTAATTCCTGCATATAGAGATATGGACCCTTATGATTTGCCTGATGAGTTTTCTCATTTGCAAGCACAAGACATGTCAAAGCTTGGCTTTATGCAAGATTTAATTAGGGGTATTAAAAAAATAATCAGTGCAACTACACCTAAACAAACAGTAAAAGAAACAGTAGTGGTTAATAATGCTACATCCACTAACATAACTCCACTTTTAGAGCGTGCATTCCTTTTTTTAGAGGATGGCAAGTGGCAAGATGCTAATATTTATTGTGAAAAGGTGTTAGATATAAATCCTAAGAATGCTGAGGCATATCTAGGCAAACTTATGGCAGAACTTAGAGTAAGAACTCGTAAACAACTCGCTGATTGTGAACAGCCTTTTGATGGTAGCGAAAATTATTCAAAAATTATTCGTTTTGGCGATGAGAAACTCGAGAACGAAATGCGTGGTTATATAGCCCACATTAACGAACGTAACGAAAACGCACGTCTTAATGCTATTTACAATAGGGCGTTAAAAACAAGGAACTCCGCAATTAGCGAATCGACTTTTAAGACAGCAGCCGACACATTCAAATCAATATCGGGCTTTAAGGATTCCGATATTCTTGCCGAGCAGTGTTTAGAAAAAGCTGAAATATGCCGTAAGGATGCAATTTATGCTTCTGGAAAAAATCAAATGTCAAAAGATAATATTAGTGGCTATGAATCAGCCATTAAGACTTTTGAGAGTATTTCTGGTTATAAAGATGTTGATGAACAAATTTATGTTTGTAAAAAGAAAATAGAATATATTAAAGCAAAGCAAGAAGCTGATCGTTTAGAACTAGCGCGTAAGGCTGAAGAAAAGAAATTAGCAGAAGAAAAAGCTAAGAGACTTAAAATAAAGATTATTAAAATTGCAACACCAATTATAGCTGCTTGTATAGTATTTATTATTCTTTTAACCACTGTATTTATTCCAGCTGGAAGGCAAGGTAGTATTAAGACTTTAATAAATGAAGGTAAGTACGAAGAAGCGCAAGAACTAATAGAAAAAAATGGTTCGTTCGGAAAGACAAAAAAACTTGCGGCTATGTGTAAGGCAGGTAAAGCTTTTGAAAAGTTAGATTATGAAAGAGGTATAAATGCAATTTCTTCAATAGGTGGAAGTATAACTGTTAGTTATGATAGTAATGGCAATTCTATTAGTATAGAGCGCGAAAAAATAGAAAAAGTAAGTGATTTAGATATAAATAATTTGCAAGAAATTGAAAAAGGTTATGTATGGGAATTGTCAGATTATTTTCTTAATACAAGTTCGTATACTGCCTCCATAACTTTTAAGTGTAATAAAATAGATAAAGAAAAAATCTACTCATATGTAGGTTCTGGTAAAACTAGTGTATATTTTGGTTCATACCCACAAACAAAGGTAACTGATGATACGCTTATTGCTACAT
>CAYZGK010000007.1:0-77259 GCA_964478025.1 uncultured Christensenella sp.
TAAGGCTGCTTATGTCCAATTACAATGATTAAAATTAAACTTATTAAAAAAAGTATGTTTACAATAATTGTAATAAAAATTGCTATTAATAGATTTTTGTTTTTCATAATAAAATTATTATAAAGTACTTTAATAAAGTCAACTTTTAAATAATATACTAGGTTTGGCTAAAAGTGTATTTTTATCAGGTTTTTTATTCCTTTATAATGTGTGTTCTTATGACTAATCTAAAGTTGAAGTTTAGATTGGTCGTTTTAAATATATTCAATTGGTAGAACTATTACGTTATCTTGTAAGTAAATTTTCTGATCGTATTGGCATAAAATAACACCAAGTCCACGTTGTTTATCTATAACATTATCTAGAACACTAAAAGCTTTAGTCATTGATAAACTAGGATTTGCACTTTTTTTAATTTCAATTGGATAGATTATTCCATTTTCCTCAATTACTAAATCAATTTCGTTTTCTTTTTCTATAACTCCATCACTTGTATGTGATTTTAATTTGTCTTTGCCTCTATAATAAAATAAATTAAAATCATATTCTAAGCCTTCATTTGTAAAAGATTTTATAATTTCCGATACAACAAAAGTTTCAAACATATTGCCAGCTATAGCACTATTTTCTAAGGCTTCATAGTTAGTCCATCTTGAAAGATAGCATGCTAGTCCAGTATCTCTAAAATACAATTTAGGCGTTTTAATTGCTCGTGTTAAATGACTTGAATAATATGGTTGTAAAATGTAAATAATACCGGTTCTTTTTAATACTGAAATCCAATTTTTAATTGTGACTTGTGACACGCCGACTTCTTCAGCTATGTTTGCATAATTTAATAGTTGTCCTGTTCTAGCAGCGCAAGCAGTTAAAAACTTCATAAAAGTTATTTCATCTTTAATTCCTATTTCATCGCTTATGTCTCGCTCTAAATAAGTTCTAACATAAGAGGAATAAAAGTCAAGCCATTCTCTTTTTGTGACATACAATTCAGGGTAAGAGCCTCTATGTATAGTTTGCCATAAATTATTATATGGTTTAATGAATTTTTCACGCTCTTTAATATAATTTTCTGTTGGGATGAAGTGTTGATTAAATTTTATTTGATGAATCTCTCTTAAAGATAAACCTTGCAATTCTAGAATACTTAATCTGCCGGCCAAAGATTCCTTTACTTTTTCCATAAGTTTCATTTGTTGAGAGCCGGTTAAATAATATTTTCCATATTGATTGTCTTTATCGCATTCTATTTTTATATAAGGGAATATGTCAGAAGCATATTGTACTTCATCTATAATAGAAGGAACAGGAATATTTTTTAAAAAGAGTTTAGGATCACTTATTGCTGTTGTTAAAAGAATTTTATCATCAAAAGAGTAGTACTTAACATTTTTATATGTTTCTCTTAACAATGTAGATTTTCCAACTTGTCTAGGACCAGTTAAAAGTAGACATTTGCTATTTTTAGCACGTCTTTTTAATACTTCTTCAATGTTCCTTTTTATATACATAATAAGCACTCCTTTGCGACTAATCTAAAGTGTAAGTTTAGTTTAGTCGATTTTGTAATAAATGTCAAGACTTCATATACTTCTTGGTCTAACAATAATAATTCTATTAACTATTGTTATTAATAATGAAATATGAAATTATAAAATTAAGTATATTAATTTATTAAAATATTTCTGTGGAAGTACTATATATAGTTTCAATGTATGAGAAGTATGTTAAGGAGAGAAAATGATGATAAAAGGTTACGATTCAGATTGTCTTGAAAACGCAATGAAAAATTTAGGCGAAGCATTTGACTATGCCAAAAATTCTTATGAATTAGATATGGATAAATTTATGGATATGTTTATATCAAGCGGGTACTCAAAGATGCTTGAAGATGGAAATACTAGAGTTTTGTTTGGAATATCTGGAGCAGAACTTGCCTTAGATGTTTTTGAAAAAAGTGGCTATACAACAAAAATCAGGCCAACCCAAGATAAATTTGATTATTCACCTGAGTATTGGTGTGGATGGATACTAGCTTATTATCAATGGGAAACAGGATTATCTTTTAAATATATTCACTCTCAAATAACTATGGAAGAGATTTTAATGCTATACCCAACATTACATGAAGCACATGAAAACAAATTTGTTGATATTATAAATGAAAGAATAAAAAATAAAGTAAAAACAACAAGACTTCAACAAATGAGAAAAATTTGTGAGTTATCTCAAAAAGAACTTGCAGAAAAATCAGGTGTAAATTTAAGAACACTTCAACAATATGAACTCGGAACAAAAGATATAAATAAAGCTTCTGTTGCTTCAGTTTTAGCCCTTGCAAAAGTAATGAACTGTGATGTTGAAGATTTACTTGAGATGATTTAACTTGCAAAAAATAAAGTTGTTTTTGATTTACAATTATAAAATATAGAAAGTGCCGATATTGTCGACACTTTCTATATGGCGGGACTTTGATGAATACTGCAAAACAGCAAAGGGCTATATTATTTTTAAATCCGCACTTAATATCAAAAAAATAGCATAGTTATCTATTGCGACAGCCATGCTATTTTTTACTATTAAATTTAACTTTTTAAGCGGACATTTTATTTATGTTAATGGTAAAAAGTAACAACGGAGATTTTGCCAGATAATGGCTGATTACACTGTCAATAGTTTTGAGTATGAAAAAAGCCGAATGCTTATTTGCACTCGGCAGGTGATATAAAAGTTATTCATAATTTGATTACAATACCAAAATATTCGGTAGAAAAGAAATATACACACCCTAATTTTTTGTCGTTAGGGTGTGTACAGTTCGCTACTGGCGGAGAAAGAGGGATTTGAACCCTCGCTACGGTTTCCCGTACTACACCCTTAGCAGGGGCGCCCCTTCGGCCTCTTGGGTATTTCTCCAAAATAAAACGAAGTAATTTGTTTTAATATGTTATCATTTTATTCAAAAAATGTAAAGTCTGTTGGTGACTCCGCCGGGATTCGAACCCGGGTAGCAGCCGTGAGAGGGCTGAGTCTTGAACCGCTTGACCACGGAGCCATAAACGTATAAACAATATTAACACACATTAAAAATATTGTCTAATGTTTATTTATAAATTATATTTCATTGTTGAATAAACGCTTCGTAAAGGATAAGAACAATGAGTTTGCTTCTTTTGCCGCTTTAGATTTCCAAGTGCTAGGGAATGTATGGTTATCCATGAATTTTGAAGAATGATACTCTTCATTATAGATACCAAGCTCATTTAGTTTCTTTAAAAAATCTTCACCTTGGCCTCCACAGAAGAAATCTTGAGCTGCATATACAACACA
Source organism: uncultured Christensenella sp. (assembly GCA_964478025.1). GTDB lineage: Bacteria > Bacillota > Clostridia > Christensenellales > UBA3700 > UBA3700. Next base: position 3,331 of record CAYZGK010000007.1, read on the forward strand.
TGACTTAGGGAAGTTTTTAGTTAAATGATTTATAGGAGAAACATAGTCGAAATATTCATAATTTCTAATATCTTTAATATCCACACCTGAAAAACTTTTACATACAAGCCCTGTTAAATTAAATAAGACTTTAGTGCTAAGAGCTCTATTTATATCATAAATTCCACAGTTTAGTAGTAATCCCGTAAACTTTAATTTTGGAAAACAATTTAATTTTTCTTGCATGTCTTTAGAGTCTTGTAGAGCACATAGTTCGGCTGCATAGTATCCACCAGCTGAATCTCCTGTGCATACTACTTTTGAAAGATCTAAGTTATATTTGTCTGCGTTTTCATAAACCCAATTAACAGCTTTTGTTAAATGTGACATTACCTCAGGGAATAAATATTTAGGGCCTAGACCATAATTAACATTAACCACAAATGCTCCTGTTTCAATAGCATACCATGAAGATAGATGCCTTCTATATTTTTTGTCCCCTGCAACAAATCCACCACCATGAATAACAAAAACTACTGGCTTTTTACCGCTTGTTTCTACTTTGTTTTCATAAATGTCAAGTTTACAAATATCAGGATTTGTTTCATCGTAAACAATGTCTTTTTGTACTTTTGTTAATTTCTTGTATTTTCTCATTGCTCCAATTCTATTTTGAAGTAAATCGTAAATATAATCTATTGCTTTAAAAACTACTACATCAAATGTCATAAATATCACCTAAGCAATATTCTACTATTTATTTGTTATTATTACAATAACAAACACCAGATTTAATTTTTTATATTGACAAAAATAAATAGCCTATGGTAATATTTTCAAAAGAATATGTTTAACTCTATTTTAAATAAATTAAAGGATTCACTTATATCTGTTTTGCCAATAGCACTTATAGTGTTAATAGCAGCTGCTACCCCATTAGTTGAACTTACAACAAAAGAAATAGTTACTTTTATTGTTTGTGCAGTACTTTTAATTATAGGTATTGGCCTATTTAATTTAGGGGCAGATATGGCTATGACTCCTATGGGACAACAAATAGGTTATGGTTTAACAAAATCAAGAAATTTAGGGTTATTGCTTATTACAGGATTTATTATGGGAATTTTAATTACCATAGCCGAGCCAGACTTGTCTGTACTTGCAGAACAATTATCTATGGTTATTAATAAAACAGTTTTGATTTTTGTAGTAGGTATTGGTGTTGGACTTTTATTATTGCTTGGTATATTAAGAATCGTATTTAAGTTGGAATTAAACAAAGTTTTGATGTTTGGTTATATGCTTATATTTGCACTAAGTGCAATATTAATAGATGAAGGAAAAAGTGATTTTCTAGCAGTATCTTTTGATTCTGGTGGTGTAACGACAGGAGCTATTACTGTTCCTTTTATAATGGCTTTAGCGGTAGGTATTTCATCTTCAATTGGTGGTAGAGATTCAAACGAAAACAGTTTCGGTTTAATTGCGATATGTTCAGTTGGACCAATATTATCAGTTTTAATATTATCAATCGCATCATCAGGTGAAATGACATACACATTGCCAAGTTATGAATTAGAATTATCAGAAATAGGTCATGTACTATTAAGTAATTTACAATCCGTATCCTTAGCAATTGGGCTTATACTTGTGTTCTTTATCGTTATACAAGTATTCTTATTAAAATTACCAAAAGAGAGAGTAGTGCCTTTATTAATAGGTCTAGTATATACTTTAGTTGGAGTAATTATATTTCTAACAGCGGTTGAAATAGGATTCATGCCTATAGGATTTAAAATAGGTCAAGAACTAGCAAGCAAAGGTGCAGGGTGGATAATTGGTTTTGGATTTATTATAGGTATGGTAGTAGTATTGGCAGAGCCAGCAATCCATGTATTAAATAGACAGGTAGAAGATTTAACAAATGGAACTGTTTCTAAAAGATCAATGCTTATAGCTCTATCAAGTGGTGTAGGTATTTCTGTTTGCTTATCAATAATTAGGGTTATAGCAAACTTTTCTATTCTATATTATTTAGTTCCTGGTTATTTAATTTCGCTATTACTATCATTCTTTGTTCCAAAGATGTATACAGCGATAGCTTTCGATTCAGGTGGTGTTGCTTCAGGACCACTTGCATCAAGTTTTATTTTGCCTATGGTAATAGGTGTCGCATCGGTTGTTGGAGACGAAGGTAGTGTTTTAAATATTGCCTTTGGTGTAGTTGCTATGATTGCGATGACCCCACTTATAACAATTCAAATACTTGGTTTTAGAGCAGTAGTTGCAAAGAAAGTAAGTGATAGATTAGCAATGAAGAGAATATTATCTAAAGATGATAAACAAATTATTAACTTTATGTAGGAGGATATATGGCTGAAGAATTACCAAAAAAGAAAAAACAAACATCTACAGTAAAAGAAGAGTCAAAAAAATTAGCTCCTAATAAGTTAGAGTTGTTAATAACGATAATAAATAAAGATAAAGCAGAATTTTATGCTGATTTAATTCAATCTTTTGAAGTAAATATGCAAATGATGGTGCTTGCAGAAGGAACGGCATCAGTAGATATTAGAACAAAATTAGGTCTTGTTGATAATGAAAAAGTTGTGATTTTTAGTGTTGTTCAACAAAATAAAATTTCTGACATATTGTACACATTATCTACAAAATTTAATACAATAAAAAACGGAAAGGGAATAGCATACACTATCCCAATGACAAGCGTAATAGGAGTAGCTATTTATAGTTTCTTATCAAATAACACAAAAGCAGTTGAGGGTAAATAATATGAAAAAGATAGACCATGAATTAATAGTATGTATAGTAAATGAAGGATTTGCTGATCAAGTTATGGCAGCAGCAAGGGAAGCTGGCGCTACTGGTGGTACTGTTATAAGAGCAAGAGGAACTGCTAATAAAGATGCTGAGACTATTTTTAAAATCACAATAGATCCTAAAAAAGAAATGGTTATGATTCTTGTGGGCACTGCTATTAAAGAGCAAGTTTTAAATATTCTTTATGACAAAGTAGGTTTACAAACTCCAGGTCAAGGTATAGCATTTGCATTACCTGTAGATAATGTTGTTGGATTGTCTGAGAATATTGTAGATAAAAATTAATTGTATTGTCCTCATAGTTTAACGGATAAAATAAGGGCCTCCTAAGCTCTAGCTCCGGGTTCGATTCCCAGTGGGGACGCCAATCTTAAAGAATATCTACTTTTAGTTTAAAAAAAATATCAAATAGTTACAATTTTATATAAGAAAGACAGAAATTAAAGAATTTATTTAATGCTGTCTTTTATTATTTAGTTTTTATAAAAATGCTTGATTTTCTCCCCTAACTCCAATTTTACTGGAGTTAGTGGAGAAAATATGACAAGAAATCATAAAAATACTGTTAGGTATGTATATTCAAATTGAACTAGAATTTACTTTTTCAAATTTTCAATTAATCTTTCATTTAAATAATATTTATAGTTTTTTGTAACAAAAGATGTATAATAATAAAAGAGTTTAACAAAAAAAGGAAAATATTATGCCAGTAACAGAATATCTAGAAAGAAATGCAAAACTTTATACAAATGAAGTTGCGCTAGTAGAATTAAATCCGGAAGAAAAAGATACAAATCTAACAACATGGAAAGAATATAGCTTAATAGAGCCTTCTCGCTATGTTTCTTATAGAAGAGAAATAACTTGGGGTGTTTTTAATGAAAAAGCCAATAGATGTGCTAATATGCTAAGAAAATGTGGAATTAAGAAAGGCGATAAAGTAGCTATCTTAATGTACAATTGCTTGGAATGGTTACCAATTTATTTTGGTATTTTAAAAACAGGAGCCATTGCTGTTCCATTTAATTTTAGATATGATGCTGACGAAATTCTATATTGCGTAAAACTAGCAGAAGTAGATATGTTAATTTTTGGGCCAGAATTTATTGGTCGTATAGAGCAAAAAGCTGAAATATTAAATAAAGGTAGATTACTTGTTTATGTTGGAGATAATTGTCCAGGATTTGCTGAAAGTTATAGAGAGATAGTAGCAGATTGTTCAAGTGATTTTGTTGATGAGCCATTAACAGAAGATGATTTTGGCGCAATATATTTCTCATCAGGTACAACTGGTTTTCCTAAGGCAATTTTACATAAACATAGAAGTTTAACTCAAGCTGCACAAATGGAGCAAATACACCATAAAACTACTAGAGACGATGTATTCTTATGTATTCCTCCTTTATATCATACAGGGGCCAAATTCCACTGGATGGGTTCTCTTGTTGCTGGATCTAGAGCAGTATTATTAAAAGGCACAAAGCCAATAAATATTCTTCAAGCAATTTCAAATGAAAGATGTACAATAGTTTGGCTATTAGTTCCATGGGCACAAGATATTTTGGATGCTTTTGACAGAAAAGAATTAAAGCCTGAAGATTTCCATTTATCTCAATGGCGTTTAATGCATATTGGGGCACAACCCGTTCCACCTACATTAATAAAAAGATGGAAGGAATATTTTCCAAATCATCAATATGATACAAATTATGGTTTATCTGAATCAACAGGTCCAGGATGCGTACACTTAGGACTAGAGAATATAAATAAAGTGGGCGCAATTGGAGTTCCTGGATATAGATGGGAGTGTAAGATTGTAGATGAAAGTGGAAATATAGTAAAGCAAGGAGATGTTGGAGAACTTTGCGTTAAAGGTCCTGGTGTAATGACTTGTTATTATAACGATCCAAAGGCTACTGCTGAAGTTCTTAAAGATGGTTGGTTGTATACCGGTGATATGGCTATGCAAGATAAAGATGGTTTCTACTACTTAGTTGATAGAAAAAAGGATGTAATTGTATCTGGTGGTGAAAATATATATCCAGTTCAAATAGAGGATTTTATTAGACGTTATGATAAAGTTAAAGATGTTGCTGTTATAGGCCTTCATGATGAAAGACTAGGCGAAAAAACCGCTGCAATTATAGAAATAAAGGAAGGAATGACTTGTACTAAGGAAGAAATAGAGGAGTTTTGTTTAACACTTCCTAGATATAAAAGACCAAAGGAAATTATCTTTGAAGAAATTCCAAGAAATGCAACAGGTAAAATAGAAAAGCCAAAACTTAGAAAACAGTTTGGTGCAGATAAACTTGTTGCACAAGAAAACGAGATATAACAAAAATGGCAGTTTTAAAAACTGCCTTTTTTATAACTTCAATAACTTCTCAGCATTTTTATAAAATATTTGATTAAGTTCTATGTCGTTAAATTCTAAACTTTTTATTAGCTCTATAGATTGTTTTTGGCTTGACCAAGGCGAATCTGTTCCGAATAAAATTTTGTTAAATCCAATATTTTTAATTAAAGAAATGAATTGCTCTTTTGTTAAATTGTCATATTTTAAGCAAGTAAATGCAGTGTCAAAAAAGACATCTTCATTAATAAGATAACTCGAAACATCTTCCCAATTATTCCAGCCTCCCATGTGAGCAAGTATAAACTTTTTTGGATGTATTAAGTCTATAACATTTTTGATTTGTTTAGGAGACGCAAAATCTTCGCCGGGGAAGCTTATATCTTCGCCTGCATGCGTTGTTATTATAAGGCCTAAAGAAGAAGCCTCCTCAATTATTCTTAAAAATCTTTTGTCGTCTATTTTTACTTGTTGATAAACCGGATGAATTTTTATACCTTTAACGCCGTTTGAGACAAGGTTTTTTAGTATTTCCTTATAGTTTTCACAATCTGGATGTATAGCTCCAAATGAAAGTAAATGTGTTTCGTTTGTATGCTTGTTTATTTCAATAACTGAATTATTTATAGATTCAACTTGTTTTGCAGAAGTTGCAACGGGCATAACAACAGAAAGAAAGATGTTATTTTCTATTGTTGATTTAGATAAATCACTAGCGGTTCCATTTAAAGCTGGTTTTATTCCAGAAGAGGCTGATAATTTTGCGATGGCCTTTTCTACTATTTTTTCAGGAAATGTGTGTGTATGAAAATCTATAATTTTATCTATCATCTTTGTTTCTCCAGGTAGGAGTATATAACATAAAAAATCATTTTTCAACTAACATTTTGGCAATTACATCGTCAAGTTTGTTGCATTACGCGCGAATAATATATAAAATAAATAAGTATTAATTTTTTTTTGGAGAAAAACCATGGGCTTATTTATAAAAATTGCATTTATTGTATTGTTCTTCGCGGCAACAATTTATATAGGTTTTTATTGTAGGAAAAAGAGTGTTACTTCTAGCGATTTCGTTTTAGGTGGAAGAACGGTCGGTCCTTGGTTATCTGCTTTTGCTTACGGAACAAGTTATTTTTCTGCAGTAGTTTTCATAGGATATGCTGGCTCGTTTGGCTGGTCTTTTGGTGTAGCTTCCTTATGGATAGGAATAGGAAACGCAGTAATAGGCTCGGCTGCAGCATGGGGAATACTAGGTAGAAAAACTAGAATTATGACTCAAGCTTTAGATTCTTCAACAATGCCAGATTTCTTTGAAAAAAGATTTAATTCTCCAGCATTAAAAATTGCAGCATCAATAATTATTTTTATATTTTTGATACCTTACACTGCAGCTTTATATAATGGTTTGTCATATTTATTTGGAGTTGCTTTTTCAGCAAAGGTTCCATTTTGGGCTTGGATTTTAATTATTTCTGTAGCAACAGGAATATATGTAATTGCAGGTGGATTAATGTCTACTGCGGTTAATTCATTTGTACAAGGAATAATAATGCTAGTTGGTATAGTGCTAGTTGTGGTATTTGCATTGAATCTAAATGGTGGTTTAATGGAATCTTTAGAGCTTTTAGCAACTAGAGTTACTGATAGTGGAGAGAAAATTGGCGGCTGGGAGTATGTATCAATTTTTGGTTCTGATCCTGTTCATTTATTTAACGTAGTAATTTTAACATCTTTAGGTTGTTGGGGACTTCCTCAAATGATAGGAAAGTTTTATTCAATAACCAATGAAAATCAAATTAGAAAAGGTTCTGTAATATCTACAGTATTTGCTTTGATTGTAGCAGGTGGTTGCTATTTCTTAGGTGGATTTGGAAGAGTTTTTGCCGATGAAAAATCTGTCACAATAATTCCTGAAATGGTTGTAAAACTACCAGTTGTAGTTGTTGCTGTTGTTTTAGTATTAGTTCTTGCTGCTTCAATGTCTACACTTGCAGGACTTGTTCATACATCTGCAGCAACTGTTACATTTGATTTAATAGATAGAAAGAAAAATGTTCCAGAAAAAAAGAAAATGTTATATCTAAAGATTTTTGTTGTAGTATTTATTGTCGTTTCAGCATTGCTTGCAACTATTCAAACATTAGATTCAGTGCCTGAAAACTTTAAAAATGATATAGCTTCATTAATGGGTATTTCATGGGGCGCAATATCTGGTGCGTTTATTGGTCCATTTTTCTATGGTCTATATTGGAAAAGAACAACAAAATCATCAGTATGGGCATCCTTTATCTTAGGAGTTGTTTTAGCAGTATTAAGTTTAATATTAAATATATCAGGTGTTTCTATTCAACTAAGAAGTGAACACTGCTTATGGTTTGATATGTCAGATTCTATATACATGGGTGTTTTAGCAATGGTATTAAGTTTTATTATTGTGCCAGTTGTATCTTTATTAACAAAAGATGTCCCAAGTGATGTGGATGAAAAGTTTAAATGTTTTGATAAAAAAGTAATAGTTCCAGAATCAGTTGCATTATCCGGAACTGTTGTAGAAGAAAATAAAGAAGAAAATAATATAGTGGAAGGAGAAAATAAATGAAACAACTAATGTTAGGAAATAAGGCCCTTGCGCGTGGTCTTTATGAAGCAGGTTGTGCAGTAGCTTCAAGTTATCCTGGTACTCCAAGTACAGAAATAACAGAAGAGATTGCAAAGTTTAACGAAGTTTATGCAGAATGGGCTCCAAATGAAAAGGTAGCAATGGAAGTCGCATTTGGTGCATCTTTAGCTGGTAAGAGAAGCTTTTGCGGAATGAAGCATGTAGGATTAAATGTTGCCGCTGATCCTTTGTTTACTAGTTCATATACAGGAGTTAATGCTGGTCTAGTTGTAGTTGTTGCTGATGATGCAGGAATGCATTCTTCACAAAACGAACAAGATTCTCGTCATTATGCAATTGCTGCAAAATTACCAATGTTAGAACCTTCAGATTCTAATGAAGCTTATTTATTTGCAAAAAAAGCTTATGAAATTTCAGAAAAATATGACACTCCAGTAATAATTAAAATGTGTACAAGAGTAGCTCACTCTCAAAGCGTAGTAGAGGTAGGAGAAAGAGAAGAAAGACCTGTAATCAAGTACGAGAAAAATATAGCAAAATATGTAATGATGCCAGGAAATGCTATTCGTCGTCACCCAATTGTTGAAGAAAGAACAAAGAAACTTATAGAACTTGCTGAAAATTGTGAGTTTAATAGAGTTGAAATGGGTGGAACAGAAATAGGAATTATTACCTCATCTACATCTTATCAATATGCAAAAGAAGTGTTTGGGGATAAAGCTAGTATTTTAAAATTAGGCTTAGTAAATCCTCTACCTACAAAATTAATAAAAGATTTTGCTTCTAAAGTTAAGAAACTATATGTTATCGAAGAGTTAGATCCAATTATTGAAAATCATTGTAAGACATTAGGATTAGATGTTGTTGGTAAAGATGTTTTACCAATTTTAGGAGAGTTCTCTCAAAATCTAATTGCTAGTAAATTAGGTTTAGATGTTCCAAAGACAACTAAACTTGATGAAACACTTCCAGGAAGACCTCCAGTTATGTGCGCAGGTTGTCCTCACCGTGGTTTATTCTATACATTATCTAAAAATAAGGTAAATGTTATTGGAGATATAGGTTGTTATACATTAGGTGCTGTAGCTCCACTATCTGCAGTAGATATGGTTTTATGTATGGGCGCTTCAATAAGCAGTGCTCATGGATTTAATAAGGTTGGTGGCGAAGAGTCTGAAGCTAAGACTGTTTCAGTTATTGGTGATTCAACATTTATGCATTCTGGTATGACAGGCCTTGCAAATATTGCTTATAACCAATCTAATTCAACTGTAATTATTTTGGATAATTCAATAACAGGTATGACAGGACATCAACAAAATCCAACAACAGGGTATAACATAAAAGGCGATCCTGCTGGTAAGATTGACCTTGAGTCTTTATGTAGAGCAATGGGAATTAATAGAGTTCAAGTTGTAGATCCTTATGATTTAGCAGCTTGTGATAAAGTTTTAAAAGAAGAACTAGCAGCAAAAGAACCTTCAGTTATTATTTCTCGTCGTCCTTGTGCACTTTTAAAGTATGTTAAACATAAAAAACCATTAATTGCAGATAAAGATAAGTGTGTTGGTTGTAGAAATTGTATGAAATTAGGATGCCCAGCATTAAGCATTAATGATAAGAAGATTTCAGTAGATGCTACATTATGTGTAGGATGTGGAATTTGTCAACAAATGTGTCACTTTAATGCATTAAAAGATGGGGAGGTATAATATGACAAAGAATGTTATGATAGTAGGCGTTGGTGGACAAGGTTCATTGCTTGCAAGTAAACTTTTAGGTTATTTACTTTTAAATAAAGGATACGATGTAAAGGTATCTGAAGTTCATGGAATGAGCCAAAGAGGTGGTTCCGTTGTAACTTATGTTAGATTCGGTGATAAAGTTTATTCTCCAATTATAGATAAAGGCGAGGCTGATTTTATTGTTAGCTTTGAATTATTAGAGGCAGCTCGTTATGTAGAATATTTAAAGGAAAATGGAAGAATTGTAGTTAATACTCAACAAATCGATCCAATGCCAGTAATAACAGGCGCTGCAACTTATCCAGAAAATCTAGTAGAAAAAATGAAACAAAAAGGCTTAACAATAGATGCTATGGATTGTTTAACATTAGCAGAACAAGCTGGATCTTCAAAAGCAGTAAACATTGTCTTAATGGGAAGATTATCTCGTTACTTTACTGAAATTTCTGAAGAAGAGTGGTTGGATGCAATAGAAAAATGTGTTCCAGCAAAATTCTTAGAATTAAATAAGAAAGCTTTTGCTTTAGGTAGAGAGTAATTATAGAGGTTAGTATGACGAGATATTTTCAAAAAGAAATAGAAACAATGCCAAGAAGTGAAATTGAAAAACTTCAAAGCGAAAGATTAGTTGCACAAGTAAAGCATGTATATAACAATGTAAAATATTATGCTAAAAAAATGGATGATGCTGGAGTAAAGCCAGAGGATATTAAGAGCATAAAAGATTTACATAAACTTCCATTTATTGAAAAAGATGAACTTAGAGATCAATATCCATACGGATTTTTGGGAACACCACTATCTGATGTTGTTCGTATTCAATCAACATCAGGAACTACAGGAAGAAGAGTAGTAGCTTTTTATACATCTGAAGACCTTGATGTATGGGACACCTGCTGTGCTAGAGCTATTGTAGCCGCTGGTGGTACAAAAGAGGATGTAGTTCATGTTGCATATGGATATGGATTGTTTACAGGTGGCCCTGGCTTAAATGGTGGTTCACATAAGTTAGGTTCAATGACTCTTCCTATGTCATCAGGAAATACAGAAAGACAAATTCAATTTATGCAAGATTTAGGTTCAACTATTCTTTGCTGTACTCCATCTTATGCTGCAAATATTGGTGAAGTAGTAAAGAAAATGGGTGTTAAGGATACATTAAAATTAAAAGCTGGTATTTTTGGTGCTGAACCTTGGACAGAGGAAATGAGAAAAGATATTGAAAAAACTCTTGGAATTAAGGCATATGATATATATGGTTTAACTGAAATTTCTGGTCCTGGAGTTGCTTTTGAATGCGAAGAGCAAGAAGGTATGCATATTCAAGAAGATTTCTTTGCCGCTGAAATAATTAATCCAAAAACAGGAGAGGTTCTTCCATATGGGGAAGTTGGAGAATTAGTATTTACTTGTTTAACTAAAAAGGCATTCCCTCTTTTAAGATATAGAACAAGAGATTTATGTAAATTAACAATTGAACCTTGTAAGTGCGGTAGAACTCATGTAAGAATGTCAAAAATTATGGGTAGATCTGATGATATGATGGTTGTAAAAGGTGTTAATGTATGGCCATCTCAAATTGAACAAGTAATATTCAAACAAGGATATCAAGCTAACTACTTAATAGTTGTAGATAGAGAAAATAATAAAGATAGTATTGAGTTAAAACTAGAAAAAACACCAGAAATGGCTGCAGATCCTAACTTTGATGTTGAAAAAGCAACAATGAATGTTATAAATGGATTAAAGTCAATGCTTGGAATTAAAGTAGAAGTTTCTCTAGTAGAACCAGGTGCTATTGTAAGAAGCGAAGGAAAAGCAAAGAGAGTTATTGACAAGAGAAATCTATATACAATGATGTAATAATAAGTTCAATAAAAGAAACTAGAGGTTTATATGATAGTAAATGAATCTCAAGAAATGTATTTAGAAACAATACTTAAATTGAAAAGAACGCAGGAAGTTGTTAGAGCAATTGATGTTGTAAAAAGCTTAGGATATAGCAAACCTAGTGTATCAAGAGCTATGAAACTTTTAGTTAATGAAGGACTTATTACAATTCAAAGAGGAAAAATAGATTTTACATTACAGGGCGATAAAAAAGCTAAAGCCGTTTTAGAAAGACATGATGTATTAACAAAAGCTTTAGTTATGATGGGTCTTTCGCAAGGTGAAGCTGAAGATAATGCCTGCAGAGTAGAACACGTATTATCTCAAGAAGCCTTCAATAAAATAAAAGAGTATTTTAATATATAATAAGGAAATATAATATGGAAAAGAAACCTTTTGTAACAAAAGAACAAATTGAAGAAATTGTAAAAACTTATCCTACACCTTTTCATATTTATGATGAAAAAGGAATTAGGGAAAATGCAAGAAGATTAAAGAAAGCTTTTTCTTGGAATAAAGGATATAAGGAATATTTTGCGGTTAAAGCAACTCCTAATCCATTTATAATGCAAATTTTAAAAGAAGAAGGCTGTGGAGTAGATTGTTCATCTTTAACAGAACTTATGCTTTCAGACACAGTTGGCTTTAGTGGAAAAGAAATAATGTTTTCATCAAATGTTACTCCAGAGGCAGACTTTAAATTAGCAAGAAAATTAAATGCTATTATAAACTTTGATGATTTAACTCATGTAGATTATTTTGCAAAATTAGCTCCTTTTGCTGAGACTATGTGTTGTAGATATAATCCAGGTGGAGATTTTACATTAAATAACGAAATTATGGATACACCTAAGGATGCTAAATATGGTATGACAAAGGATCAAATGAGAGAAGCCTTTACTAAAATGAAGGCTTATGGAGTTAAAAATTTTGGTATACATGCTTTCTTAGCATCAAATACAACAGAAAATGGGTATTATCCTAAACTTGCAAGAATTTTATTTACACTTGCAAGAGATTTAGCACAAGAAGTAGGCGTACATATAGCTTTTGTAAACTTGTCTGGTGGTGTTGGTATTGCTTATAGACCTGACCAAAAGGAAAATAATATTGAAGTTATTGGCGAGGGAGTAAGACAAGCTTATGAAGAAATATTAGTTCCAGCAGGAATGGGAGATGTTGCAATCTTTACAGAACTTGGAAGATTTATGCTTGCTCCATATGGTCATCTTGTAGCTAAAGTTTTACATGAAAAGCATATTTGGAAAGAGTATATTGGACTTGATGCATGTGCAGCTAACTTGATGAGACCAGCAATGTATAAAGCTTATCATCATATAACAGTTCTTGGAAAAGAAAATGCACCATGTGATCATGTTTACGATGTTACTGGTGGTCTTTGTGAAAATAATGACAAATTTGCCATAGATAGAAAGCTACCAAAAATTGATATAGGTGATTATGTTGTAATTCATGATACAGGAGCTCATGGTTTCTCTATGGGTTATAACTATAATGGCAAGTTAAGATCTGCTGAACTTCTATTAAAGGAAGATGGTACTGTTAAATTAATAAGAAGAGCAGAAACACCAGCAGACTATTTTGCAACACTAGATTTAGATGCATTTAAAAAGAAGTAAAAAATAAAATAAAACACAAAGTGGGCCTTAGGTTCATTTTGTGTTTAATATATAATATAATCAAAATATTAAAAATGCCGATAGAAATTTGCAGGAGAAGACTTTTAGTCATCGAAGGAGTAACACTCTCAGAAGCATATGCATAGGACTGTAAATGGACGGCACTCCGGAGAAACCTAAGGAAAAGGTACCGAAGGGGCAAGCGAAAGCTAATCTCTCAGGTAAAAGGACGGGGAAAACATAAAAGAGTTTTTCGTTGTCATTCCTTTGATTTGAAGGGAATGATTTTTTATTTATTGGAGCGGGTATGGATAAAATTGTAAACGTATTAACTATAGCAAACAATTGGTTAAATAATATTGTATGGGGATGGCCAGCAATTATTGCCATTTTATTTACAGGAATACTATTAACTATTAGAACAAGATTTTTACAAGTTAGAAAGTTTGATGAATCTTTAAAGTCAACAATAGGTGCTACATTTAAAGAAATGAAAGACGGAAAAAATAAAAAAAAGAAAGGTGTATCGTCTTTTGAGGCTTTTGCAACAGCAATTTCAGGAACCGTAGGAACAGGTAATATTATAGGTGTAGCATCTGCTATATTGACAGGTGGACCGGGTGCTGTTTTGTGGATGTGGATATCTGCTTTCTTTGGAATGGTTACAAATTATTCAGAAAATGCTTTAGGTTTATACTATAGAAAAAAAGATGAAAATGGTGGTTTTAAAGGCGGTGCCTTTTACTATATAGCATATGGTGTTAAGTGGAAATGGCTTGGATATATTGCGGCTGTATTTACAGTTATAGCTGCTATAGGTATGAGTGGCGTTCAAACAAATAAGATTTCTGTTACTTTAGCTGAAACCTTTTCTCAAGCTGATTCGCTTGTATTTAAATTAGTTGTTGGAATAGTAGTTGCTGTACTTGTAGGAGTTATAATTATTGGTGGTATAAAAAGAATTTCAAAGGTAGCTTCTCTTTTAGTTCCATTCATGTCACTTATATTTATGGTGTTAGCACTTGTTGGTATATTTATGAATGTAACAGCAATTCCACGTGCATTTAAGCTTATATTTACAAACGCCTTTACTTATAAATCTGCAGCTGGTGGTATTATGGGTTATGGACTTATGTCCGTAATAAGAAAAGGTATGGCAAGGGGTATATTCTCAAATGAAGCAGGCTTAGGATCGTCTGTAATAGCTCATTGTTCTACTGAAAATAAAGAACCTGTAAAACAAGGATTATGGGGTATATTTGAAGTATTTTTCGATACATTTGTAATTTGTACATTAACTGCATTATTAATACTAACTACTTTTGATTTAGATAAACTAAATACAATAACCTCAGACTCTGGTTTGTCTATAAGTGCATTCTCAACAAACTTTGGCACATTTGGTTTGATTTGTTTTGCAGTTATTCTTCCACTATTTGCTTTCACTACAATAATGGCATGGTCATATTATGGAGAAAAGGCAGTAGAGTTTGCTTTTGACTGGGCTAAACCTAAAGTTCAAAAGGGAATGGTTCTTGCATTTAAAATTTTATATGTGCTTTTAATAGTTTTCTCAGCTGTTATAGAAAGTGATTTAGTTTGGGGAATATCTGATACTGCAAATGGTTTAATGGCAATACCTAATTTAATAGCATTAATTATTCTAAGTGGTAAGGTAGTAAAAATTACTAAGAATTACTATGATAGGAAGAAAGGAATTTTAGTTGAGCCTATGCTTTCTGCTTATCCAGAGCAAAATAAAGAGTTTATAGAATATGAAAAACAAAATACTATAAATGAAAATCCAGTTGAAGAAGAGTTAAATGCATATGAAGAATCTCATAATGCAGTAGATGAAGAAAATAAGTAAATATTAGTAAAAAAAATAAAATAGGTTGTAACACGTGTTACACTTTATGTGGAAAAGATGTTACATATTTTAGTATAAAAAATTGGGTATTAAGCAATACGCAGAAATGATATTATGGAGGTACTATAATGAATAAAATTAATGATAATAAATTATTTTTATGTAGATATGCCGCTGACCTTTTTGAGTATTCGACAAAGAAAAAAAGATTGTTCTTCTAAAGTTTTTATTAAAGCATATGTTTATTCTTTTACCTCTACAAGAATAAACAATGAGTGTTTTCTTTTTGATTCGCTAGATATTCCGGCTGCTTATGATTGTATAAAAAAAGAAAAAAATTAAATAGAGGACATCATATATATCCATCTTATGTAATGGCATAGATTGGTTACATTATGGAATATTTTACCTGTGTTACCAACATACCTTTAATTTCTTTATATAGAAAAATAAAGCCAGAAGAACTTTATATGTTATATGAAGCATATCATTCATTAGATAATGATTTAGTTGTTCAAAGAATATGTGAAGCAAAAGGTATTCATTTGAATTTAAATGATGTTGAACTCTTAAAAAAAATATATTATAAAAATACTAAATGATTTTTATTTTAAAATTAATGATAGTTTTATTGATTTAATTGACTAAATATTTATATTTATGTTTTAATACCATAAAAAGGAAAGGAGATTATCTTATGGCAGAATTTATTAATGAGCCTTCTCATACTTTTGATGAGTATCTTTTAATTCCAGGTTATTCTTCAAGTGAATGTATTCCAACAAATGTTTCACTAAAAACTCCACTTGTAAAATTTAGAAAGGGACAAGAAGAGCCTGCAATTTCACTAAACATTCCAATGGTTTCTGCAATTATGCAATCCGTATCTGGAGAAAAATTAGCAATAGCTTTAGCGGCCGAAGGTGGTTGTTCATTTATTTATGGAGCTCAAACAATTGAAAGTGAAGCTGCAATGGTAAAAAGAGTAAAAAGTTATAAAGCAGGATTTGTAAAATGCGAATCCAATATTAAGCAAGATCAAACTCTTCAAGACATATTAGATTTAAAAGAAAAAACAGGACATACAACAATAGCAGTTACAGAAGATGGTACTTCTAATGGAAAATTATTAGGAATAGTAACAGATAGAGATTATAGAGTTTCAAGAATGTCTTTAGATACTAAAGTTTCTACTTTTATGACTCCATTTGATAAGCTTGTATATGCTTATGAAGGTGTAACATTAAAAGAAGCAAATGATATTATCTGGGATCATAAATTAAATGTACTTCCTATTATCTCTAAAGAAGGTAATCTTTTATATATGGTATTTAGAAAAGATTATGATAACCATAAAAATAATCCAAATGAATTACTTGATTCTTCAAAAAGATATGTTGTTGGCGCTGGTATTAATACAAGAGATTACGCAGAACGTGTTCCAGCTCTTGTTGATGCAGGTGTAGATATTGTTTGTATTGATTCTTCAGAAGGATTCTCTGAATGGCAAAAAATTACCATTGATTGGATTAGAAAAACTTATGGAGATAAAGTAAAGGTAGGAGCAGGCAACGTTGTTGATGCTAAAGGATTTAGATTCTTAGCCGAATGTGGTGCTGACTTTGTAAAAGTAGGTATCGGCGGTGGTTCTATTTGTATTACTCGTGAAACAAAGGGTATAGGAAGAGGACAAGCTACAGCATTAATTGATGTATGTAAGGCAAGAGATGAATATTTCAAGGAAACAGGTATTTATGTTCCAGTATGTTCAGATGGTGGTATCGTTCATGATCATCACATTACACTTGCTTTAGCAATAGGTGCAGACTTTATTATGCTTGGTAGATATTTTGCTAGATTTGATGAGTCTCCAACAGAGAAAATTAACATTGGTGGAAACTATTATAAAGAATATTGGGGTGAAGGCTCAAATAGAGCAAGAAACTGGCAAAGATATGATTTAGGTGGAGCAAAGAAACTTTCATTCGAAGAAGGCGTTGATTCATACGTTCCTTATGCTGGTTCGTTAAAGGACAATGTTAGTATGACATTATCTAAGGTAAAATCAACAATGTGTAATTGCGGAGCATTAACAATTCCAGAATTACAAGAAAAAGCTGTATTAACATTAGTTTCAGCTACATCTATAGTAGAAGGTGGAGCTCACGATGTTATTCAAAAGAATAAGAGTGGTACTATTAAGTAATTAAAAAACTTCTTTTGAAAAGCATACTTCAATATGATATAATCATATTACAATAAGATTTCTGTTACTGACGGATTAGTGGAGTACCACATGGGAGCAGAAAAATATAATTAGAAAGTAAAACTTTCAGCCGACCGTCTGGGCGCACATATCTATAAGAAGATAGGTGCGCCCTTTTTGATTTTTAAGGAGGATAAAAATGAAAAAAGTTGGAATTATTATGGGTAGTGATAGTGACCTTCCTATAGTTAAAAAAGCTATAGATCAATTAAAAGCATTAGAAATTCCTTTTGAAGTACATGTATATTCAGCTCATAGAACACCTATTGAGGCAAGAGACTTTGCTCTTAATGCCAGAAAAAATAATTTTGCTGTAATTATTGCCGCTGCAGGTATGGCTGCCCATTTAGCAGGTGCTATTGCTGCAAATACAACACTTCCTGTTATAGGAATTCCTTGTAAGAGTTCTAATTTAGATGGATTAGACGCACTTTTATCTACAGTACAAATGCCAAGTGGTATACCAGTTGCGACAGTAGCTATAGATGGAGCTAAAAATGCAGCACTTTTAGCCGCACAAATAATAGCTGTAGAGGATTCTTCATTAGCTAAAAAATTAGATGAATTAAGACAAGAAGGATTAGAAACTGTATTAAAAAAGAATGCAGCAATAGAAGAAGAATTTAACAAATAATATATCTTAGTAAAACTTATAGGAGAGTTTTAATATGTCAAATATTCATGAAGAATGTGGTGTTTTTGGAATATATTCACCAGTAGTAAAAAACGTGTCATTACTTACTTATTATGGTCTTTTTGCATTGCAACATAGAGGCCAAGAAGCTGCAGGAATTGTTGTTAATGATGATGGTATTTTTAAAACACATAAAGATATAGGATTAGTTTCAGATATTTTTAAAAAGGATGTTTTGGAGCAACTTGGTCAAGGAAGTATTGCTATAGGTCATTGTAGATACGCAACAACCGGCGCTGGCAAAAGAGAGAACGCTCAACCTATGGTTGTGAATCATTTAAAGGGAAATGTTGCTATTGCTCACAATGGAAACCTTGTTAATTCTTACGAGCTTAGAAAAGCTCTTGAAGAAGAAGGAAGTATATTTCATACAACTTCAGATACAGAAGTTATTTCATATTATTTAATAAAATCTAGAGTTCACACACATACAATTGAAGAAGCCGTTTTAGAGATGATGGAAAAAATAGAGGGTGCTTACTCATTAGTTATAATGTCTCCAACAAAATTGGTTGCTGCAAGAGATAAACATGGATTTAGACCTTTATGTTATGGAGTAACTCAAGATGGTTCGTATGTTGTTGCTTCTGAAAGTTGTGCATTAGATACAGTTGGCGCAACTAAAGTAAGAGAAATAAATCCAGGAGAAGTTGTTGTATTTTCAAAAGATGGTGTTAAGAGTTTTTATGCAAAAACAAAAGCACCTAAAACATTTTGTATATTTGAATACCTTTATTTTGCAAGACCTGATTCAGAGATTGATGGTTGTTGTGTTCATAATGCAAGACAAAAGGCAGGAGAATTTTTAGCGGATATGTATCCAATTAAAGCAGATATAGTTATAGGAGTTCCAGACTCTGGACTTGATGCAGCACTTGGTTATTCTAAAAAATCTGGAATCCCTTATGAGATAGGATTTATAAAGAATAAATATATAGGAAGAACATTTATAGCACCAGCTCAAAGTTTAAGAGAAGAAGGTGTAAAAATAAAACTAAATGTTATTAAATCAGTAATAGAGGGAAAGAGAGTTATTTTAGTTGATGATTCAATAGTTAGAGGAACAACATCTGCAAAGATAGTTAAATCTTTAAGAGATGCAGGTGCTAAAGAGGTTCATTTATTATCTTCTGCACCAATGTTTTTAAATCCTTGTTACTACGGAACAGATATAGATTCAAGAAAGAATTTAATAGCTTGCAATAACACGCTTGAGGAAATGACAAAGATGATTGGTGTAGACTCACTAGGATTTTTAAGTGTAGAAAAAGCAGTTCAAATTTCAGGAACTGATGGAAAAGAAATGTGCTCAGCATGCTTTGATGGAAAATATCCAACATATGAACCAACAGTTGCTGAACACAATAAACTAGAAACTAAATTAAGTGAAATAAATAAAAATTAAAGGAGCATTTATGGTAGAAAAAAGTTTTTCAGAAAGCTATAAACAAGCAGGAGTAGACATTACAGCAGGATATAAAGCTGTAGAATTAATGAAAAAGCATATTGCTAAGACTATGGTTGATGCATCAAGCGCAGATATTGGTGGCTTTGGTGGTCTATTTGCTTTAGATTTAAAAGGTTATGAAAATCCAATCTTAGTTTCAGGAACAGATGGCGTTGGAACTAAGTTAAAGATGGCATTTTTAATGGATAAGCATGATACAGTTGGTATAGATTGTGTAGCTATGTGTGTTAATGATGTTATTTGTGTTGGAGCTAAACCTTTATTTTTCTTAGACTACATTGCATGTGGTAAAAATGTTCCTGAAAAAATCGAAAGCATAGTTAAAGGTATTTGTGATGGTTGCGTTCAAGCAGGCAGCGCTTTAGTAGGTGGTGAAACTGCAGAAATGCCAGGTTTTTATCCAATAGACGAATACGATTTAGCAGGATTTTCAGTAGGTATTGTAGATAAAAAAGATGTAATAGATAAAACAAAAATGAAGGAAGGAGATGTTATGATAGCACTTCCATCTTCAGGCGTTCATTCAAATGGTTTTTCTTTAGTTAGAAAAGTATTTGATGTTGAATCTAAAGATATAAAAACTCCACTTGAGGAATTAGGCGGAAAGTCATTAGGAGAAACTTTGCTTACTCCAACAAAAATATATGTAAAACCTATGCTTGAATTATTTAAAGAAATAAAAGTAAAAGGCGTTTCACATATAACAGGCGGAGGATTTTATGAAAATATGCCAAGATCAATTCCAAAAGGTTTAGGCGTAAAAATTAAGAAAGAAGATGTTAAGATTCTACCTATATTTAAACTAATTCAAAAGGTTGGAAAAATAAATGACCATGATATGTTTAATACATTTAATATGGGAGTAGGAATGAGCGTTGTTGTAGATAAGAATGATGCAAATAAGGCTTTAGAAATCTTACATAAAAACGGGGAAGACGCTTATATAATAGGCGAAATTGTAAAATCTGATGATGGAGTAATTTTATGCTAGATAAGAAAATTAGAATAGCGGTATTTGTCTCTGGTGGTGGAACCAACTTGCAAGCATTAATAGATGCTCAAAAATCCGGAATAATTAAAAGTGGAGAAATTGTACTTGTTATATCTAATAAAGAAAATGTTTATGCCCTTCAAAGAGCACAGCAAAATAATATAAAAGCAGTAACTATTGTAAAAGACAAAGAGGAAACTGTAGATGCATTTGAAAATAAAATTCTAAAGTGCTTAGAGGAAAATAATATAGAGTTTATAGTATTTGCAGGATTTTTGGCTATATTAACTGAAAGAATAACAAGAAAATATCCAAATAGAATAATTAATATTCATCCATCTTTAATCCCATCCTTTTGTGGTAAAGGATATTATGGACTTAAAGTTCATGAGGCAGCACTAAACTATGGAGTTAAAGTAACTGGAGCTACAGTGCACTTTGTAAATGAAGTTGCAGATGGTGGAAAAATTATTGCTCAAAAAGCAGTTTATATAAAGGAAGGAGATACACCTGAAATTCTTCAAAAAAGAGTAATGGAAGAAGCTGAATGGGTATTACTTCCACAGGCAACAGAAGATATTTGTAAAAAATTATTGGAGGAGAAAAATGAAGGTTAAAAATATATACAAAGTTAATACTTTCAAAAAATTAGTAAAAGGAAACTCATATGTTGGAAGAGGAATAATTTCTGGTTTATCTAAAGATGGTAAAAATGCTGTAGCAGCATACTTTATTATGGGTAGATCTGCAAATTCTAGAAATAGAATATTTGTTGAGGAAAATAGTGTTGTATATACAAAACCTTTTGATGAATCTAAAGTAGAAGATCCAAGTTTAATTATTTATGCAGCTGTTAGAGAATATGAAAAAAGTTTAGTTTTTACAAATGGTGATCAAACAGACACAATTGTAAATGGTCTAAAGGTTGGTAAATCATTTTTCGATGCACTAAAGAGTAGAAAGTTTGAACCAGATTTTCCAAATTTAACTCCAAGAATTTCAGCTATTCAAAATTTTGATAAAGACTTTTCTTATAGTTTAAGTATTTTAAAAAGTGCAGATGAAGAAGGAAGCGCTTGTAATAGATATTTATTTGACTTTGAACCAATAAAAGGTGTTGGACATTTTATACATACATATGTTTGCGATGGTAATCCAATACCAACATTCCAAGGCGAACCAGAGAGAGTTTTAATACCTAACAGTATTGATTCTTTCACAAATGATATTTGGAATTCATTAGATGAAAATAATAAAATTTCACTATATGTTAGATATACAAATCTAAAGACAGGTAGAAAAAAAGAAAGATTGATTAATAAAAATACTAAATAGGAGCATATATGAACGAATTAGAATTAAAGTATGGTTGTAACCCTAATCAAAAGCCAGCAAGAATATATATGGCAAATGGCAAAGATTTACCAATTGAAGTATTAAATGGTAAGCCTGGTTATATTAATTTTTTAGATGCATTTAATTCATGGCAACTTGTAAAAGAATTAAAACAAGCAACAGGTATGTGTGCAGCTACATCATTTAAGCATGTATCTCCAACATCTGCAGCAGTAGGAAAGATATTGCCAGAAAAATTAAAAAAGGCATGTTTTGTTGATGATATTGAAAATCTAGATAACTCACCACTTGCTTGCGCTTATGCAAGAGCAAGGGGAACAGATAGAATGTCTTCCTTTGGTGACTGGATTGCTCTATCTGATGTTTGTGATTTAACAACTGCTCAAATTATAGCAAGAGAAGTGTCTGACGGAATAATTGCTCCTGGATATGATAATGACGCACTAGAACTTTTAAAGACAAAAAGAAAGGGTGCTTATAATATAGTTAAGATTGATCCTAATTATGTTCCTGAAGAAAAAGAAACTAAACAAGTTTTTGGTATAACATTTGAACAAGGAAGAAATAACTTTAAAATAGATAAATCTTTACTTACAAATATAGTTACAAAAAATAAGGATTTACCAGAGGATAAAGCAATAGATATGATTATTGCCTTAATAACATTAAAATATACTCAATCAAACTCAGTATGTTTTACAGAAGATGGTCAAGCAATTGGAGTAGGTGCTGGTCAACAATCAAGAATTCATTGCACAAGACTTGCTGCATCAAAAGCTGATTTATGGCACTTAAGACAATCTGATAAAGTATTATCTTTACAATTTGCTGATGGAGTTGGAAGACCTGATATGAATAACATTATAGATTTATATTTATCCGATGTTGATTCTCAAGATGTTTTAGCAGAAGGAGAATGGCAAAAATACTTTAAAGTAAAACCAGAGCCATTTACAAGAGAAGAAAAGGATGAATATTTAAGTAAAATAACAGGTGTTACAATTGGTTCTGATGCATTTTTCCCATTTAGCGATAACATTGATAAAGCGGCTAAAAGTGGTGTTAAATATGTTGTTGAACCGGGTGGTTCTATTAGAGATTATCTAGTAATTGAAGCAGCAGATAAACATGATATGGTTATGGCTTTTACTGGAATGAGATTATTCCATCATTGATATAGAGGTTTATATGAAGATATTAGTTGTAGGTGGCGGTGGAAGAGAACACGCTATTATAAAGGCAATAAAAAAGAATAATAAAGTAGAAGAGATTTTTGCACTTCCAGGAAATGGAGGTATTGCTCATGATGCAACATGTGTAGATATTGGAGCAAAAGAACTAGATAAAATAGTTGCTTTTGCCGTAAATAATAAAATTGATTATGCCATTGTTGCTCCAGATGATCCACTTGCTTTAGGTTTAGTAGATATGTTAAATGAGAAAAACATTCCTTGTTTTGGACCAAGAAAAAATGCTGCAATAATAGAAGCATCAAAAGCATTCTCTAAAGATTTAATGAAAAAATATAATATTCCAACAGCTAAATACGAAACATTTACAAATAAAGATGAAGCTTTAAAATATTTAGAGTCGCAAGATATGCCAATAGTTATTAAAGCAGACGGCTTAGCTTTAGGTAAGGGCGTAATTATAGCCGAGAATTTAAAAGAAGCTAAGGATGCCGTAATTTCTATGATGGAAGATAAAGTTTTTGGAAATAGTGGCGATAAAATCGTTATAGAGGAATTTTTAACAGGTCCTGAAGTATCTGTACTTTCTTTTACTGATGGAAAAGTTGTAAAACCTATGGTATCTTCTATGGACCACAAAAGAGCATTAGATTTTGATAAAGGTTTAAATACAGGTGGCATGGGAACAATAGCTCCAAATCCATATTACACTAAAGATATAGAAAAAGAATGTATGGAAAAAATATTTATTCCTACAATAAATGCTATGAATAGTGAAGGAAGAACATTTAAAGGCTGTTTATATTTTGGTTTAATGTTAACTAAAAATGGACCAAAAGTTATTGAATATAATTGTAGATTTGGAGATCCTGAAACTCAAGTTGTATTACCACTTCTAGAAAGCGATTTATTAACTATAATGATGGCAACAACAAATGGAACATTGCAAGATGTGGATGTAAAGTTTAAAGAAGGTAGTGCATGCTGTGTTGTAATGGCATCAAAGGGATATCCACAAAAATATGAAAAGGGATTTAAGTTATCTATTCCTGATGAAATAATAGACTCTGTTTATGTAGCTGGTGCAAAGTTTAATGATAAAAATGAATTAGTTACAAATGGTGGTAGAGTCTTAGGTGCAACAGCAGTCGCAAAGGATTTAAATAGTGCAATTGTTGGTGCATATAAATTAGTAGAAAAGATTCATTTTGATAATGCATATTATCGTCATGATATAGGACAAAAGGCACTTAAAGCGGAGGTAAAATAATGGTATATCGTGTGTATGTAGAAAAGAAAGAAGAATTAGCAAATGAAGCAAAAGCACTTTTTGGAGAACTTACTAATATTTTAGGAATAAAAGGTATTAAAAATGTAAGAATACTAAATCGTTACGATATAGAAAATGTTTCTGATGAATTATTTAATGTTGCTGTAAAGAGCGTTTTTTCAGAACCACAATTAGATATAGTAAGTTTCGATGTTCCAAAAGGAGATAATGTTTTTGCAACGGAGTTCTTGCCAGGACAATTTGATCAAAGAGCAGATTCTGCTGCACAATGTATACAGTTTATATCATGTGGAGAAAGACCTCTAATTAGATCTGCTAAAGTATATGTTATTGATGGCAATGTGAATGATGATGATATAAATAAAATTAAAAAGTTTGTTATAAATCCAGTTGAGGCAAGAGAAGCTTCTTTAGATGTACCTGAAACTCTTGTTATGAAATACAATATTCCAACACAAGTTAAGATTTTAGATGGATTTATAGACTACAAAGATAATGAATTAAGTGATTTTATTAGCAGTAATGGCTTAGCAATGGACTTAGACGATATAAGATTCTGTAGAGATTATTTTAAATCAGAAAAAAGAAATCCAACAATTACTGAAATAAAGATGATAGATACTTATTGGTCTGACCATTGCAGACATACAACATTCTTAACAACAATAGACAGTGTTAAATTTGAGGATGAAGTTTTACAAAAAGCCTATGATGACTATATTGCAACAAGAAAAGAATTAAATAGAACAAAACCTATTAATTTAATGGATATAGGAACATTAGCTGCAAAGTATTTAAAGAAAACAGGTCAACTAACAAAATTAGATGAATCTGATGAAATTAACGCTTGTACAGTTAAAATAGAAATAGAAGTTGATGGCAAAAAAGAACCTTGGCTTTTATTATTTAAAAATGAAACACATAATCACCCAACAGAGATAGAACCATTTGGTGGAGCAGCAACTTGTATTGGTGGTGCTATAAGAGATCCATTATCCGGAAGATCTTATGTATATGCTGCTATGCGTGTTACGGGAGCCGCTGATCCTACAGCTGCAATATCTGAGACAATAAAAGGTAAATTACCTCAAAGAAAAATAGTTCAAACAGCAGCCGCAGGTTATTCATCATATGGTAACCAAATTGGACTTGCAACCGGTATGGTAGATGAGATTTATCACCCAGGTTATGCCGCAAAACGTATGGAAATTGGTGCAGTTATTGCTGCGACTCCTCAAGAAAATGTAAGAAGAGAATGCCCTATAGATGGTGATATAGTAATTTTGCTTGGTGGTAGAACAGGCCGTGATGGAATAGGTGGAGCTACGGGTTCTTCTAAAGCCCATAATGCAAAGTCAGTTGAGAATTGCGGTGCTGAAGTTCAAAAGGGTAATGCTCCTGAAGAAAGAAAATTGCAAAGATTATTTAGAAATGAAAAAGCTTGCAAAATGATTAAACGTTGTAATGACTTTGGAGCAGGAGGTGTATCTGTAGCAGTTGGTGAACTTGCAGATGGACTAGATATTAATTTAGATGCAGTTCCTAAAAAATATGAAGGCTTAGATGGAACAGAACTTGCTATTTCTGAATCACAAGAGAGAATGGCTGTTGTAATTGAACCAAAGGATGTAGATGAATTTATAAAAATTGCAACATCAGAAAATCTAGAGGCAAGTATTGTTGCTAAAGTTACAAAAGAGCCAAGACTTAGAATGCATTGGAATGGAAATACTATTGTAGATATATCTAGAGAGTTTTTAAATTCAAATGGAGCAGAAAAACATATAGATATTAAGGCAAGCGCAAATAAAGAAATAAATAAAAAGATTGAAGGCGATTTTAAAACTAATTACGAAAAATTGCTTGGAGATCTTAATATATGTTCAAAGAGAGGCTTATCTGAAAGATTTGACTCAACAATTGGTGCAGGAACAGTATTAATGCCTTTTGGTGGAAAGAATCAATTAACACCAATTCAAGCTATGGTTCACAAGATATCTGTTGAAAAGAAGCATACGGATAATGTTTCTTATATGTCTTGGGGATATAATCCTTATATAAGTTCTATATCTCCATATCACGGAGCATATTTAGCAGTTGTAGAATCACTTGCAAAATTAATAGCAACTGGAGCTAAGTATAAGGATGTTTATCTAACATTCCAAGAATATTTTGAAAAGCCAGGAAAGAATCCTGAAAGATGGGGGAAACCTCTTGCTGCTCTTTTAGGTGCATTTGAAGCACAAAAAGATTTTGGAGTTGGTGCTATTGGTGGAAAAGATAGTATGAGTGGTAGTTTTGAAAAATTAGATGTACCACCAACTTTGGTCTCATTTGCTGTTACAACAGGAAAAGTAGATGAAGTAATTACAAACGAGTTTAAAAAGAGTGGCCATAAGGTTGTTCTAGTAAAGCCTACTTATACAAGTGAAAACTTACCAGATGCAAAAGATACAATTAAGAAATTTGAATATGTTAATAAACTATGTAGTGAAGGAAAGGTATTTGCAGCTTATGCACTAGGCATGGGTGGTATAGCTGAAGCTGTTGCTAAGATGTGTATGGGTAATGGATTAGGCTTTAAGTACTCTAGTAAATTATCCATGAATGATATATTTAACTATGCATATGGTGCCTTAATATTAGAGGTTGAAGATGAGACACTAGGTGAATACATAGGAGAAATTCAAGATGTTAAGAATATAGAATATAAAGATACATCTTTAAGTTTTTCTTCTTTAAGTAAGATTTATGAATCAAAACTAGAAGAAGTATTCCCAACACTTGAAAAGGATTCAAACAAGAAGTATGAAGCATTCTCTTATAAGGCTGCTGTGTATGTTGCTCCTAAAGCAAAGAATGCTAAGCCTAGAGTATTAATTCCAGTATTCCCAGGAACTAACTGTGAATTAGATGCAGCAAAAGTTATGGCAGATGCTGGTGCAGAAACTGAAGTTTTTGTTATTAATAACTTAACAAAGGATGGATTATCTAGAAGCTTAGAGAAATTTGAAAATTCAATAAAGAATTCTCAAATGATATTTATTCCAGGTGGATTTAGTGGTGGTGATGAGCCTGATGGTTCAGCAAAGTTTATTATGGCATTCTTTAAGAATGAAGCTGTTAAAAACGCTGTTCATGACTTATTAAATAATAGAGATGGACTTATGTGTGGTATTTGTAATGGATTCCAAGCTTTAATAAAATTAGGTTTAGTTCCTTATGGCAAAATAATAGATACTGATGAAAATTGTCCAACATTAACATTTAATACAATTTCAAGACACCAATCAAAATTAGTTAGAACTAGAATAGCATCTAATAAATCTCCATGGTTAAGACAAACAAACGTTGGGGATATATATACAGTTGCAATCTCTCATGGAGAGGGAAGATTTATAGCAAGTGATGAACTTGTTAAAAAGCTCGTTCAAAATGGTCAGGTAGCAACTCAATATGTTGATTTAGATGGTAATCCTACTGATGATATTAGATTTAATCCTAATAATTCTATGTATGCAATTGAAGGTATAACATCTCCAGATGGTAGAGTGTTTGGAAAAATGGGCCATAGCGAAAGAATAGGCAATGGATTATATAAGAATGTTGAAGGAATTTATGACATGAAGATGTTTGAATCAGCCGTAAAATATTTTAAAGATTAAACTAAAAATAAAATACAAATTATGTATTGACAATATACCCCACCGGGGTATATTTTTTATATGAGGTAATAATATGGCTTGTGATAAATGTAATAAAAAAACAAAGATAAGAAGTGAAGAAGAAAAGAAGCTATTAAAAAATAGAATAAATAGAATCTCAGGGCAAGTTAATGGAATTTCAAAGATGATCGATGAGGATAGATACTGCGATGATATTTTAATTCAACTTGCATCCTTAGAAAAAACGATAAAATCTCTTGCGTCAGTTGTGCTTGAGAATCATATGAAATCTTGTATGGTTGAAGATATTAAAGAGGGAAAACTAGATGTTGTGGATGAAATAGTAGATCTTTTTAAGAGGTTTTAAAATGAAACAAAAATTTGACATAAAGGGAATGAGCTGCGCTGCATGTCAAGCACATGTACAAAAAGCTGTTTCTAAATTAGATGGAATAAATGACTGTAATGTAAATTTGCTTCAAAATACTATGGATGTAGATTTTAATGAGTCTATATGCTCGGTAGAAATAATTGAAAAAGCAGTAAAAGATGCAGGATATTTAGCACAACTTCCTAAGAAAGAAAAATTAACATCAAAAAAAGACTATGAACTTGTAAAATTATTATCTTGTGTTTGTCTTTTACTTATAATGATGTATTTTTCTATGGGAAATATGATGTGGGGATGGCCTGCACCTAAATTTTTAGATCATAAAAATAGCCCTATAGGTTTTACTTTAATTCAACTAATTTTAGTTATTCCAATTATTGTTATATATAGAAAATATTATATATCTGGATATAAGAAATTATTTAAAGGTGCGCCAAATATGGACACATTAATTGCGGTAGGTTCAACAGCTGCAATCCTTTATGGTATATATGCCTTTATAATGATATGCTTAGGACATATTGAGTATCATGACCAGTTATATATAGAATCTGCAGGTATGATATTAACACTTGTTAGTGTAGGAAAATATTTAGAGGGAGTATCTAAAAAGAAAACAACTAAAGCTATAACTAAATTAATGGATTTAAGACCTAAAAAGGCGGTAATTTTAGTTGATGGAAAGGAAGAAGAAGTCTTAATTGAAAATGTAAAAATAAACGATATTGTGGTTGTAAAGAAAGGGGAATCAGTTCCTGTTGATGGGGTTATAGTTGATGGCAGTGCATCGTTTGATCAATCTAATATAACTGGGGAATCAATTCCCGTATATAAAAAAATAGATGATGAAGTTTTTTCTTCGACAATTATTACATCAGGATATGTAAAAATTAAAGCTACAAAAGTTGGAGACGATACCTCAATATCTACAATAATAAAATTAGTAGAAGAGGCATCAAATTCTAAAGCTCCAATATCTAAACTTGCTGATAAAATATCTGGAGTATTTGTTCCAGTTATTTTTGGAATTTCTATATTTTCTTTAGTTGTTAATTTGCTTTTAAAAACGCCATTTGAAAATGCATTAAACTGGGCAATTACAGTTATAGTTATCGCTTGTCCTTGTGCGCTTGGTCTTGCTACTCCGGTTGCTGTAATGGTTGGAACGGGAAAAGGTGCTGAAAATGGACTTTTAATAAAAAATGCTGAAATTTTGGAGAATGCGCATTATATTAAAACGGTTGTTTTGGATAAGACTGGAACAATAACAGAAGGAAAACCTAAGGTTGTTGATTATATAAAGATAAATGAAGATAAGGATGTTATAAGCTATATCTATTCATTAGAAAATAAATCTGAGCATCCACTTGCCCTGGCGCTAATTGAGTATGCTAAAGAAAATAATGCTAAAGAAATAATTGTTACAGAATTTGATTCAATTGAAGGAGAGGGAATTCAAGGCGTTATAGATAATCATAAAATTTGTATTGGTAATACAAAGCTAATAAATGTAGATAAAGAAATAGATGAAAAAATTAAGAAATTATCTATACAAGGTAAAACACCACTTCTTATATCTAAAGATGAAAATATCTTGGGAATAATAGCAATAAAAGATAATGTTAAAGAAAATTCAAAAGAAGCTATTAAACTATTAATGGATAAAGGTATAAATGTTGTAATGCTAACAGGAGATAATGAAAATACTGCTTTAAAAATTGCAAATGAAGTAGGAATTAAAGATGTTATATCTAACGTATATCCACAAGATAAACAAAAAGTAATTAATTCCTTAAAAAAAGATAATAAGCATTTAGTTGCAATGGTAGGAGATGGTGTCAATGACGCCTTAGCATTAACTAGTGCTGATATAGGTATTGCAATAGGCGGTGGTTCAGACATTGCGCTAGAGTCTTCAGATATAGTACTTTTAAGAAATGATTTAATGGATGTTTTAAATGTTATAAGTTTAAGTAAAAGAACATTAAATACAATAAAAGGTGGATTATTCTGGGCATTTTTCTATAATGCAGTTTGCGTTTTTTTTGCAACTGGATTTTTCTCATATATAAATCCAAATTTGGTAATAAACCCAATGATAGGATCTATTGCTATGAGCATATCTAGTGTATCTGTTGTATTAAACGCTTTAACGATTAATTTATTTAAAGTTAAGAAAACTAATGTAAATCAAAATATTGAAATAACTAACAATATAAAGGAGGAGTTTAAAATGAAAGAATTTACAATAAATGTAGAGGGTATGATGTGTAAACATTGTGTAGCCCATGTTGAGGAAGCTTGTAAATCTATAGAAAATGTTATAGATGCTAAAGCCTCATTAGAGAATAAAAATGTAGTTGTATCTTATGAGGCAAATGTCGATGAGAATTTGGTTAAAGAAGCAATAAAGAAGGCAGGGTATGAGGTAAAATAATATGTTAAAAGTTACACTAAAAATTGATGGCATGATGTGCGGAATGTGTGAGGCGCATGTAAATGATGTTGTAAGAAAAATAGTTAATCCAAAATCTGTAAAATCTTCAGCAGCAAAAAATGAAACAGTTATAATTTGTGAAAATGAAATTGATGAAGAAGCGTTAAAGAAAGGAATTGAAGAAATAGGGTATAAGGTATTATCTATAAATACAAAAGAATATGTAAAAGAAAGTTTTTTCAAGAAATTATTTAAAAATAAAAAAATATTTAAATGAAAATAAACTGACATTTGTCGGATAGATAGTTAAAGTTTAAAAATGTAAAAAGGCCAACCAAAAATGCATTTTTTAGTTGGCCTTTTTACAGCATTTTCAGTTTAATCTTAACAAAAAAATAGTGTCTTAGCTTATTAAGCGTTATTCTTTTAGGTTATGTTGTAATATATTGTTGTTATAGGGGAAAATATATTTTTCTATTTTTTTCTTTTAAGAAGGAGAAGTTGTCAAATTTAATTACATAAAAAAGTTTGAGCTTAAATATTCTTAATTTGGACAAAATCAAGTTTTGTCCAAATGTCTAATTTAAATATAGACAAGACTTGATTTTGTCCAAATTGTATGATATTATATATATAGTAAATATGAGAGGTAAAAAATAATATGTTTAGTAAGAATCAGTTTTTAAATAATGTATATATTGTTGCAGAAGAAAAAGGAATTTCAATTAATTCTCTTGAAAAACTTATAGGAGTGAGCACAGGTTATTTGGCAAAATTAAGAAAGGATGATACAAGAAAGAATATTACCATAGAACTTATGATTAAAATATCGGAAATTTTAGAAATAAGTATGGATTATTTATGTAAAGTAGAATGCGATGGTTTGTCAAAAGATGAAATGAATGTTCTTGCTTTTTTTGAAAAAATTAAGCGTAAAACATTAAATAACAATTACAAATGGGATGTAGAAGATGCTGATCTTATACAAAATGGATTTGGTCGTATAGCAAACGCTTTATCAATAAGAAATGAATATGGTCAAACTTTATTTTTTTCAAAATTTAAGAATAAAGAAGTTATTCCTATTGGTAAGTCGTATATTGTAGATGTTAAAAATAAAATTAGTTTGGCGATTGTTAGAATAGAAGGAGAGAGTTCTAGGGCTTTAGAATTAGAAACTTATATTATAGAATTTGGGGATAATATTAATGTAAGCAAAGTATGTGCAGCTTATCGTAATCAAGCTGGTGTATTAGATAATGCATTGTTTGATTTGTATAAAGTTGCGGAATTATCAGAAAGGAGGTTGGCGCTGGATGATAGAACAAATAAATTCATAAAATCATTTCTTGATGATGATTAGTTTTAAAAAATATTTATAAAAATAGAGTTATAAAAAAACACTTGCCTACAAAGGTAGCCAAGTGTTCAGAATCGTAAAGATTCTTATGTGGTTATTTGAATTATAGCACGATTCTTTTTATATACTCAAACAAATATATTAAAAGGAGATGGTAAATTATGCCTGTTTATAAATTCAAGGATTATATAAAAATTATGAGACCAATACCTAAAGATTGGCCAACAGATATATATGGCATTCCGTATATAAAAAAATCGGAAATAGATTTAACTTTATTAAATACTAAAATTGAATTAGTCAGTCTTTCGAATATATCTATAAAAGATAAAAATGCACAATATAAAATTGTACAACCGTTTAAGTACGATAAAGATTTAGAGAGACAATATAATAATGCAATCACAAAATTGCCTATATTAGTAAGATATTATGCTATACCTACTTTAGATTTTAGTATGCATAAAGGTATGATGGAAGCTCAAATAATTGATGCTACATTTAGGAATAGATGGAGTGGGGTTTTCGTACAAGCAAATGGATATTCAAAAGTAATAGTTACTGTAGGATGGGTAGATGAAAACACTTACGATATATGTTTTGCTGGAATAGAAGATGGCACGGTTTTAATGATTTCAACTTTAGGTGTTAACAATAATGAAAGTATTGAGGATTTTAAAAATGGATATTTTGAAATGAGAAAAAGATTTCCGAATTCTAAAGTTATTTGTGTTGGCGATAGATTAAGTTTTATGGAAGATTCTATCTACTACGTTAAGTACAAGGATTCATTTGGATATAAAAATTTAAATTATTGGCAGCCATCAATATTTGAATTAAATATCAAGGAGGGATGATATGTCATCTAGAGGATCTAAAGCAAAAAATGGACATGCAACAGCAGATGAATACGAGACTATAGAAGTTAGCCAAACTGGTGTTAAAATTTTAAAAGGAAAATATTTTAAACATTCTTTGCCCGATTATGCTCATACAGGGGACTCAATATATGCTAAAATGAAAAAGGATAATAAAACAATTTTAGAAATGCGTTTTTATGATAAAGATGGTAAACCTATTATTGAAATAGCATATCACCCGGAACCAAAAATTAATAATGGAAATTGGGATGACGTTGTGCATTATCATTTATTTAATGATAAGTTAGATAGATATTATGTAGCAAGAGTGAAAGATCACCCTGAAATAAAGGAAAAATATGCAATATATTTAAAGGAGTTTAATTTGTATGATAAATGCTGATTTAAGTCAATTTTTAGATAACGGATGGTTTAATGAAGCCACTCTATATTATAAGGGTTATGTGTATTGGTGTGAGGCCTGTTGGGATGAAACAAAAGAAAAGCCTATGAATTTTTTTGTTTATAGATTTCCTGCAAAGGTTATAGATGGTAAATACTTTGAAAGGATTCCCACTAGAGAACCATTTACTTATTTGTTAAACATATATGGCAAGGGAGAAGATGATGTAAAAGAGCAATTTTTGCGAGCAAAAATATTTGATGGTAAATCATTTTGGGAAGTAGAGCAAGAAATTGCGTGGTATGATGAATAAGAGAACGAGTAAGCTAAAATAACCTATTATATGATAATTCATAAATTGCCATCCATTATATAAGGAGACAATTTATGAATGAATTTTTGCTAAGAAAGTAGGTTTATTTAAATTACTTTATATATTTTGAGTTGGCTCGCATTGCATTTAATATACAAAGTATAGCAACGCCAACATCTCCAAAAACGGAGATATACATCATATATGGAATTGTAAAGATGGCAGCTACTAACATGATTGCTATTTTTACGCCTATTGCTAACGCAATATTTTCATAAACTAATCGCATTGTTTTTTTAGCAATTTTTTTAGAAAGAGGAATACCTTTTAAGTCGTCATGCATTAAAACAATATCAGAAGCTTCTATTGCGGCATCTGAACCAACACCACCCATTGCAATACCAATATCTGAACGCATTAATACTGGTGCATCATTGATTCCATCACCAACAAAACACAATACGTCGTTCTTGTTTTTACTATTCAATAGATTTTCAACTTCTTCAACTTTGTTTTGAGGAAGAAGTGAAGCTTTATAAGATGTAAGACCTAATTGTTTAGCAACATGAGAAGCAATTTTTTCATTATCTCCTGTTAACATAATAGTTTTACACCCCATAGAATTAAGTGAAGCAATCATCTCCTTAGATTCTTGTTTAATTTCATCTGAAATAAGGATAGAGCCTATAAACTCTCCATTGTGAGCAACATAAATTATTGTTCCGATATCATCTTCACTTGTGTATTTTATATTGTTATCTTCCATTAATTTACTATTGCCGCAAAGGATTATATCATCATTACATGCAGCTTTAATTCCAGAACCTGCAATATTTGTAAGCGTATATTTATTATCTACATCTTTCCCATATGCTTGAATTATAGATTTAGCAATAGGATGAGATGAATCTTTTTCTGCAATAGCTGCAAGCTTTAATATTTCTTCTTTTTTGCTTTCAGGAGAAATCTTTGTTACTGCAAAGTTTCCTTTAGTTAAGGTTCCGGTCTTATCAAAAACAAATATATTAGCATTATTAAATTTTTCAAGATAAGAAGAACCTTTTACTAAAATACCATATTTTGAAGCAGCTCCTATTCCAGCAAAGAATGATAGTGGAATAGATATAACTAATGCACAAGGGCAGGATACAACAAGGAAGTTTAATGCCTTATAAATCCATGTCGTAGGATCTTTTGTTATAATACTAGGGATTATTGCAAGAAGAGCAGCAGCTCCTACAACGCTTGGAGTATAGTATCTAGAGAACTTTGTTATAAAGTTTTCAGCTTTAGATTTTTGTTCTGATGCGTTTTCTACTAGATCTAAAATTTTTGAGACAGTAGAGTCGTAGAAAACTTTAGTTGTTTTAACTTTTATTGTAGAGGTAATATTAACACAGCCACTTATAACATCCATGCCACAAGATATATCTCTTGGAAGTGATTCTCCTGTTAAAGCTCTTGTGTCTAAAGATGTAGTTCCTTCAATAACAACACCATCAAGTGGTATTTTTTCACCTGGCTTTACTACTATAATATCTCCTACATTTACTTCCTCTGGATCAACTTCTTCAATCTCTCCGTTTTCTCTAAGAATATTTGCTACATCAGGTCTAATGTTCATTAAAGAAGATATAGATTGTCTAGATTTTCCAACTGCATAACCTTGGAACCATTCTCCTACTTGGTAGAATATTAAAACAGCACAAGCTTCGTCAAAGCCTTCTATTTCTTCGCCTTTAACCGCTGTTATAATTCCTAAAGCAAAAGCTCCAATTGTAGATATACACATTAAGAAGTTTTCATCTAATAATTGCCCATGAATAATGTTTAAAAAAGCTTTTCTTAAAACGTCATATCCAATGTAGATGTAGACTGCAAGAAATAGTGCAAAGGGAATTAGCCAGCACCAATTAGTATTAAATAGAGAATTAAAAGTACTTGCAAGATTTATAGTTTTATCTATGATTAATAAAACTAGATAACAAGCAAGTGCTATACAAATTCTAATAAGTTGTTTCTTTTGTTTTTTTGTCATTTTTAGCCTTCAATTTCGAAATCTGGTTCAACCTTTCTTGCTGCTTTTAAAACATCTGGTAAAATTTTGTTAACATCTATAGAGTCTTCTACTTCAAGTTTCATTGTTTGATTAATAAAACTTACTTTAACGTCTTTAATAACATCCATTTTTTTAACGGCATCTTCTACTTTTTGTGCACATACAGCACAATCTACTTCAATTTTAAATTTTTTTATCATAATAAAGTCTCCTTTATATTAAATATTTATTTTTCATTAATATGTTCAAGTCCACTTTCAAATATTTTTGAAACGTGATCGTCATCTAGAGTATAGAAAACTTCTTTTCCAAACTTTCTTGCTTTAACAAGTTTTGCTTGTCTTAAAATTCTTAATTGGTGCGAAACAGCTGATTTTGTCATATTTAAACATTTAGCAATATCACATACACAGAGCTCACTTATTTCAAGGCAACTTAAAATTTTAGTTCTTGTAGAATCGCCAAAAACTTTAAATAATTCAGCAAGATCGTAAATAGTATCATCATTAGGCAATTTTGCCATAACCTGCTTTACTAAATTTTCATGTACGCATTCTTCTGCACATTCAAATTCTTTGTCTTCCATTGTGTCTCCTTTTGATTGAATAGTTGAATAATTGTTCAACTAATGATTTAATTATAACTCTTTATATAACATTGTCAATAAAAAATGATATAATTTTTTAGAAAGGAAATATATATGGCAGTAAAAGTAGAAATGCACCTACATGTAAAGGGAACTTCAAGTTGCGCACATGTTGGTGTAAAAGAGATTATAAAAGAGTATAAAGATAAAGGTTATAGCGGTATAGTGTGTACCAACCATTTTAATGAAACATCATATAAGTATTTATTTGGAATAACAAATAATAGAAAGATAAAAACTTTTTTTAATGCTTTTGATTCTTTAAAAGAAGAGGGGTTAAAAAATAATATAAAAGTATATTTTGGTATGGAACTTGCCCTTAAAGGTGAAGATTATTGTTTAACAAATAAAGAGTGCACGGAAATTCTTGTTTATGGAATTACAAAAGAAGAATTTTTAGAATTACAAAAATCAATTGTATATCTTTCTCATGAAGAATTATTGGATATGGCTAATAAAAAAGGTTGGGTTCTTGTACAGTCACATCCATTTAGACCTAGAACAAGAAGAGAAAAACTTGTTCATGGGGCAGAAGTTATTAATACCCATACAAAACATGATAATAAAAACAATTTAGCCAAAGAATATGCTAAAGAAAACAATTTTATTGAAACCTGTGGTAGTGACTATCATGATAAAGGTATGGCAAAAGGATTTTTAGAGTTTGAAAATATCCCATTGGATGAAAAGGAATTAGCAAAACTATTAAAAGAGCGAAAATATAAAATTCCGAATATTAATTACTAAAAAGTTAAATATGAGATTTTGTCCATAATAAAAAATCTTGATAAGAATTTTTTCCTGAGGCTAAAGATAAAAATTCTCTTATTATTTCTTCGTTTGAAGCTTGTAATATAATATTATTTGCGCTAAGTCCTAAATCTAATATTTTTGCAGCCATTCTTTTGTTTCCATCAATGAAAGGGTGATCCATAACAATTCCAAATGATAATCTTGCTATTTTGTCTATTGTTGTAGGGTATAAATCGCATGAGTCAAAAGTTAAAAGAGGCGTAGAAATTGCAGATTCTAACATTCCTTCATCTCTTATTCCGTCGCTGCCTCCAAAATTGATAATAAGTTTAGTGTGAAGATAGACTATATCATCTTTAGTAAAATAAAACATTATTTTGCTAACTCCTCATAAGCCTTTTTATATTTTTTGTCTGATTCTTCAGATAATTTATCTAGTTTGTCTCTATCGATGAATTTAATATCCGTATTTTTAGTTATTTTAAAAGGAATACTTTGTTCTCTTAATGCTTGTTTAGCAAACATATTAAAAGCTGCATTCATGGTAAGACCAAATTCAGAGAATAGTTTTTCAGCTTGAATTTTATCATTTTCATCCATTCTAATTGTTACATTTACACTTGCCATATTATTACCTCTTTATTTGATATTATTATATCAATATAAAAATAAAAAGTAAATATTATTTATGTGCAAATTAAGTGCATATATTATAAAGTTGATTACACGTGTAAAATTTGCCGAGATTAAAAGAAGGAAAAACCTAATTATATAATCAAGATTTTTCCTTATAATTTTATGAAACGATTATTTATAAAATTTATTTTTGATGTTTACAAGCTGCAAGAACAAATTCTCTAAATAATGGATGTGGGTGATTAGGACGAGATTTAAATTCTGGGTGATATTGTACACCTACAAAGAAATCTTCATTTTCAATTTCTACAGTTTCAACTAAATGTCCATCAGGTGACGTTCCTGTTACTTTTAATCCACCTTTTACAAGTTCGTCTTTATATTTATTATTGTATTCATAACGATGTCTATGTCTTTCGCTTATTTCAAGTTTTCCATAAGCTTTTTCCATCATAGAGTTTGGAACAATTTTACAAGGATAAGCACCTAGTCTCATAGTACCACCTTTTATTAATCCTTTTTGATCAGGCATTAAATCTATAACTAAATGTTTACTATTTTCATCAAACTCTCTTGAATTTGCATCTAAATAACCAAGAACATGTCTTGCAAATTCGATTACAGTTATTTGCATACCTAAACAAATTCCAAAATAAGGAACATGGTTTTCTCTTGCATATTCACATGCAGATATCATACCCTCAATTCCACGATTACCAAACCCACCTGGAACGATAATACCACCACAATCTTTAAAAATTTCAGGAGCAGTCTCTTTTGTTACATCATCACTATTTACCCATTTTATAGTTAAGTTTCTACCAGCAATATAACTTGCATGACTTAAAGCTTCAACAACAGATAGATATGCATCGTGAAGTTTAACATATTTACCAACAAGAGCAATCTTTACTTCGCCTTTTCTTGCATGTATAGTATTAACCATGTCTTCCCAAGGTTTTATATTAATAGGCCTTTCTTCAAGTCCAAGTTCTCTTAGTGCAACTACATCAAGTCCATTTTTGTGTAACATTAATGGAGCTTCATAAAGACAAGGAAGAGTAGTATTTGAAATAACACAATCAACTGGCACATTACAAAATAGAGAAATTTTCTTTTTTATTCCTTCATCTATTTCGCTATCTGTTCTTGTAACAATAATATCTGGAGAAATACCAAGAGATTGCATTTCTTTTACAGAGTGTTGAGTAGGCTTTGTCTTAAACTCGTCGGATCCTGATATATATGGAACTAGGCATACATGAATAAATAAACAATTTCTTCTACCTACCTCTAAGGATAGTTGACGAATGGCTTCTAAAAATGGTTGAGATTCAATATCTCCAACCGTACCACCAATTTCAGTAATCATTATATCTGCTTTTGTGGTTTCCGCATTTTTCTTTATAAAAGCCTTAATTTCATTTGTAACGTGAGGAATAATTTGTACTGTTTCGCCTAAGTACTCGCCGCGTCTTTCTTTATTTAAAACGTTCCAGTAAACTTTACCTGAAGTTAGGTTAGAATATTTTGTTAGATTTTCATCAATAAATCTTTCATAGTGTCCTAAGTCTAGGTCGGTTTCAGCACCGTCTTCAGTTACATAAACCTCACCATGTTGAAACGGAGACATAGTACCTGGATCAACATTCATATAAGGATCTAACTTTTGAGAAGCAATTTTGTATCCTCTTAATTTTAAAAGTCTACCTAAAGAGGCAGCAGTAATACCTTTGCCTAATCCTGAAACAACACCACCAGTTACAAAAATAAATTTAGTCATATTATTCTCTCCTTTACGTTTTTAATTTGCTGTATATAATCTTTTATATGGATTTGCAGAGTTTGGTTTTAATACAAAGAAATGTTCATTCATTATCGAATCTACATCTAGATTAAAATCATTTGCAAATTCTTCAATATATGTTTTTATTTCATTTAATTCATCAAAGCTTGCATCTTCACAATTTACTTGTGGAGGAAGTGGAGAGGTGATAGTTGTTCCTCTTAAGAATATTTTACCACCATGCATACCAACTCCTGTAAAGTTTCCTACAATATCT
This sequence comes from uncultured Christensenella sp., assembly GCA_964478025.1. Classification (GTDB taxonomy): domain Bacteria; phylum Bacillota; class Clostridia; order Christensenellales; family UBA3700; genus UBA3700. The sequence goes on from CAYZGK010000007.1 coordinate 43,114, forward strand.
TTATCTTTCTCAAGATTAAGAACAATTATTCTGCCACCTGCCATATATTCGCCTAAAAACGAACCGACCTTTCCACCAATTATGATTAAAGGGAATTTTTCCTTGTAAGCTTTCATATGTATGCCTGTTCTATATCCTGCATTATTTCTTATAAATATCTTTCCACCACGCATAGCATATCCAGTAGCATCGCCTGCGCATCCATGAACTATGATTTTTCCATCATTCATTGTATCTCCAACTGCATCTTGAACAGAACTGTTAACGGTTATATTACATCCATCCATATATGATGCTAGAGCATTGCCAGGTACACCATTTATAGTAATGTTTTTACCATTAACTCCAGATGCTATATATCTTTGTCCTACTACATTATTTAAAACAATATCGCTATCATTACTGTGGCGAACGCAATCACATATTTCTTTGAAATCTAAACTTGTACAATCAATAATTTTCATAGAGTCCTCCTATTCGCCAGCATGCATTATGCCAAGTATTTCTAATTCTTTTTCAGTAAGACCAATTCCACGTAGCATTAGTCTATTACCACGAAGAGCTTCTATAGAGTTTATTCCCATTCCGCCCATAATTTCTTTTATTTCATTAGTCCAAGCGTTTACAAGATTTGTAAGTCTTACAACGCCTTCCTCTGGATTTAATCTTTTTGTTAATTCAGGTCTTTGTGTTGCAATGCCCCAGTTGCATCTACCTAAATGGCAAGATCTACATAAATGGCATCCAAGTGCCATAAGGGCAGCAGTTGCAATATAACAAGCATCAGCACCAAGCGCTATTGCCTTAACAACATCTGATGAAGACCTTATAGAACCACCAACAACTAGTGATACTTTATCTCTTATACCTTCATCTCTAAGTCTTTTGTCTACTGCAGCAAGTGCAAGCTCAATTGGAATTCCTACATTATCTCTAATTCTAGTAGGTGCAGCACCAGTTCCACCTCTAAAACCATCAATAGCAATAATATCAGCACCAGATCTTGCAACGCCTGATGCAATTACCGCTACATTGTGTACTGCTGCTATTTTTACAATAACTGGTTTTTTATATTCAGAAGCTTCCTTTAGTGAATAAACTAATTGCCTTAAATCCTCTATTGAATATATATCATGATGTGGAGCAGGGGAAATGGCATCAGAACCTTGAGGTATCATTCTTGTTCTTGAAACATCTTCACTTACTTTAGAACCAGGTAAGTGTCCACCTATTCCAGGTTTTGCACCCTGTCCCATTTTTATTTCAATTGCAGCTCCTGCATTTAGAAAGTCTTTATTTACTCCAAAACGGCCAGAGGCAACTTGAACTATTGTATTAGGTCCGTATTTATAAAAATCTTCATGAAGGCCACCTTCTCCTGTGTTATATAAAATGCCTAATTCTTGTGCAGCTTGAGCTAGTGAAGCATGTGCGTTATAACTTATAGAGCCATAACTCATAGCTGAAAACATTATAGGTGTAGATAGTTCTATCTTTGGTGGTAAATTATTTATAATTTTTCCATCTTTATCTCTTAAAATTTCAGTAGGTTTAGCACCTAAGAAAGTCTTAGTTTCCATTGGCTCACGAAGTGGGTCAATTGGTGGATTTGTAACTTGAGAGGCATTAATTAAAATCTTGTCCCAGTATACTGGAAAGTTTTCTGGATTTCCCATTGAAGATAATAAAACACCACCAGTTGCTGCTTGTCTATAGATAGAATTAATATTTGCACTAGACCAGTTTGAATCCTCTCTAAATACATTATTAGATTTAACTATTTTAAGAGCATGTGTAGGACATAACGCAACACATCTATGACAATTTACACATTTTGTTTCGTCTGCAAGCATTATATTATGCTCACTATCAAAGAAGTGAACTTCATTTGAGCATTGCGACTCACAAAGCCTACATCTTGTACATCTATTGTCATTTCTTTCTATTTCGTATTGAGGTTCAATAAGTTGAATTGCCATATTATTTTACCTCCTTATTAACATTAATAATTACTGCTTCTCCACCTTTAGGGTAGTAAACATTATAAGCATCTGGACATATCTTTCTTATAGCACTTTCTTCGCTAGAGATGTATTTCATGTCATCTTTTTCTGCAATTACCATAGAACGAAGTTTAAGTCTATCATTAAGAGCCATAAGTCCTCCCCTAAAGCCTACAATAATAGAGAAGGGGCCAGTGATTAATTGTGATGAAAATACATTTCTTAAAAATGTTTCCTTTTCTTTTTCCTCTTTTGGCATTCTTTCAATTGTGTCCCAAAATGGTGCAGCAATTACGCCAGCTGTTTCCTTTAGAGAAAGGCCTTTCTTTCTTGTTAAGTAATCAATTATGTAAGTTATAACCTCAGTATCTGTTTGAAGCGTACATTTATAGCCATACATTTCCATAGCACGTCTATTTGCATCATATGAAGATATTTCTCCATTATGGACTACAGATAAATCTAAAAGTGAAAATGGATGTGCGCCGCCCCACCAACCAGGGGTATTTGTTGGATATCTACCATGAGCAGTAAACGAGTAGCCTTCATATGAATCTAACATATAAAATCTTCCAACATCCTCTGGAAAACCTACTGCTTTAAATACGCCCATATTTTTCCCTGAAGAGAATATATATGCACCTTTTATTTCAGTATTAATTTTAAAAACTGATCTAAAAACATAATCATCCTCTTTAAGCTGAGTAGCATCAAGTTTTGTTTTTAGGGGAGTAACAAAGTATCTCCAAATAAGTGGAGCATCGGTTATTTCTTTTATTTGTTTTGTAGGAATTTTAGAAAGGTTTACTATATCATAATATTCTTCTATATATTCTTCACATTGCTTTTTTGCAAGTGAGTCAGAATAAAAAATATGAAAAGCATAATAATCTTTATACTCTGGATATATTCCATAAGCGGCAAAACCACCGCCAAGACCATTTGATCTATCGTGCATGACAGCTATTGATTTAATAATATCTTCGCCGGAAAATTTTCTTCCGCTAGTTGAAATCATAGCAGCAACAGCACATCCTGATGGATTACGAAATTGACCCTCTAACATATATCTCTCCTTACTTTGTTAAAGTTATATTTTTTACAAAAAAAATAGGCGTCAATCTTCCTTATGGTTGATTGAACGCCATTGTCCTTTGCTTGATAAAAAATATATTTTGATTTTATGATTTTCAAAAACACTTGTCAAATACAAATAGCATTTTTTTAGTTAGATTTTTCCTTGATATATTGTCAATATTTATATAAAATATTGATGGAGAGAACAGCGATATTTTTGTTGGATTTTGCAAAAAAAATTAAAAAAATTGTTGACACAAAAAATGAGTATTGGTATATTATAGCCATATAAATAAGTCAGCAAGGCGCTGTGGATAGTGTATCCATAGTGCCCTTTTTTATTTATGTAAACAACAAAAATTAACTTTTAAAGGAGAAATATAAATATGACAAACATTCCAGAATTATTTGGCTCAATGGTATTCAATGATTCAGTAATGAAAGAAAGATTACCTCATGAAACTTACAAAGCAATGCATAAGACCATCCAAGAAGGTCAATCATTAGATATAACAGTTGCAAATGTAGTTGCCAATGCTATGAAGGATTGGGCAATTGAAAAGGGTGCAACTCATTACACTCATTGGTTCCAACCTATGACTGGTGTTACAGCAGAAAAGCATGATAGTTTTATTTCACCAACAAAAGAAGGAAATATAATAATGGAGTTTTCTGGGAAAGAATTAATTAAAGGTGAACCAGATGCTTCATCATTCCCATCAGGAGGATTAAGAGCAACAGCAGAAGCTCGTGGATATACAGCGTGGGATCCAACATCTTATGCTTTTATTAAAGATAAATGTTTATGTATTCCAACAGCCTTTTGTTCATATACAGGAGAAGCATTAGATAAAAAGACTCCACTTTTACGTTCTATGGCTGCAATTAACAAGCAAGCTTTAAGAATTTTAAAATTATTTGGAGATCCTGCAACTAAAGTTTCTACAACAGTAGGTCCTGAGCAAGAATACTTCTTAATTGATGAAGACGTTTATGAAAAGAGAAAAGATTTGATATATACAGGTCGTACATTATTTGGTGCTCCAGCTCCAAAGGGACAAGAAATGGAAGATCATTACTTTGGTGTTATTAAACCTAGAGTTCAAGCCTTTATGGATGATCTAAATGTAGAGTGTTGGAAACTTGGTATTTTAGCAAAAACAGAGCACAACGAAGTTGCTCCAGCTCAACATGAGTTAGCTCCAATTTTCTCAACAACAAATATTGCAACAGATCATAACCAAATCTTAATGGAATTATTACAAAAAGTTGCAAAGAAACATCACATGGTATGTTTACTTCATGAAAAACCTTTTGATGGTGTAAATGGTTCAGGTAAACATAACAACTGGTCTATAAGTACAGATAAAGCAAATCTTTTAGAGCCAGGTGAAACACCAGCAGAGAATGCAAAATTCTTAGTATTTTTAGCAGCTGTAATTAAAGCTGTAGATGAGTATCAAGACTTACTTAGAATCTCAGTTGCATCCGCAGGAAACGACCATAGATTAGGTGCAAATGAAGCACCTCCAGCAATTGTTTCAATGTTCGTTGGTGATGAACTTCAAGCCGTTCTTGATTCAATTGAAAGTGGCGTTAAATATGAGGGTAAAAAGAGAGTTCAAATGAAAATTGGTGTAGACGTTTTACCAAAGTTCCCTAAGGATACTACAGATAGAAACAGAACATCACCATTTGCATTTACTGGAAATAAATTTGAGTTCCGTATGGTAGGATCTGCTGATTCAATTGCTTGTGCAAATATTATGATTAATACAGCAGTTGCTGAGGAATTAAGACAATTTGCTGATGAACTTGAAAAGGCAACAGATTTCCAAGCAGCATTAAATGCTTTAGTTAAAAAGACTATTAAAGAACATAAGAGAATTATCTTTAATGGAAACGGCTATGATGATGCATGGATAAAAGAAGCTGAAAAGAGAGGACTTTTAAACTTAAAGACAACTCCTGAAGCATTAATTAGATATACTGATAAGAAAAACCTTGAATTATTTAAGATTCATGAAGTTTATACAGAAACTGAAGTTAAGGCAAGACAAGAAATTCTATTTGAAAACTATGCAAAATTAATCAATATTGAAGCATTAACAATGATTCAAATGGTTAAAAAATCTATCTTACCTGCTGTATCTTCTTACTCAAAAGAAATTGCTGATACAATTATAAAGAAGAAGGAAGCAATTAAGGATATTGATTGTTCATATGAGGAATTACAATTAAAGAAGATGGCAAAATATAGTGCAAAAATGCTTGAAGATGTTCAATCCCTAGAAGCTGCTGAAAAGAAAGCATTTAAGATTGAAGACGCTAAAGATAGAGCAATGAGCTTTATGCAAGATGTTTTACCATTAATGTCAGCAGTTAGAGCAAGTTCAGATGCACTAGAGACAACTGTTTCTAAGAAGTGTTGGCCATTCCCAACATATGGAGATATCTTATTTTCAGTAAAATAAAAAGAGAATAAAAAGTATAATATAAAAACGCAATGGTTGCGAGATTTAGTTTAGGCTAAATCTCGCATTTTTTTAGAGAGAAATAAATATTAGGAGAGAAAAAAATATGTGTTCAATTATGGGAATCGAAGGGTATGAAATACCACTAGAAGAATTTAAAAAAGGTTTTGATAAAACCATATCAAGAGGACCAGATATGTCAAAAATTATTGATATAGGCTCTGGTTATTTAGGCTTTCATAGATTAGCAATTATGGGTCTTACAAAAGAGGGTATGCAACCAATGTCTCTAAATGACAAGTATGTTGTATGCAATGGTGAAATTTATGGTTTTAGAAAAATAAAGGAAGAATTAGAAAAAGAAGGTTATAAATTTATAAGTGACTCAGACTGCGAAATATTACTACCACTTTACGAAAAATATGGAGTAGAGATGTTTAAAAAATTAGATGCTGAGTTTGCTTGTATAATTTTTGATTCAAAAACTAAAGAATTTATTGCAGCAAGAGATCCAATTGGTATAAGGCCTTTATTTTACGGATATACAAAGGGTGGCAAAATAATGTTTGCAAGTGAAGCTAAAAACTTAATGGGACTTACTGATAAAATAATGCCATTTCCTCCAGGTCATTACTACAAAGATGGAAAATTTGTTTGCTATAGGGATGTAACAAAAGTAGATAAATATAACTATGATGATTTAGAGACTGTTTGTAAAAACATTAAGGAAAAACTAATTACAGGCATTGAAAAAAGGCTAGATGCAGATGCTCCCCTTGGATTTTTATTATCGGGCGGATTAGATAGTTCTTTAGTTTGCGCAGTGTCAGCAAAAATACTTGGAAAGAAAATCAAAACATACGCAATTGGAATGAGCGAAGATGCTATTGATTTAAAGTATGCAAAACAAGTAGCTGAGTATATAGGCTCTGACCATCATGAGATTATAATAACAAAGGAAGATGTTTTATCCTCACTTGAAAGGGTAATAGAAATTTTAGGCACCTTTGATATAACAACAATACGTGCCTCAATGGGAATGTATTTAATTTGTAAAGCAATTCATGAACAAACTGATATAAGAGTTTTATTAACAGGTGAAATATCTGATGAATTATTTGGATATAAATATACAGATTTTGCACCAAACGCAGAGGAATTCCAAAAAGAATCAGTAAAAAGAGTTAAGGAATTATATATGTATGATGTACTTCGTGCCGATAGATGTATAAGTGTAAACTCACTAGAAGCTAGAGTTCCATTTGGAGACTTAGATTTTGTTGAGTATGTCATGAGTATAGATCCTGAGAAAAAAATGAACAAATATAATATGGGCAAATATCTATTAAGACATGCATTTGAAGATACTCATTGTTTGCCAGATACCATATTATTTAGAGATAAAGCTGCGTTTTCAGATGCAGTAGGGCATTCACTTGTAAATTATTTAAAAGCTAACGCTGAATCTTATTATACAGATGAAGAGTATGAAAAATTAAGAAAGAAATATACGCATGCAACACCATTTACAAAAGAATCTTTACTTTATAGAGAAATCTTTGAGAAATACTATAAAGATCAAGGCGAAATGGTAGTAGATTTTTGGATGCCAAACAAATCTTGGGAAGGTTGTAATGTAAATGACCCTTCAGCAAGAGTACTTTCTAACTACGGCAACAGCGGAAAATAATTGTTTCAAATTATTTCTCTCTACACCGACGCTCAGTTCTCTCCTATGATGAGCGTCGGTACTTTTATAAAAGTAGAATAAATTGTAATTTGTTGAATAGTAAGTTACTTTTTATTATAATAATAAAAAATAAAAACACGAGGTGTGTTATGAATCGTTCGGAAAGAGATGTATTAGATTTTATACAAGATAATGATGTTAAGTTTGTAAAACTTGCATTTTGCGATGCACTAGGAAACTTAAAAAACGTATCAATTTACGCAGATGAATTAGAAAATATTTTTGAAAAAGGTATAGCAATAGAAGAGGAAGCTTTTGATGGTATAGCTTCATACGAAAAGGGAGATATTAGATTATTCCCAGATCCATCAACTCTTCACCTTCTTCCTTGGAGACCACAACAAGGTGCAGTTGTTAGAATGTACTGTACACTAAAGCATCCTGATGGAAGTATTGCTGAGTGTGATGGTAGAGTTTTGCTTAAAGCTGCTCAAGAAAAGCTTGCTTCTCTTGGATATACTTGTGCAATTGGTTCTGATTGCGATTTTTACTTATTTGAACTTGATGATAAAGGAAAGCCTACATCTATTCCTTATGATAATGCAGGTTATCTAGATTCAGCTCCATTTGATAAAGGTGAAAATGTAAGAAGAGAAATATGCTTTACATTAGAGACATTTGGAATAAGACCATCTTCTTCGCACCATGAAAAGGGACCTGGACAAAACGAAATATTATTTAACTATAATGACGCACTTCTTGCTGCTGATGATTTAATTTCATTTAAATCAACAGTAAAGTCAGTAGCAGAGAAAAATGGATTATATGCATCATTCCTTCCAAAACCATTAAGTAATGAAGAGGGTAGCGCTCTTCGTGTTAAGTTTAGATTGAAAAAAGACGGAGTTAATTGTCCAACAGAATCTAAAGAAGTAAAAAGCTTCTTAGCAGGTATTTTAAATAAGATATCTGAAATAACTCTATTTTTAAATCCTACTCCAAACTCTTACGATAGATTTAAATTTGATAAATCACCTAAATACATTGGATGGGCAGAACAAAAATTTAATCAAGTAATAAGAGTAAGTGGACATAGAGTTGCAGTTTATTCAGCTGACCCATCTTGTAATCCATATGTTGCGTATGCACTTTTATTATATGCAGGCGCTGAAGGACTTGAGAAGAATATGGAACTACCTGCTCCTATTGGTGAGTCTATACAAGAGACAAATAAGAACTCATATAAATCTTTGCCACTAAACTTAGAGCAAGCAATAAAGGAAGCAAAAGAGAGTGATTTCCTTAAAGAATATATTCCAACAAAGCACTTAGAACAATTTATAGCCTATAAAGAAAATGAACTTGAAGACTATAACATGGCTCCAAATAAGGAAAAGTTTTTAAACGATAGATATTTTGGAAAAATATAAAGAAAAGTAAATGGCAGATCTTCTATATGTATCAGCATCTCCAATACCTGTAGATTTAGCGCAGCTTTTAAAAAGAGCTGGGTATCATTCCTATGATTTAGCAAGATCTGCAGGAGAGGCTAGAAGATTAATAAATTTGCGTCAATACAATGAAATAATTATAGCATCTCCACTTCCTGATGAACTTGGAGATAAACTTGCGCTAGATATTGCTACAGATACATCTTCAAATATAATTTTTATAGCAAAACCAGATGTTGTTAACTTAATTGAGTTTAAAATGGAAAGTAATGGAATTGTAGTATTTGCAAAGCCAGTGTCTGGAAGTTTGCTTTATAAAGTTTTAACTATCTTTAAAGCTGTAGATAGAAGAATGAGCGTTGTTCTAGAAAAGAACAAAAAACTTGAAGATAAGATAGAGGAAATTAAACTTGTATCACGCGCAAAAATGATTTTAATGTCTAAAATGGGAATAAGTGAAGATGAGGCTCATAAACATTTAGATAAAACAGCAAAGGATCAAAGAAAAACAAAAAGGGAAATTGCACTTGCAATTATTCAAATGTATGAATAGAGAAAATATTTCAATAAAGGTTAATGCAAAGGTAAATTTAAGATTAGATATAAATGGTATATTTGATGATGGATACCACGATTTAGACATGCTAATGGCATCTATTTCTTTATATGATGAATTATATGTAGAAAAATCTCAAAATACGGAAGTTTTTATGGATGGCGTATTGCAAGATGAGAAAAATACGGCATATAAAGCAGCTAAACTCCTTGAAGAAACTTTTGGCTATAAAGTTAAGGTATGTATAAAAAAGCATATTCCACTAAAGGCAGGCTTGGGTGGTTCGTCTGCTGATGCAGCTGGCGTTTTCTTTGCTTATGGCAAGCTTTATGGTATTGATGTTGATGATATGAAAAAACTTGCATTGCAGATAGGAAGCGATGTTGTTTATATGTTAAAAGGGGGCTCAGCTTTTGTAAAGTGTAGAGGAGAAATCGTTTCTAAAGCAGAGTTTGTTCCACTTATTTTTGTTATTGCACAAAAGGAGTATGGTGGCGATACAAAAGATGTTTATAAAGAGTATGATAAGCAGGAAAAAAATATAGAAAATCCAATACAAATAGACAAAATTGGTAAGATTTATAATGTTTTACAAGACCCTGCTATAAGATTATGTCCAAGTATAAAAGAAACAATAAATCATATGAAAATATTTACAAAAAACGTTGTAATGACAGGCAGTGGTAGTGCAGTTATAGGAATATTTGAGCATGAAAACGAAGCTGTTGGTGCATGCGTTTGCCTTGGAAATAAGTATAAATTTAAAAAGGTTGTGAAAACCGTTCCAAGTGGTATAGAGATTGTAATGTAAAATATTAATATTATTTTTATGATTTTATTTGAATATATAAAATATTAGTGCTAAAATAAAACCATAAATTGAGATAATTATATCGAGAGGAATTAATGGATTTACCCGCGACACATTCAATAGATTTATCAGTAAGAAAAGAAAGAGGAAATCTTTCTAGTCTTTTTTGTTTTCAGAAAAATAATATTTTTTCATATACATTTTGGAGGATAAAATGAAGCCATACTATGAGTCAATTTTTAAAGTAAAAGAAGACATGTCAGACTTAGCAGTAATTGCTATGGAAGGTGCTAAAGATTTAGGAGATAAAGTAAATTATTACCTAACAACTTGGTACAATGAAGAGGCAAAAAAGAGAGGATTAAAAACAAAAGAAACATTTTTAGTTAGAAACTCTTGTCCAAGATTTACAACCGGTGATGGTAAAGGTTTAATTGATGATTCAGTAAGAGGTAAGGATTTATATATTATTTGTGATGTTGGTAACTACTCTATAACATATAATATGTTTGGAACACCAAATAGAATGTCTCCAGACGATCACTATCAAGATTTAAAGAGAATTATTGGTGCAATTGCTGGTAAGGCAAAGAAAATTACTGTAGTTATGCCAATTCTTTATGGTGGAAGACAACATAGACGTACAACAAGAGAATCTCTTGACTGTTCACAAATGTTACATGAATTAGTAGAGATTGGTGTAAATGATGTAATTACATTTGATGCACATGATCCTCGCGTTCAAAACGCAGAACCATTTATGGGATTTGATAATTTCTTCCCAACATATCAAATTTTAAAAGCATTACTTAGAAAATATCCAGATTTAGACTTAAGTAAAGATCATTTCATGGTAGTTTCCCCAGATGAAGGTGCTATGGGAAGAAATATATTCTATGCATCAGTACTTCAAGTAGATTTAGGTATGTTCTATAAGAGAAGAGATTATGCTCATGTAGTAAATGGTAGAAATCCTATTTTAGCTCATGAATATTTAGGTAATGATGTTAAAGATAAAACAATTTTCGTTGCAGATGATATCCTAGCAACAGGAGATAGTTTATTAAAGTTATGTCGTGAATTAAAAGCTAAAGATTGTGGTAAGATTTTCTTATGTGCAACTTATGCTTTATTTACAGAAGGATTAGAGAAATTCCAAAAGGCATATGATGAAGGCTTATTTACAGCCGTATTAAGTACTAACTTAACATATTCATATAAAGAGATGTTAGAAAAGCCTTGGTTCATTCAAGCTGATATGTCTAAGTTTATGGCATATATTATCTCTGCTTGTGATCAAAGTTTATCTTTATCTCCACTTCTTGATCCACATGATAAGATTCAAGAATTAATAGAAAAACACAATGAGGGTAGACCTCAACAACTAAGTTTTAAAACAGAGGAGTAATTATGAAAATTCAATGGCTAGGACATTCATGTTTTAAATTAACTGAATCAACTGGTACAACGATAGTAACTGACCCGTATAATGAGTACGTTGGTTTTAAAATGGAACCAGTAGAGGCAAATGTTGTTACTGTTTCTCATAAACATAAGGACCATTGTGCCGTAGAAAATGTTTTAGGTAATCCTACAATTATTGATTCAATAGGTCAATGGGAGATAGGTGGAGTAACAATAACCACGCTTCTTTCAAGTCATGGTGTAAATTCTTCAGATGGCGTTAAACAAAATAATATTTATACCTATAGAATGGATGGTATAGATATATGTCATATGGGGGATATAGGAGAGGAATTAGATATTCAATTAGGAGAATCGATAGGTTCTGTTAATATATTAATGATTCCAGTTGGTGGTAAATACACCATTAATGCTGAACAAGCAAAAGAGTATGTAGATTTCTTAATGCCGGATGTTGTAATTCCAATGCATTTTAAATCAGACAATTGTGAGTTTGATTTAGATCCAGTAGACAATTTCTTAGATTTATTTGAAGAAGATCAAATTGTTTATGTAGATGGAGATACAGCAGAATTTGATAGAGAAATGTGCGATGGTGAATGCACAAAAGTTTACATATTTAAAAACGACAAATTTTAAAAATTAATTTTCATGAGGGTGCACGTTTAGCGCCCTCAAAAGTAAAAATAATAATATAAAAATTCCAATATAAGAAGGTATTAATTTTGTTTACAAGAAAAGAACTTGAAGCAATGTCTTTATTTAAGTTAAGAGCCGTTGCAAGAAAGATGAATGTTAGTGATGTAAGTTCATTAAGCCAAGAACAAATAATGAATTTAATTGAAGAAAAAGAAAATAAAACCCAAGAGGTAAAAACAATGTTTAGTAGAGAACAATTAGAAACTTTAACCTATGCGCAATTATCTGTAATTGCTCAAGCTGATGGAATTAATGCAACAACTAAAGACGAGATTATCGAGGCATTACTTAAACTTGAGCAAGACAAACAAGAAAACGTAAGTGTTGAAGAAAGCAAAGAAGAGGCAGTAAAAGAAGAAAAGCCTGAGAAAAAGACAAGAGGTAGAAAAAAGGTTGTAAAAGATAAAGAGGAAGAGGAGCCTCAAGAATCTAATATTGAGACCGAAAGTAAAAAAATCGGGGAAGATACCTTAAATAACAAAGAAGAAGAAAAATCTGTAGAAGCCCCTGTCGTTGAAACGGAAACAAGATGCGGTGTTTTAGATATTCATACTGAAGGCTATGGATTTATAAGAGCAGAAAATTGTGAATATGGCAATAAAGATGCATATGTATCCGCTAAATTGATTAAAGGAATAGGCTTAAGACCAGGTGATTATATTAGCGCAACAGTTAGAAAAAGTAATGATAATAAACAAGCTGCTGTAATAAGTATTGAAACAGTAAATGGTAATAGCGTCTCAACTGCAAGACAAAGACCTTATTTTGATTCACTTGTTCCAATATTCCCTAATGAAAGATTTGTCCTAGAGGATAAAGATAATCCAGATAACGCACTTCGTTGTATTGATTTAATTGCCCCAATAGGAAAAGGCCAAAGAGCTATGATTGTATCACCACCAAAAGCTGGTAAGACAACACTTCTTAAAAAGATTGCTAACGCTATTTCTAAAAAGTATCCTGATGTTGAGTTATACGTACTATTAATTGATGAAAGACCAGAGGAAGTTACAGATATGCAAAGAAGCATAAAAGGTGAGGTTATATATTCAACCTTTGACGAAACACCTGAGCATCATTGTAAGGCTGCTGAACTTTTAAATGAAAGAGCAAAAAGAAGCGTAGAACTTGGTAGAGATGTAGTAATAATTATGGATTCATTAACAAGACTTGCAAGAGCTTATAACTTAACAGTTCCTCCAACTGGAAGAACTTTGTCTGGTGGTATGGACCCAGGCGCATTACATCCACCTAAGAAATTCTTTGGTAGTGCAAGAAATATTGAAAATGGTGGAAGTTTAACTATTATTGCAACAGCACTTGTAGATACCGGTTCAAGAATGGATGATGTTATTTACGAAGAGTTTAAAGGTACTGGTAATATGGAAATTCACTTAGATAGAAAGTTAAGTGAAAAGAGAATATTCCCAGCTATAGATTTAAACAGATCATCAACAAGAAGAGAAGATTTACTATTAACTCAAAAAGAACAAGTTGGAGCAACAAATATGAGAAGACTTCTATCTGCTGGTGATTCTAATGAAGCTATAGAGCAATTATTAAATTGGTTATATAATACAAAAACTAATAATGACTTTATAGATGTACTTCAAAGAAGAGTAGATGCATTTGAAAAGAATGGTTATAACTTTAGAAATCCAACGAACTTAAATTAAAAAATATGGCCAAGTTTAAAACTTGGCCTTTTTTATATTAATAATTATTTATTCTTTAATTATTTTTCCGTTTTGAATATCAAAAGAGAAAGACTGAGCAATGCCATTTATTGTGTATTCAATAGAAATGACAGTAGGTGTAATATATTCGGCGTCTTGAACTTCTATATCATCTCTTTGGAAAGAAGATTTTAAATGATTCAATTGGGCTTCATTGTATGTTCCGATATTATCAGAAACAAATAATACACCACCAAAGATTTTGTTTACATCAGCTATAATTTCTTTTTGTTCATTATTTAATTTAATATTGTAATCCCTAATAAAGAATACATCAGGATCGTTAACGAAAGCTCTTCCGTTTAGATGTCTTCTAAAAATTGTACAATTTATTGTGTTTATTGTAGATACTTTTTCTCTATGTAAAAGCTTATCTAAGAAAGATTCTTGCCATTGAAGATTTACATCGGCGCCAATTCTGCAGAAATCTACTTTGCCAAAACAAGCACCAAGTGGAACTCCACAGCCTAAAATAAGTTTATTTCCAACGCAAGCTCTAATAAAATCCATAGCTTCACACATTATTTGTCCACGAGATTTATTTTGTCTTGGAACCATACATGTAGCATATAGGAAATCTAGTTTAACTAAATCAAAATTCCACTTATTTAATACAGTATTGAAAACATCCTTTAAATATTCTTGAACATCTTTATTTAAAAAATCTAGTGCATAAAATCCTAGTGGGTCCCAGTTTAGACCTGCATGAATAGGGGAACCATCTTTGTTTCTTAAAATCCAGTCTGGATGCTCTTTATATAAATTAGAAGATTTAATTACACCAAATGGAGCAAGCCAAAGTCCAGCCTTTATACCTTGAGAGTGAATCTTATCTGTAAGTTCTCTCATATCTCCAAATTGTGGTTTAACAGAAAGCCAATCGCCTACTGCTTGTTGGTATCCGTCGTCTATTTGGAAAAAGTCTGGAGTTATATTTGCATTTTTGAAACTATCTAAGTCTTGTTCTATATTTTCTCTTGTAACCTTGGTGTAGTAGTTGTACCAAGATGTATATCCTGTAGCATTTTTCATTCGAAGTGCTGGAAGATTTTGAAGTGAGAAATATCTATCAAAGACTTCGTCATATTCGCCAACGAAATATCCTAAATTCAAAATTTCATATGGAGTGCTAATTTTAACGCCTTCTAATTCTTTGGTTATGCTGATTGAATTTTTCTTGCTATTTATTGAGATTATAGTGAAGCCATATTTTTCAGTCATAGAACCATAAAGGTATACTTTATTTAAATCTCTAATATAGGCATAAGTAAATCCATGGAAACAGCCTTTTTCTTTTGGATATTTTACAAAATTTTCATCACCATAAGCTTTTATATAAGGGCATATTTTACCAAGGAAGGAAGATCTAGGTAATTTTTCATTTATTGAAAATTCTTTCGAATCCGTCCAAGATTGGTATCCATTTACAAAGATTCTTGTTTGTGGTGTAAATAAATGAGTAGCTTCAAAATAAACATGTAAATTAGATATCTCAGTTTTTGGATAAATTACTGCTTTAAAAATTTCTTCTTTGACAGATGTAACTATATCAAAGTGTTCATTAGATAAAGAGTCAGTTTCATGCTTAATTCCGTTTGCAGTGTAGATAATTCTATACTTAAAAGTTTTCATTGTATTTCCCCTTATAACAAAGGATTTGCCTTTGTGCTTACTATTACAATAGCACGAAATCTTTTTAAAAAAAATATTTAATTTTATAAAATTAAAAAAGAATTTTGAAAAATTATTTTAAAAAATTTAAATTATTCTTGACAATACCGATATTACCTAATATATTATAAGTATGAGATATTCAGTTAAGCGAAATACAATACTAGAAAATTTACAAAACTTGAAAACGCATCCAACAGCGGAGGATATTGAACAAATTTGTAAAGATATACATGTTTCAGCTCCAACTGTCTATAGGAATATGAGCCAACTTGAGGAAGAGGGCGTTGTGCAAAGAATATGTACACCTTTTGGAAAAGAAAGATATGATGGCGATGTCTCTTGGCACAATCATGTAATATGCCCAGTATGTGGCAAAATAACTGATGCTCCTATTTCTAAAGAAATGAAAGAACTTTTAGAGAAGGAAAATCTAGATAATGGATATAGTAAAGCAAATGTGGTTTTCTATAAAAATTGCGAAGGTTGTAATTCTTTAAAAACTAAATATAATTTAAAACAAAAAATTAAAAAAACGGAGGATTTTAAAAATGGCTAAGTATGTTTGCCCTGTATGTGGTTACACACACGAAGGTGATTCTGCTCCTGAAAAGTGTCCATTATGTGGTGCTTCTGGTGCAAAATTCACAAAAGTAGATGATTCTGGAAAATTAGATCTTGCTGACGAACATAAAGTAGGTTCAGCTAAAGGTTTAGATCCAAGAGTTGTAGAAGATTTAAGAAGTAATTTTCAAGGAGAATGCTCAGAGGTAGGAATGTATCTTGCTATGTCTAGACAAGCAGATAGAGAAGGATATCCTGAAATTGCAGAAGCTTTTAAAAGATATGCATTAGAAGAAGCTGAGCATGCTGCAAAGTTTGCAGAACTTTTAGGTGAAGTTGTTACAGATTCTACAGAAAAGAATCTTAAGATGAGAATTGATGCAGAAGTTGGAGCTTGTGCTGGCAAGAAAGCACTTGCAAAACTTGCAAAAGAGTTAAATTATGATGCAGTTCATGACACTGTTCATGAAATGGCTAAAGATGAAGCAAGACACGGATGTGGGTTTAATGGCCTATATAATAGATACTTCAAAAAATAGTAAATAAGTTAACTTAAAATTATTCCGCCTATCTTAAAAAAAGATAGGCTTTTTCTTTATTAAAATTATTGAAAAAGCATTGTCATTTTGATATAGTTAAATAGTTATTTTTATATCAATTAATTAAAGGAGCAATTATGTATAAAATTGGTTTTGATAGTGACAAATATTTAAAGATGCAATCAGAAAAGATTCAAGAGAGAATTAATAAGTTTGGTGGAAAACTATACATAGAATTTGGTGGTAAATTATTTGATGACTTTCATGCCTCACGAGTGCTACCAGGATTTGCTCCAGATAATAAAATTAAAATGTTGTCTAAGTTAAAAGACGATGCTGAAATAGTTATTGCTGTTAGTGCTATCGATATAGCAAAAAATAAGATTAGAGCAGACTATGGTATAACATATGAAGAAGATGTTATAAGACTTGCTAAAATATTTAAGTCATATGGCTTATATGTAGGTTCAGTTGTAATTACAAAGTTTACAGAAGATAATGAACAAGCAAAGACATATCAAGCAAAATTAGAAAAATTAGGTTTTAAAGTATATAGACATTATCCAATAAAAGGATATCCAACAAATACTTCATTTATTGTATCTGATGAGGGTTATGGTAAGAATGATTATATTGAAACTACAAGAAAACTTGTAATCGTTACAGCACCAGGTCCAGGATCAGGTAAAATGGCTACTTGCCTATCTCAGCTTTATCATGAAAATAAGAGAGGTAATAAAGTTGGTTATGCAAAATATGAAACATTCCCAATTTGGAATTTACCATTAAATCATGAAGTAAATATAGCATATGAAGCAGCAACAGCTGATTTAAATGATGTTAATATGATAGATCCATGGCATTTAGCTGCATATGGCGAAACAACAGTTAACTACAATAGAGATGTTGAGATATTCCCGGTGCTTAATGCTATGTTTGAAAAAATACTAGGTGAATCTCCATATAAGTCACCAACAGATATGGGTGTAAATATGGCAGGCTTTGGTATTTGTGATGATGCAGTATGCAGAGAAGCCTCAGCACAAGAAGTTGTAAGAAGATACTATAAAGCTCTAGAAAATGAAAGAAGAAATAATTTAGAGCCAAACGAATCTGAAAAGATCTTATTAATAATGAATAAGGCTGGAATTTCTCCAGAAATTAGAAAAACTATAAAGGTTGCAAATGATTATTCAAATGAATTGAATTGTCCATGCGCAGCGCTTGAACTTCCTGATGGAACTATAATAAAGGGAAAGACATCCGATGTATTTGGATGCTCAGCTGGTCTTGTTTTAAATGCATTAAAGCATTTAGCAGGAATTGATCAAGAAACAGATGTTTTATCTAGAAGAAGTTTAACTCCAATTCAATCATTAAAGAAAAACTATTTAGGAAGTAAAAATCCAAGACTTCATATAGATGAAATGTTAATTGCTTTATCTACTTCTGCAGCCACAAATGAAAAGGCAGCAAAGGTATTAGAGCAAATTCCTAATTTAAAGAATAGTGAGGTTCACACATCAGTTTTACTTGCTAGAAATGATGAAAAAGTATTTAGAAAATTAGGTATTAATTTAACTAGCGAACCGGTTTTTGAAAATAAAATATAAACATATAAAATTTTAAGTAAATTAGGGCTATTTCATTTATGGGGTAGCCCATTTTATTTTCTTTTAATATTTACAATATTATGGTATAATCAACAATGGTATAAAAACAAAAAAAGGGATTAATTATGAGTGATGGATTAAAACTAAATTACAAAAGAACTTTAAAAGTTGGTTTTGCATTTATGGGCATCATGCTCTTTTGGGAAGTATATGACTATATAATGCCACTAATTTTAGCAAATTATTTTGGATTATCTGCTGCAGAATATGGAATTATTATGGGATTAGATAATCTTTTGGCAATATTCTTATTACCATTCTTTGGCTCATTAAGTGATAAAGCTGTTAAGGCTAAAATGGGAAGAAGAACACATTTTATTTTCTGGGGTTCAATTGCGGCTGCAGTTTCAGTTGTATTTTTGATGACTGCTGAGTTTTTCCAATATGAAAAAATTATGGGTACCGCGGTTGCAAGTTTACAAGATTTAGACGCTGAAGCTGATGCTGCTAAGATACAAGATATTGTAAATAACTTAATATCAAATGGATATATAAATAGTACTTGGGCAACAACTTGGATGGTAGGTGATGTAACTTCTAACATAACGACTATTCAAACAGAGGCAGCTCGTTCTGTTATGGCAGCAAATCCTATATATCTAGTTTTATTTATAATTGCTCTTTTATGTGTGCTAGTTTCAATGGCATCATATAGATCTCCAGCAATTGCCTTAATGCCAGATGTAACACCAAAACCATTAAGATCACAAGCGAATGCTTTAATTACTCTAATGGGTGGTGTAGGTGGCGCTTTATCTATTTTAGTTTACATGATATTTGGTTCTAAAAAGTATGAATCTCACTTTGCTTTATGGGGAGTAACAGCAGGATTATTACTAGTTATACTTGCTTTATATATGTTCCTTGTTAAAGAAAAGAAATTTGTTCAAGATAGATTGGACGAAGAAGCAAAGTATGGAGTAGTAGACGAGGAAGAGGAAGAGTCAAAGCATGGCCAAACAAAACTTCCAAAAGAAAAATTTATTTCTTTAATACTTATAATGGCTACAGTATTTTTATGGTTTATGGGATATAACTGCGTAAGATCACATATGTCAGTATATTGTACAAATTATCTACAAATACCACAAAAGGTTGTAACAATTGTTAATTTAGCAAATGGTATAGGTGGTGCGGTTGCGTTAATTCCATGTGCATTTTTAGCAGGAAAGATTGGAAGAAGAAAAACAATATTCTTAGGGTTAATACTTGCATCTCTAACATATATTCCATGTTTCTTTATGACAGCAGCAACACCAGGTGTTAGTATAATTTTCCCAATATGTTTTATTCTATCTGGATTTGGTATGGTATTTGTAAATGTAAATACACTTCCAATGGTTACAGAGTTATCTAAGGGAAGTAATGTTGGAAAATATACAGGATACTATTATGTTGCAACAATGACAGCACAAGCTATAACTCCATTTTTAGCAGGTTTAATTATGGAAATAGATGGTTATAATACATATAAATACTTATTCGTATATGCAATAAGTTTTGTTATATTAGCTATGATTACAGCAAGTCAAATCAAGTATGGTGATTCAAAAGCCGGAAAGATGAGTGCCGTTGAGATTATTAATCTAGCAGGGGAAGACTAAAATGGCAAATTCTAAAAAGAAAAAGAGCGAAAAAAGTGTAGAAGATAAAGTTCAAGATTCTATAAAGAAAAACGTTAAAAAAAGCGCTAAGAAAACAGTAAAAAAAGCAGCTAAAGGTAATAAACAAGCTATAGTTGCAATAGTTGCTGTCGTAATAGTTATAGTTGTAGCAGCCGTTGCCTTATATTTTATTAATCCAGATATTTATAAAGAAATATTCTCATTAATGGCTGGAAGTAGTGAAAGTGAGCAAGGAACAACTAACTCTACTACAAATGGTGGAACATCAGTTAAACCTAGTGAACCAAAAAGTGATGGCACTAGAACTGCTAATGCAGGAATTACAACATATACCATAAATTCAGGTGACCTTGCTATGTATATGTTAGATGTTGGTCAAGGTGATTGTATATATATTGAATTTCCTGATGGGAAGGATATGATTATTGATTCAGGTAACGCAAATAGTTCAACTTTCTCAACTTATAACGATGGTGAAGCCTTTGCTAATTTAGAGACACTAGTTACTGATGATACAATAGATTATTTAATGGTAACGCATACCGATAAAGATCATGTTTCATTTATGGATGAAGTTATTGATAATTATCAAATTAATCATATTTATATGCCAAATGTATTATCAGAACATGAAAATACAACTGCAGCTAATTTAGATAAAGATAAGGTAGCGCTATTTACAGATGGAGATAAGGCTACTTCTGGTGTTTATTCAGCATTCTTTATTGCAGCACTAACGGAACCAAACTGCGATATTACATTAAATATAGGAAACTATACATTATCTGGAAGTGGATGGAAAATAGATTTCTTCTGTTTAACAACTGCTGAGTGGACTGAAAATACATTAAAAGATGCACATGAAATTAATGCCGTTTCTCCAATTGGAATACTATCTTGCAATGGAAGAAAAGTAGTTTTAACAGGGGACTCAAACGAAGAGAATGAACCTAGTGCATTAAAGAAAATTAAGGCTTTTTATGGAGTTGATAAGTTAGATTGCGATATATTAAAAGTAGGACACCATGGTTCTGAAACATCGTCAATGACAGAATTTTTGGATTTCTTTAGTTGTGAGTATGCTATGATTGGATGTAACGCCGATGGAAATACTTTTGAGCATCCAAGGTATAATACACTAGTTCGTCTTGCAAGAAGAAATATGCAACTTTATAGAACAGATTTAAATGGTTGTATGTTATTAACTATAAGTAGTGATGGTACAATTTCATTTAAGACCGAATATAGTGTAGATAATGAAACGCTGTGGAGTGGTCTTTGTCAAAAAATAAATGAAACAGGTACTAAACAAGAAACTGAAGATTACATTATTTATAATGGTGAATATGCAAAAGATGAAGAAAATAAAACTATTTATATAAAATTAGTTGCTACATCAACAAGCAAAGAAATTTACTTAGATAAATTATCTTATAGTAAAGATTTTTCATAAGGAGTATTATGGCAAATTTTGATATAGAATTAGTAGGTAAAATAGGGTCTATGGCCCTTATAGATAAGAAAAACGGGCAAATGGATTATAACACCATTGCTAGAATTTCTAGGGAGCTAAAGCCAGGTTACGTATGGGTTACATCTGGAGCTACAGAAATAGGAAGATTAGACTATATAAAGAGAAATGGTTGTGAACTTACTGGAGATAGCCAAGCATGTAAAACGGATTATTCAGCTCAAGGCCAAACTATCCTTATGAATACTTATAGGCAATTTATTGATGCAAGATATTCTGTAAGACAAATATTAGTTGAGAACCAACACTTTAACGATAATGAAAAGAGGGAATATTTAAAATCTTTATTACTTAGATGTCCAAAACAAAATGCTATTCCAATTATTAACTATAACGATCCATTATCTCCAGAGGAAATTGTAAAAGTTGAAATAGAAGCTTTATTAAAGAAAGGACAAAAAGCTGTACATTTAGCAGATAATGATGAAACTGCAGCACAAGTAGCTCAACTTTTAAAGTGTAAAAATTTACTTATCTATACCTCTACAATTGGCATATACTCAAATCCTAAGGATGAAAGTACGCTCATAAAGGAAATTGTTGGGAAAGATTCATACGAGCTTTTAGAGGCTATTACAGAGGCTCAAAAAGCATGTAATGGAACATCAAGAACAGGTTCAAATGGAGCAGGTGCAAAATTAGAATATATTAAAGGTCCAGCAGCAAATGGTACCAATGTATATATTGCAAGTCCTAAATATACAATAAAAGAAATTCTATCTGGAGATGCTCCTTGTACTAGAATACATATAAAATAAAAACTTTGAATTATAAAACTAGGTAGCCTAAGACGACTACCTAATTTTTTTATAAAGATTTTTGTCCATAAAAAAGCGGAACCTATAAGTTATATAAGTTCCGCTTGAATTTGTTTTAATAAGGATTATTGTTTATTAGATTCTTCTTGTAAAATCTTATATCCTTCTCTTCTTGCTTTAGCTTGAGATTCATTTAGTTCAAATAGTTTTGCAGCAACTTCTGGTTTTTCTTTAGCAAGTCTTGCGTATCTATTTTCACCCATTAGGAATTCCTTATATTCAACTGTAGGATCTTTAGAATCTAGAGTGAACTTTCCATCAACTGGATTGTATCTATAAAGTTGCCAATAACCTGTATCAACAGCTTTCTTTTCTTCAAGTTGTGAAGCACCCATATCTTTTAGACCATGGTTAATACATGGAGCATAAGCAATAATTAATGATGGACCATCATAAGCTTCAGCTTCCTTAATTGCTTTTAAGAATTGAGCTGGAGATGAACCCATAGAAACTTGAGCTACATATACATATCCATAAGACATAGCAATCTTTCCTAAGTCTTTCTTCTTTGTTAATTTACCACCAGCAGCGAATTTTGCAATAGCACCTGTTGGAGAAGATTTAGAAGCTTGACCACCTGTATTTGAGTAAACTTCTGTATCTAGAACAAGAACATTTACATTCTTATTCATTGCAAGAACGTGATCAAGACCACCAAAGCCGATATCATAAGCCCAGCCATCACCACCAAATATCCACATAGATTTCTTTGCTAGACAATCTGTGTTCTTATTGATTCTTTCTAATAATTCTTTGTTAGCATCACTTGCATTCTTTACAGCATCAGCAATAACAGCCTTTACAGCATCTGAAACTTCAACTGTCTTATTAGAATCATCTTTGTTTGCAATCCAGTTTTCAAATGCAGCCTTTGTATTATCATCAATACCATTTGCAATAGCAGCTTCCATATCTTCTTTTAGTTTTGCTCTACGTTGTTCAACTGCAATAGCCATACCATAACCAAACTCAGCATTATCTTCAAATAGAGAGTTAGCCCACGCTGGACCTTGTCCTTTCTTATTTGTTGTATATGGACATGTTGGAGCAGAACCACCATAAATTGATGAACAACCTGTTGCATTAGCAATTATCATTCTGTCACCAAACATTTGAGTAACAACCTTAACATATGGAGTTTCACCACAACCAGCACAAGCACCTGAGAACTCGAATAATGGTTGACGGAATTGTGAACCCTTTACGTCATCCTTTGAGATAGGAGCATCTGTTTCTGGAAGTTCAATTGCATAATCCCAATTTGCAACTTCGCCATTATCAATTGCCTTAGATAGAGGAATCATCTTTAATGCATAGTTAACTGCAGGGATTTCTTGACCAGCAGCTTTAGCAGCAGCAACTTTCTTGTCAGCAGCTTGATTTACTGGACAAACTTTTGCACAAGAACCACAGCCTAAGCAGTCTAGTGCTGAAACTTGCATTCTATACTTATAACCTTTAGCTGCACCAACTTTTACATCTGCAGTAGCAAATGTATCTGGAGCACCATCAAATTCCTTTTGCATGAAAGGTCTAATTGTTGCATGAGGACATACAAATGCACAAGTATTACATTGGATACAAGCATCTGGATTCCATGTTGGAACTTTTTCTGAAACACCACGTTTTTCAAACTTTGTTGTTCCTGTTGGAACTGTTCCATCTGGATGATCAACAAATGCTGAAACTGGAAGTTTATCGCCTTCTTGAGCAAGCATTGGAGCAATAACATCAGTGAAGTACTTGTCATTACTTACTGGCTTAACAACTGCACCTTCTGTTGTTGTAGCCCAAGATTCAGGATATTTAATTTCTGTTAGATTAGCAATAGCGTTATCTATAGCAGCATTATTCATATCAACTACTGCTTGACCCTTCTTAGCGAATGATTTAACAACGAAATCCTTCATATGACGGTCAGCTTCTTCATATGGCATAATATTTGCAAGTTTAAAGAAACAAGCTTGCATTGTTGTAGAAATACGACCCTTAAGACCAATTGCATCAACAACTTTGAAAGCATCGATGTTATAGAATTTAACTTTCTTTTGAGCAATGATATTCTTCATCTTAGCTGGAAGTTGTTTTTCCATTTCTTCTAATGTCCAAGAAGAGTTTAGAAGGAAAGTAGCACCTGGCTTTAATGCAGAAACCATATCATATTTCAATACGTATGCTGGATTATGACAAGCAATGAAATCAGCTTGATCAATTAGATATGAAGACTTAATAGGGTTATCACCAAATCTTAAGTGAGAAATAGTAATACCACCAGACTTCTTTGAATCATATGCAAAATATGCTTGAGCATACTTATTTGTGTAGTTACCAATAATCTTGATAGAGTTTTTATTTGAACCTACTGTACCATCTGATCCTAAACCATAGAACATACATGAGATAGATCCCTTTGGAGCAGCGTCGATTTTTTCAGATAAATCTAATGAGTTACCTGTAACATCATCAACAATACCTACAGCAAAGTGATTCTTTGGTTGAGCAGCATCCATATTCTTGTAAACAGCATTTACACATGTAGGGTTAAATTCTTTAGAACCTAAACCATATCTACCACCAAGAACTTTAATATCTGTTCTTCCGTTTTCAACTAAAGCTGTAACAACATCAAGGTATAAAGGTTCACCAATTGAACCACATTCCTTAATTCTATCTAGAACAGTAATTTTCTTAACAGATGCAGGAATAGCAGCAGCTAATTTTTCACCAACAAATGGTCTAAATAATCTAACTTTTACTAAACCTAACTTTTGACCTTTTGCGTTTAGATAATCAATAGTTTCTTCAATAGCTTCAGCGCCTGAACCCATGATAACAATAACCTTGTCAGCATCTGGTGCACCATAGTATTGATATAACTTGTAATCTCTACCAGTAATTGTCTTAACATCTTCCATAGCTTCTTCAACAGCAGCAGGAACTGACTTATAAATTACATTACAAGCTTCTCTTTGTGTGAAGTAAACATCAGGGTTTTGAGCAGTACCTTTTTGAACTGGGTGTTCTGGGTTTAGAGCACGCTTTTTAAATGCATCTACATACTTTGAATACTTAGCATCAAAAATTGGTTGAATTTCAGAATATTCAATACCATCAATTTTTGAAACTTCATGAGATGTTCTAAATCCATCAAAGAAGTGTAGGAAAGGTACAGAAGATTTTAATGTTGCAAAGTGTGCAACTAAAGCTAAGTCCATTGCCTCTTGAACAGAGTTAGAACAAAGCATAGCAAATCCTGTTTGACGACATGCCATAACGTCTGAGTGATCACCAAAGATGTTTAAAGCATGGTAAGCAAGTGCACGAGCACTTACATGGAAAACTGTTGGTAATAATTCACCAGCAATTTTGTACATGTTAGGAATCATAAGTAGTAAACCTTGGCTTGCTGTAAATGTTGTTGTTAAAGCACCAGCTTGCAAAGATCCGTGGACAGCACCAGCTGCACCACCTTCAGATTCCATTTCTGCGATTTTTAGGACTTGTCCAAATAAGTTCTTTCTTCCA
This sequence comes from uncultured Christensenella sp., assembly GCA_964478025.1. GTDB lineage: Bacteria > Bacillota > Clostridia > Christensenellales > UBA3700 > UBA3700. Next base: position 68,982 of record CAYZGK010000007.1, read on the forward strand.
GCAGTAGCCCATTCATCACAATTTTCGGCCATTGGAGAGGAAGGAGTGATTGGGTAAATACAAGCAACTTCGTTAAATGCATAAGCAATATGAGAAGCGGCAGTATTACCATCGATTGTCATTTTGACGCTCATTTAATTACCTCCATAATGATATAATTTAATTTTTTTCACCTTTATAATTATATTAAAATATAAGAATATAAGTCAATGCTTAATTTTGCCAATTCTTTTTCTTTATTAAATAAAGAATGTATGGTATAATTTCCTTGTTTTTGAGGTGTAAATGAACGCAATAGAATTAAAAAATGTTCAATTTTCATATGTATTAAATGAAAATGAGATAGTAAGAGCAGTAAGAAATGTTTCTCTTGATATAGAGGAAGGTTCTTTTGTTGCTATTGTTGGGCATAATGGTTCTGGCAAATCTACACTTGCAAAACTTTTAAATGGACTGCTTATTCCAGATAAAGGAACTGTTTCAGTCTTTGGTATAGATACATCAAATAAAAAAACAATATATGATGTTAGAAAATCTGTAGGAATGGTATTTCAAAATCCAGATAATCAAATGGTAGCCTCAATTATTGAGGATGATATTGCATTTGGTCCTGAAAACTTAGGTGTTCCAAGAGAAGAAATTATAGAGCGTGTTGACTGGGCTTTAGATAAAGTAGGAATGAGCGAGCATAAAAAAGGAACTCCATTTAAATTATCTGGTGGTCAAAAACAAAGAATCGCAATTGCTGGAATTATAGCAATGAAACCAAAAGTTATAGTTTTTGATGAATCAACCGCAATGCTTGATCCTCAAGGTAGAGCAGAAATTATGAAAGTTGCTCACGAATTAAATAAAGACGGAATGACCGTTATTTGTATTACGCACTACATGGAAGAAGCGCTTGAAGCGGATAGAGTAATTGTAATGAATGATGGCAAAGTTGTTTTAGATGATACACCTAAAAATGTATTTTCTAAATATAAAGAACTTGAAAGTTATAAGTTAACTGTTCCAATTTCTACAAAGATAGCAATTAAACTTGATGAATTAGGAATAAATGTAGGAAAGGATGTTATGAATAAGGAGGAGCTTGTAGATAGATTATGTCAATTGTTATAAAGAATCTTCAATTTACCTATAGTGCAAAGTCTCCTTATGAAACAAAGGCATTAGATGATATAAACCTTGAGATAAATGAGGGTGAGTTTTTAGGCATTGTTGGACATACTGGATCTGGTAAGTCTACCTTTATACAACATTTAAATGGGTTAATAAAGGTTCAAGATGGAAGTATTGATGTATTTGATATAAAACTAACAAATGCTAAAAAGCCAAAGCCTGATTTAAGAAAATTAAGATCGTATGTTGGAATGGTATTTCAATATCCAGAATATCAATTATTTGAGGATACAGTTTATAAAGATGTTGCTTTTGGTCCTAAGAATTTAGGACTTGATGAAAAAGAAATTGAAAAGAGAGTTGAAGAAGCGATAACGCTTGTTGGACTTGATTATGAAAAAATTAAAAATAGAGCGCCATTTGAATTATCTGGTGGTCAAAAAAGAAGGGTTGCTATTGCTGGTATTATAGCAATGAAACCAAAAGTTTTAATATTAGATGAGCCAACAGCAGGACTTGATCCTTTTGGAAAAGAACAAATTTTATCACTTATAACAAAACTAAAAGAGAATTGCTCTCCAACTATAATTGTTATCTCTCATGATATGGATGAGATAACAAGATTTGCAAATAGATTAGTAGTATTTAATGATGGAAAAATAGCATTTGATATTCCTATGAAAGAGCTTTTTAAACATAGCGAGGAATTAGTAAAAATTGGGTTAGATATTCCAACTCCAGTAAAGATAGCAAATGCATTAAAGGAAAAGGGAATAGAGGTGAGTGATGATATAATAACATCACAAGATTTAATATCTAGTATTGTTGACCTTTACAATAAAAAACATGGCACCTGTATAGATAAAAACTCAATACAAAGTAAAGATTTTGATTTTTCTATAGATAAGGGGGATGTATTTAATGAATAGTTTTTCATTTGGACAATACTACCCTGGAAACTCTATTATTCATAGGTTAGATCCTAGAACTAAGCTTTTATTTACGTTTGTTTATATGATAACTATTTTCTTAGTTAAATCGTATATTGGGTATTTAGTTACAGCAATATTATTTACCACAATAGTTTTTGTATCTACAGTTCCTTGGAAAGTAGTTTTTAAATCTATAAGAGCAGTACTATTTCTTTTAATTTTTACATTGCTTATAAACTTACTTTTCTATAAAGAAGGAACAGAATTATTCGCGTGGAAATTTATTCATATTACAGTAGGTGGAATTGATTATTCAATAAAGATGCTTTTAAGACTAACATTGCTTGTAATGGGAGCTTCAATACTTACATTTACAACAACATCAACTGAGCTTACTGATGCATTAGAGTATTTATTAAAACCTTTAAAGTATCTTCATATTCCAGTTCATGATTTAGCAATAATTATGAGTATTGCATTAAGATTCATTCCAACTTTAATTGAAGAAACTCAAAAAATAATGAATGCACAAAAAGCAAGAGGAGCCAATTTAGATACTGGTAATTTCTTCCAAAGAGTAAAAGCGATGCTACCTATTTTAATTCCGCTATTTGTGTCTGCTTTTAGAAGAGCAGATGAACTTGCTGATGCGCTTGATGCAAGATGTTATAACGCAACTGATAAAAGAACAAAAATGAAAGTGCTAAAATTTGGAATGGCGGATTTTGTTGTTTTAATAATTACAGTGATTTTTGTAACACTAATATGTTTAGATTCATATATGCTTGGCGGTGCATATTTAGATAAACTAATTTATTCGTTTATAGTGGGGTAATATGAGATATAAGTTAACGATAGCTTATGATGGAACAAATTATTATGGATTTCAAAGACAATCCACGCTTCCTACTATTCAAGAAGAAATAGAAAAAGTACTAAACAAAATATTGCAAGAAGATATAACTATTACAGCCTCTGGAAGAACGGACGCTGGAGTGCATGCACTTGGGCAAGTTGCGCATTTTGATACAACTAAAGAGATAACAAATTTAAAGAAATTTATTTATGGTATGAACTCTCTTTTGCCAAAAAGTATAGACATACTGAATTGTGAAAAAGTTGATGAGAATTTTCATGCAAGATACTCATCAAAATTAAAAACTTATGTGTATAAAATTTATCTATCTAAAGGTAATGAACCATTAAAGAGAAATTATTACCATATATGCGGATATGACTTGGATTTTGAGAAAATGCAACAAGCATGCAACAAGTTTGTTGGGGAGCATGATTTTAAAGCGTTTTCTGTTGAAAATCCAAAGCTTAAATCTACAACAAGAATTGTAACTGATTGTCACTTAGAAAGGGATGGAAGTGAGATAGATTTAATAATTACAGGTAATGGATTTTTGCACAATATGGTAAGGTCGATTGCAGGAACTATCATTGATGTTGCTCGTGGTAGATTTAATGTGGAGTATATTGACAAAATATTTGAATCAAAAGATCATACTAAGGCGGGTAAAACGTTAGAAGGGTGCGGATTGTATCTAAAAAGCGTTGAATATAAAGAAGAAAGTTAGAAAAATTTTGATTAAAAGTGTTTGACACTTGTAGGTGCATTATATAAAATAATAAAGCGATTAAATTAACACAAAGTAAAACTTGCCCCTTGAAATGTGGTGATTAAATTACAAAAAAATGAATAAATTTGGAGGGTTTAAGACCATGAAAACATATATGGCAAAGCCTGAGGACATTGAAAAGAAATGGTACATTGTTGATGCAACAGATTTAGTTCTTGGTAGATTAGCATCAAATGTAGCTAGTGTTCTTAGAGGAAAGAATAAGCCAACATATACACCAAACGTTGATACTGGTGATTATGTTATTGTTATCAACTGCGATAAAGTAGTTTTAACAGGAAACAAGTTAGAGGATAAATACCACACACATTATACAGGTTATATTGGTGGTTTAAAGAAGATTCAATACAAGACATTAATGGCAACAAAGCCAGAATATGCTGTAGAATTAGCAGTTAAGGGAATGCTTCCTAAGAATTCTTTAGGTAGAGCTCAACTTAAGAAATTACGTTGCTACGCTGGCGCTGAGCATGGACACGAAGCTCAAAAGCCAATCGAGCTAAAGTTCTAATAAGGAGTAAACAATTATGGTAGCTAAGAAGAAAACAAGTAAGAAAATTGAATTCCTAGGAACAGGTAGAAGAAAGAAGGCTGTTGCTAGAGTTAGATTAGCAGATGGTACAGGGGTTATTACAATCAATAAGAAGTCATTAGACGAATATTTTGGATTAGACACATTAAAATATATTGTTAATCAACCATTAGTATTAACAGGTAATACATCAAATTATGATGTTGTTGTAAATGTTAAAGGTGGTGGCTTTACAGGACAAGCTGGTGCTATTAGACATGGTATCTCAAGAGCTTTAGTAAAAGCTGATGAAAATACAAAGGCTGAATTAAAGAAAGCTGGATTCTTAACAAGAGATCCAAGAGAAAAGGAAAGAAAGAAATACGGCTTAAAGAAAGCAAGACGTGCTCCTCAATTCTCAAAGAGATAATCAGACAAGCAAAAACAAAAACAAGAAATCTCGGAGTTTTCCGAGATTTTTTTTGTTTTCTTTAAGATTTGAACGATTTTGTGTAAAAAAGTACATTTATTTTATAAATTTGTTTTTATTTGTAATTAGTTTGTAATCAATTTGGGACTATAACTATTGGCGGTTAAATAAAAGGAGGCATAGATATGATAGTAAGAAAAAGCTTAATTGCTATATCTTTAGTAAGTTTTATTGTTATTATGACGATATGCTTAACTCCTTTTGTATTTGCCTATGAAAATCAAAGTGCCGCATTTGGTATGAATATTAAATATGGCGATGTTATTTTTACATCTACATCTTCAAGTGGTTCTACAGCAACAGTGTCTACCGACGATAAGACTTTAACGATAAATGTTAGTAGTATGACTAGTTTTTTTACAAAAGCTTCAGTAACAATAACTTGTAAAGTAAAAAATATTTACAGTGAAGCCGTAACTTATAATGGTTACAGTGAAGAGAGTAATGGAATTTCTTCAACGGCGACTTACGAGGTAAGTGGCTTAACTAAAGGAACAACAATAGGTCCAAATGAGGAAGTAACTTTTACAGTCAAGATCACTAATACAAGTATATGGTTTGTTACTACAAGTGGCTCACTTGTTCTAAAGTTTGATTATCTAAAAAATTAAATATTTATCTAAGTTTTAATCTTTTTTTTGCAAAAGTTTATTTTTCTAAATAAACCGGTTTTTGTAATTATTTTGTAATCTTATATATATTATATTATACGTAAATTAAAAGGAGAGAGTATGACCATAAGAAGAAATTTACTACTTATATCACTTGTATGCTTTGCGGTAATATTAGCAGTATGTGCCTCTTCCTTTGTTTTTGCATTTGATGCACAAACAGCGGATTTTGGCGCAAATATTTCTTACATGTACAAGGAAGTTTATTTTACTTCTGCAACTTCATCATCTTCCTCAAAGCTTTCAGCAACATACAACGTTAGAACTTTAACAATAACAGTTAAAAACTTAGGTAGTAGTGGTAGAGGTGGTTCCTCATCATCTTCATCTGCAACTTTAACTTGTACAATTCATAATTCTTTTGATTATGTAGCTTACTACAATGGATATACAGAACAAAGTAATTCAAATTCTAAAATTACATATACCGTAAGTGGATTAACAGATGGTTTCTCATTAAGTCCAAATGAAGATTTAACAGTAACAATAAAAGTTTCTGTATCATCAAGTAGTAGCGGCAAAGGTGGTTCATCTTCTAAACAATCAGGTACAATCGTTTTATATTTTGATTTCAAAGATAGCTATGAAGTAAAATCCGGTGAAACAGTTGATGAACTTATAGATAAAACAACAGAAAATGGTGGTCAAATTAAGTTAACCGAAGATACAACAATTAGTGCATTAGATATAACTGCAACCACATCAAATGATATTGCTATAGATTTAAATGGATATAATTTAACTTGTACTGACTCAAAAGATGGTGGGTATGCTATAGAAGCTAAAGGTTCAACCAATATTACAATAAGAAATTCTCAACCAGCAACTGGAGAGTTTGTTTGTAATGAAATTGCAGTATATATTAACGCAAACTATTCTGGTACATTTACTCTAGATGGTGTTTCCGTTAAAACAACAGGAGACGTTGCTATAAGAAATGCTTCTACATCTAGCGGTAAATTATACGTTAAAAATAGTACAATTTATTCTGAGCAATGGGCTGGAATTAATAACGTTGCTTCAGGAATACTTGAAATTGATGGCTCAACAATCTCCGGTAATAACTACGGCGTTAAAAATGATGGTGGCGGTACAGCTACTGTTAAGAATAGTACAATTACACAAAGAGGAGATAATGCAGTTTCTTTATCTTACACAAGTATGGCTGGTGTGTATAATGCAAATAATAGTACATTAAATATTGAAAATTGTACAGTTACTGGTGTATATCATGCAATGATGGTAGAAAGTGGTACAGTAAATATTTATTCTGGAACATATACAAATACAGATACAACGGATGAGGGTAATGATACTCTAATACTCGTTGATGGTGGAACATTGAATATAAATAATGGTACATTTACATCAGCTTCAATAGATAACAAGGCTTTATATGCTAATGGTGGAAGTGCAAATGTAAATGGTGGAACGCTAGTTGGAACTTTAGCAAATACATCAGGAAGCATTGTTGTAAAGGGTGGAACATATCAAAGTGAAACTTATAGCAATTATTTAGCTGATGGATATAGTAGTTCAAGTACTGATAGTAGAGGCTATTATATAGTATCTTATAATAATTAATAATAATTATATATACATTATAAATATGTAAGTCATGTCTAAAAAGATATGACTTTTTTAAACTTGTATGATATGATTTTTTAGAGGAAAAATATGGCAAAAAGAGTAGTAGTTGGCATGAGCGGCGGCGTAGATAGTTCTTTAACAGCAATGCTTTTAAAAGAGCAGGGCTATGATGTTATTGGATTATTTATGAGAAACTGGCATGAAACAGATGACTCAGGATGCTGTACGGCCGATGAAGACTTCTATGATGTAAGACAAGTTTGTAATAAAATTGGCATTCCTTATTATAGTGTAGATTTTGCAGATTTATATTTTGATAACGTCTTTAAGTTATTTATTGAAGAATATAAAAAAGGTAGAACTCCAAATCCTGATGTGCTTTGTAATAAAGAAATAAAATTTGGACCATTTTTAGATTATGCCTTAACACTTGGGGCAGACTATATAGCTACAGGACACTATTGTAATGTAAGACATGATGGAGATAAACATTATTTAATAAAAGCTAAGGACCAAAATAAAGATCAAACATATTTTTTAAATCAATTATCTTCAAAACAATTAGAAAAAGTTATGTTTCCTGTTGGAAATTTAGATAAACCAGAGGTTAGAGAACTTGCTAAAAAATATGGGCTATCTACTGCTGAGAAAAAAGATAGTACAGGCGTTTGCTTTATTGGAGAGAGAAACTTTAGAAAATTCTTAAGTGAGTATATCCCAATGAAAGATGGACCAATAATGGACTTAAAAGGCAATAGAGTTGGTACGCATCATGGTGTTTATTACTATACTATAGGCCAAAGAAAAGGACTAGGTATTGGAGGCGGCGGAAATGGAGAAGCCTGGTTTGTTGTTTCAAAAGATGTAATGAAAAACATTTTATATGTATCTCAAGGAGATCAATCTATGATTTACCATAAAAACCTTGAGTGCGATAAGTTTAACTATATTACATATAAGCCTTCAGAGAGTGAATTTAGATGTACAGTTAGAATTAGACATCGTCAACCAGAACAATTAGCCACTGCCTATATAAAGGGTGATGGATTAAAAATAACTTTTGATGAAAAACAAAGAGCTATAGCAGAGGGTCAATACGCAGTTGTGTATGTTGGTGATGTGTGCCTTGGCGGTGGAGTAATTGAAAGGAAATATAATTAAAATATGCAATATTTTTTGTATATTTGCGTTTAATCAAAATTTTAAAAATATTTTTTTTAAAACCTTAAATATTTGTTGACAGCAATTTTTCTCTATGGTAATATGTAAAGGCTGTTTAGAAATAGGCAGCGAAGATGTACCTTAAAAACTGAATAGAA
>CAYZGK010000008.1:0-10136 GCA_964478025.1 uncultured Christensenella sp.
AGTTTTTTTATAAGTTTTTCTTTAAATGTAAACTATACTTCTCCTCGTCTAGTTCTAATTTTTTAACTTCTACTCCTTTTTTATTTGCTATCTCTAAAACTCTCTTTTCGTCTTCCTTAGATATTCTTGCTCCTAAATACACTTTAGATATTATAGGATCTACTATATTGTTATTTGGATATTCATCATCTCTGTTTGATAAAATAATTAATCTCCACTCTTGTTCATATTTCCATAAATCTGATTTTGTAAGTAAAGATAAATACATTTTATATAACATATTTTCATCTGCAATTAATTTTCCATCTTCACTAAAACACTTAATTATCTCATCACTAAGTGATGGTCTTTTATTTGAATAAATAACTGGAGATAATAAAGAATAAATACTTTTTTGTGAAGACCTTGAAAAATCATACTCTACACAAAATCCTGTATGTTTTTTAGCATAGTGGGACCACATAAGAATATTATCGTAAGTTTGCGAAAAACATACCATATAAAAGTTTTTATCTATAGCTTCTTTTAATTTTTCTAATAAAATTTCACTTTTTTCTTTAAAGTTTTTAATAGATTCTTGCATTTTTATCATGTCTTCATAACCATACTTTGCACAAATATCTATTATTTCATATAAACTTTTTGAATCATACAAAGCTTTCATGAAGTTTATACCATCATTAAAACTATCTATATGATTATTAATTAAATCTTTTAATTCATAATTTACTTTATTATTCATAGCCTCATTTGCTACGTTTTGAATTGAAAGCTCATTTTTATCACCCATTAAAGATATAACATCTTCAAAGTTTTGTATAAGTTCCTTATCTGATGCTATTGCTTTTGTAAATGGAATTAAATCCTGCTCTTGCAATGCACTATCTTTGGAAATCTTTTTCTTTAATGAAATTAAATAACCAAATAACTTTGATGAATAATTTTTTTTATCTTTATTAATTCTTGATGAAATAAACTTTTTTATCCAACTTTTTTGATAAGGATTTAAAAGGCCATTTTGTAACTGATTAACAATCTCTTGTTCAACTAATTTATCTACAACCTTTTCAATTGAAAATCCTATTGTACAATCAAATGGATCATTAAAAGCCGATGGCCTTGATAAATGAATTACATTATTAACTAAATTATTATATGAATTTTCGGTTGGGCCATAATATTTATATAACTTTAAACTTATAGCACCATCTTTCTCTAGAGATTGAAATATAGCTTTTTGATTACTAAGATTTTCTTTAACTAATGATACTATATCTTTCATGTACTAAGTCTTATAAACCCCTTGATTTTTTTACGGAATAATCTTCCATTTCAATTATACAATAAAGTATAGTTTTTCGTCATTATTTTTATTTTATGAAACTTCTTATGCAAGTTTCCTTCTAAAGTACTTTATTATAAATAAAATTTTTTAAAATCAAATAATTGCGTTTTTATTTTTCATTTGTTAAAATAAACTCATCTTAAGAGAGTAGATTGCCTAACTATTGGTTATAGTTTCGTCATCCCGGAAAGAATAAAAATCCCGGAACTATATTAAAAATCCAGACTTAAGTATGCATGCCATACTTTAGCCTAAGAGTGACAAGTATGGAAAAAAAATACTTGTTTTTTTTATTTGGAGGATCAATATGAAACAAGATGAACAAAACTTTGAAACCTTATCCATTGAAAAAACTAGAGAGTTTTTCAATAGTGATTTAACAAGAGGTTTATCAAGTGAAGACGTAGCAAAAAGACAACAAATCTACGGAAAGAATGAACTTAAAGAAAAAGAAAAAGATTCTTGGTTTAAGATTTTTATTTCTCAATTAAAAGATCCTATGATTTATGTCTTATTTGCAGCTATTTTAGTTACAATTATTGTCTCTATTTACGACACTGTTGTAGCTATTAGAAGTGGCAAAGGTTTTGACTTCCTTTCAGTTGGAGATTGGCCAGATGTTATAATAATTTTAGCGGTTATTATAGTAAATGCAATTATAGGAACTGTACAGGAAATTAAGGCTAACACTTCCCTAGAGGCTTTAAAGAAAATGTCTAGTCCAGAATCTTTAGTTATAAGAGATGGAAAAAGAATTAAAATCAAAGCTTCTGAACTTGTACCTGGAGATTTAGTTGTAATAGAAGAAGGCGATACAATAGGTGCTGACCTTCGTTTAATTGAAGCTGTTAATTTAAAGTGTACAGAATCAAGTTTGACAGGAGAATCTGTACCTGTTGAAAAAGATGCAAACATTGTATTTTCAGATAGCGTTGGTATAGGAGATAGAACAAACCTTGCCTTTATGTCAACAACAGTTGCTTATGGTAGAGGTATTGGTATTGTTGTAGGCACTGGAATGAACACAGAAATTGGTAAAATTGCTGATGCTCTTGAAGAGGCCGAAGATGAAGAAACTCCACTACAAAAAGTCCTTGCAAAGCTTTCAAAATTCTTAGGATATTTAACACTTGGAATTGTTGGAGCCGTTTTACTTGCAGAAATTGTTTGGATATTTATAGATAACAATCAAGGAAATGTAGATTCATGGATTGATTCAGTATTATCTGCAATATCACTAGCCGTTGCTGCTGTTCCTGAAGGCTTATCTGCAGTTGTTACAATTGTTTTATCATTAGGTGTTCAAAAGATGGTTCATGCAAATACTATTGTAAGAAAATTACCATCAGTTGAAACATTAGGTGCTGTATCTGTTGTTTGTTCAGATAAAACTGGAACATTAACACAAAACAAAATGACAGTTGTTGAAGCATATGTAGATAACACATTCTTTGAAGAAAAAGACTTTAATGAAAGTAATGAAAATAAATCATTAAGATTCTTAGCAACTGGTATGTCTCTATGCTCTAACGCAACTGTTGATGAGGGAGCTTACGGAGATCCAACAGAAATTGCTCTTGTAAATCTTGCAAATAATTTTGGTTTACATAAAAAAGACTTAGAATCAAAAACACCACGTATCTCTGAATACCCATTTGATTCAGTAAGAAAAATGATGTCAACAAAGCACTCAAATGGTGAAAATTCAATAATCTATACAAAAGGTGCTCTAGATTCAATTCTAGCTCATACAACAAAAATATTAGACAATGGTGTTGTAAGAGAAATCACAAAAGAAGATTTAGAAAATATAAGTAATGCAAATACTCATTTTGCTAATAATGCACTACGTGCACTTGCTCTTGCTTATACAGAAAAAGATAAAATTGACGAGGAAGATTTAATATTCGTTGGTCTTGTTGCTATGATAGATCCTGCTCGTGAAGAAGCTAAGCCTGCTGTTGAAAAATTCAAACAAGCTGGTATTACTACAGTTATGATTACAGGAGACCATAAAGACACTGCATTTGCTATTGCTAAAAACTTAGGCATTGTAGAAACAAAAGAACAATGCTTCACTGGTGCAGATGTAGATGCAATGAGCGAAGAAGAGTTACAAGAATGTGTAAAAACAGCTCGTGTATTTGCTCGTGTATCCCCTACTAATAAAGTTCAAATAGTAAAAGCTTTCCAAGCAAATGGTAATATTTGTGCTATGACAGGTGATGGCGTAAATGATGCTCCATCTCTAAAGCAAGCTAATATTGGTATAGCAATGGGAATTACAGGAACTGATGTTGCAAAAGGTGCTGCTGATATGGTTCTTGTAGATGACAACTTTGCTTCTATTGAAAAAGCCGTTGAAGAAGGCAGAGGAATATATGCTAACATAAAGAAAACAGTTTTATTCTTACTATCTTCAAATATAGCAGAAGTTTTAATGATGTTTATATTAATCATAATAGGACTTCCTGCTCCACTTATTGCAATACACTTGTTATGGGTAAATCTTGTTACAGATTCACTTCCAGCAATTGCTCTTGGTATGCAACCTAAAGAAAAAGGTGTTATGGAAGAAAAGCCTAGAGATCCAAATGAAGGAATTTTTGCAAATGGCGGTTTATTAATAACATTAGGTTATGGTGCAATACTTACAATCGGTGTCATTATTGCGTACTTTATTCCAGCATGGCAAGAAAACTTATTCACACTTTCTCAAATAAAGAACCTTTATGAAACAAACGACTTAATATTACACCAAGCTCAAACAATGGCATTTACAGCTCTTGCACTTGGAGAATTATTCCATATGCTTGGTATGTCTGATGTAAATCACTCTTTTGTTCATGTATTTAAAGATAAAAACTATATGATGGCAATTGCATTCTTCTTAGGTATAGTTCTTCAATTATTTGTTATTGAAGTTCCTGGAGTTAGTGATGTATTTAGTACAGCTAATTTAACACCAGTTGAATGGGCTTGCACTGCAGTACTTTCTTTAATTCCACTTATCCTACATGAATTAATCGTTTTAATTAAATTCATAGTTAAAAAGTTTGCAAAATAAAACAAAAATTTAACATTATAGTCTCCAATATTTATACTCAAAAAAGTAAATTTATTGGAGACTTTTTTATTGTAAAAATATCTATTTAAAATACCCTGACTGAAAACACCGATAAAACCTAGAAAATGCATATTTTAGGATATTGAAAACAATAAAAAATGCAGTTTTTCGGATATTGATTATCTTCAAAATTGCATATTTTTGGATATTCTATAATTAGAAGATTATAAAATGTGCTTTATCTTATCTTTATTGCTTAATCTATATAAAGTTATTTTTTGTCCTAAGACTTGCACTACTTCACTATTTGTATCACTTGCTAATTCTTCAGCTACATCTTTTGCTTTAAAATCAGCATTTTTTAATACAATGATTTTCATTAATTCATGAGCCTCTAAATATTGATCTATTTCAACAACTACAGAATCATCAACTCCATTTTTACCAATATGGGTAACTGGACTTAAATTCATTGCTATACTTCTTAATTTTGCTCTATCTTTACTATTTAACATATCTTACTCCACAAATTCAAATTCTATATCGGATAATCTTACAATATCCCCTTCTTCACAACCTGCATCTTTTAGTGCAGCTATAACTCCATTATCTACTAATTTCTTTTGGAAATATCTATTTGATTCAAAATCACTTAAAACAACATTTCTTACTAAGTTATCTACAAGTCCACCTACAACTTCATAACTGCCATCTTCATTCATTAAGATTTCAAATGAAGTTCTATCCTTTATCTCTTCTTTTGCTTCTATATGCATAGGCTCAACTTTTGGAATAGTTGCAAGTTCCTTTACAATTTCATCTAAAAGTTCGTTTACACCTTGTCTTTTTATAGTAGATAATCTAAATACTTTTTTACCTATTGCTTTTTCAAATTCATCTATCTTGCTTTCATCATCAAGCATATCGCATTTATTTACACAAACAATTTGTGGAAGTGATGCAAGTAGCGAACTATAATTTTTAAGTTCTTTATTGATAACAAAATAATCATTAACAGGATCTCTTCCTTCAAATCCTGTAATATCTACAATATGAACTATCAATCTAACTCTCTCTACATGTCTTAAAAAACTATGTCCAAGTCCGGCACCTTCAGATGCGCCCTCTATAAGGCCTGGAATATCTGCCATCAAGAAAGACTCATCATAATGTTTTACTACGCCTAAATTTGGCGATAATGTCGTGAAATGATAATTTGCAATCTTTGGCTTAGCTGCAGACACCACAGACAAAAGCGTAGATTTACCAACATTTGGAAATCCTACAAGGCCTACATCTGCAATTGTTTTTAATTCTAGTATTAAAGTTATCTCTTGAGTAGTTTCACCTTTTTGGCAAAATCTAGGTGCTTTTCTTTGAGGGGTAGCAAATCTTGCATTACCCTTACCGCCTTTCCCACCTTGAGCTGCAACAAAGGTACTATCCTTATAAAACATATCGGCAATAACTTCACCTGTGTCTTTGTTTTTGATTATTGTTCCTCTTGGAACTTTTATGTATAAATCCTTGCCGTTTTTTCCACGACAATTTTTATTTGAACCATTTGTTCCGTCTTCTGCTCTAAAATGCTTAGCATATTGGAAATCAACTAGAGTTGATGAGTTATCGTCTGTTATAAAAATAACAGAACCGCCGTCTCCACCATCACCACCATCTGGTCCACCATTATCTACGTATTTTTCAGTATGGAAAGAAATGACACCATCGCCACCTTTTCCTGCTTTTATAAAAATTGTTGCTATATCAAGAAACATTATTTATTTCTCCCCATTTTACAATATTCTTTTATCTTGCAAGAACTGCATTCAGGTTTTCTTGCAAAACATTTATATCTTCCTAAGAAAATCAATAAATGATGTGCTCTTATCCATTTTTCCTTAGGTATTATTTTCATTAGTTTTTGTTCTACTTTCAAAGGATCTTTGCTATTTATAAACCCTATTCTATTTGAAACACGTAGAACATGTGTATCAACGGCAATTGCACTTTCTTTAAAAGCCTCTGCCATAACAACATTTGCTGTTTTTCTTCCAACTCCTGGAAGTGTTATAAGCTTATCTATACTATTTGGAACTTCTCCATTAAACTTTTCTATTAATTGTCTTGAACAATTTTGAATATTTTTAGCTTTATTCTTGTAAAATCCACAAGGTTTAATTAAACTTTCTAGCTCCTCAAGTGGCATATTTGCAAAATCTTCAGGCTTGTTATATTTCTTAAAAAGTTCATGTGCCACAATGTTTACTCTTTTATCCGTGCATTGAGCAGAAAGTATTACAGCAACTAATAATTCAAAGTTAGAGTTAAAATTAAGCTCACAATGAGCATAAGGATACATCTCCTCTAGTTTTTCTAAAATGGTAGATATATCCTTATTTGCATTATTCATAAATTAAAATAGTTTAACTATTCTCTTTACAGCCTCTTTAGTAACTTCTCTATCCCCAAAAGCTGTTAATCTAAAGTATCCTTCGCCCTCTTCACCAAAACCAGCACCTGGGGTTCCTACAACACCATATTCGTTTAGTAATTTATCAAAGAATTCCCAAGATTTCATTCCCTTAGGACACTTCATCCAAATATATGGTGAGTTTTCTCCACCAACATACCAAGCACCAACTGAGTCTAAAGCCTCTTTTATAATCTTTGCGTTATCTCTATAATATTGTAGATTTTCTTGGATTTGTTTTTGTCCTTCATCTGTAAATACGGCAGCTGCTGCTCTTTGAATAACATATGGAGTTCCATTAAACTTTGTAGATTGACGTCTATTCCATAAAGCATTTGCTGAAATTCCATCAAAAACAAGCTCTTTTGGAACTACTGTATAACCGCAACGAGTACCAGTAAAGCCTGCTGTTTTAGAAAATGAACAAATCTCAAGTGCGCAAGTTCTAGCTCCTTCAATTTCAAATATAGATCTTGGAAGTGACTTATCTGTAATAAATGCCTCATATGCAGCATCAAAAATAATTAATGATTTATGAGCATTTGCATAATCTACCCACTTTTTTAATGCATCCTTTGTATAAACAGCTCCTGTTGGATTATTTGGAGAACAAATATATATAACATCTGCATCTAAGTTATCTGTAGGAAGTGGCATAAATCCATTTTCTTTATTTCCAGCGATTGTAGAAATTTTTCTACCACCCATTATATTAACATCAATATAAGCTGGGTAAACTGGATCTGGAATTAAAACTTTATTTGATGGATCAATAATATCTAGGATATTTCCTAAATCTGATTTAGCTCCATCAGATACGATAACTTCGTCAATATCTAATTTTACATTATGCTTTGCATAATACTTTACTAATTCTTCTCTTAAAAAGTCATATCCAAGCTCTGGGCCATATCCACGGAATGTTTCTTTATGAGCCATCTCGTCTACTGCCTTATGCATAGCATCAATAACAGCTGGAGCAAGTGGAAGTGTTACATCTCCAATAGATAATTTATAAACTGGTTTTCCAGGATTAGCAGCTTGATATTCTCTAACTTTTCTTGCAACTGTTGAGAATAAATAGCTATCTTTTAATTCTAAAAAGTGATTATTTAATTTCATGTTATTGCCTCTTAGTCATTCCAAAGCATATAAGCTTCTCTTTCTGCGCCAACTGAAACAAGTGAAATATTACATCCTACTTTTTCTTCAATGAACTTAATATAATCATAAGCTTCTTTTGGTAATTCTTCTGGTTTTCTACATTTTGAAATATCACATTTCCAACCTGGTAAATATTCAATTACTGGTCTTGCATCATCAAGAGCTTTGCCACGTGGGAAATCTGTAGTAATCTTGCCATTAATATTGTAAGCAACACATACTGGAATCTTATCCATATAAGATAGAACATCAACCTTAGTTAAAGCAACTTCATCTGCTCCTTGACACATAACACCATATTTTGAAGCTACAACGTCAAATGCTCCTACTCTTCTTGGTCTTCCTGTTGCAGCGCCATATTCGCCACCAGCATCACGAAGAGCCTTTTTATCTTCTTCGCTCATACCAAGTTCTACAGTAAATGGGCCCTCACCAACACATGATGAATAAGCCTTCATAATACCAATAGATTTATCTAATCTTAAATTTGGAACTCCAGCACCAATTGGAGCATAAGCTGCAATTGAGTTTGAAGAACTTGTATAAGGATTAATACCAAAGTCAATATCACGTAAAGCACCAAGTTGTGCTTCAAATAAGATTTTCTTTCCTGCTTTATGTTGATCATTTAAATATTTAGACATATTAATAACAAATGGTTTTAATCTATCACCATATGTTTTTAAATAATCCATCATTTCATCAACGCTAACTGGATCTGCTCCATAACCCTTGCAAATTAACAAATTCTTATATTCTACAATGCCTGCAACTTTTTCTCTAAGTACAGCTTCATCTTCGAATAAATCACCCATCATTATGATTTTCTTAGCATATTTATCTGAATATACTGGAGCAATACCACGACGAGTTGAACCAAACTTTTTACCTGCAAGTCTTTCTTCTTCTAAACAATCTAATTGAATATGATAAGGCATTACAATTACTGCTCTTTCAGAAATTTTTAAATTATCTGGTGTAATTTTAATTCCACCGGCGATTAATTTATCCATTTCACCACATAGGTGTTTCATATCGATAACCATACCATTTCCCATGATATTTACATTATCTTCTCTTAAAATACCTGATGGTAATAAGTTTAAAATAAACTTACCCTTATCATTTATAACGGTGTGACCTGCGTTATTTCCGCCTTGATAACGACAAACAATATCATATTCTTGTGATACCAAATCGACAATACGTCCTTTACCTTCATCACCCCAGTTAATTCCTACAATAGCTGTTAACATTTATATATCTCCTTATAACAAAAATTTATTTTTCTTATTTAACCTTTTAAACCATGAGATTGTCTTTCCATATCTTCAACAACAATATCATAAATAGTTCCTATTGTTGAACAATACTCTAAAACCTTCCATGGCTCATCTGTATGAAAATGAATCTTTAATGTTTCTTCATCTCCAGCAACTACTAAACAATCTCCATCTAAATCGTTTTCGAAATACTCTATTACATCGTCTCTATCTAATTTACAACCATCAATTAGTAATTGTGTATCATACTTATTTACCATATATAACCCTATCCTTTATTTTTTTTGTTGAATTTTTATCTTTTTATTGTAAATAAAACAACGACAAAAACACACATTAAGTATTATAGCATAAACAAATATGACATTGTATTGTTATTTATAAATTTTTCAATTAACCAATTTTTCAAATTTACCTTTAAGGGCATATTAAATTAAAAATCTGTTTTTAAATAAACATAGCCATATAAAGTGGTAAGGTAATTTTTGTATCACTTACACCAACATTTCCGGTAATAAACTTATATGCATATGGAGGATTATATGTTTTTATAAAGTTATTCAATGAAATACTAGAACTATTTCCAGCTTTCACTTCAATAGGAATTATTTTAGCATTTTGTGTAATTAAAAATTCAATTTCTTGAGAATTATTTTTAGGCTTATAGTAGTATGCCTTATACCCACGTGCAGTAATCATTGTAGATATTAAATCTTTTAATATCTTTCTTTTTAACATTCTTTTACCTCTTGGATAATTACTAACATAAAAGCCCGTATAAATCAAGCACTTGCATATTTTTGAACA
>CAYZGK010000008.1:10236-11807 GCA_964478025.1 uncultured Christensenella sp.
TGCATATTTTTGAACATTATCCATTATTAATTGTACAAAAAAACCATATATACTTATAAGTATTATACTCATGAGTATATAAACTTAACAATAAAATAAAAAAACATTACCTATACAAAATCAACAAAATTATTGCATAAAAACGAATCTAATATTTTAAGCTATATATTAAATAAAAAATGTTTGTTTTTTAATTTTTTAAACATCCTATTGGAATAATTTTTACACCATCTTGTCTTGTATATGCTATTTCGCCACCTGTAATAACTATAAGCAAATCAGGCTCATTCAATCTTGTTTTCTTTGATTCATTTGCTTCTTTAATCAAATTTTTAAGTTTCAAGAGATGTTTAGCTGCTTCTTCTATTTGTTTACTTCCAAGTTTAAACTCAATTAATGCATATCTTCCATCACTTAGATGCATAACACAATCTGATTCCAAACCATATTTATCGTGATAGTAAGAGATTTCTCCCCCTAATGCTTTTGAATATACTTTTAAATCTCTAATACATAAAGTTTCAAATATAAATCCAAAGGTATTTAAATCTTGTAATAGTAATTCAGGAGACAAACCTAGTGCAGCAACTGCGATTGAAGGATCTGTAAACTCCCTTTTATTTGAGCTTCTAATTGCTGTTGCTGACCTAATATTTGGACACCATGCTGGTACTTCTTCTATAACATATAATCTTTCTAATGCATTCAAATAAGATTTCAAAGTTCTATTATCGATATTTGTATCATTAGTTGCGATATCTTCTAGGATAGACTTATCTGTAGCAAGCGTTGAAACATTACGAGCATAAGACTTCAAAATCGTTCTCATTCGTCTTGGATTTCTTTGTACACCATCTACCGTTACACAATCTTGCTCACATACGTTATCTAAATATATTTTGGCAGTTACAAGTTCAGACTTTTCATCCCTACCAATACTACTTGGCCAACCACCTCTACAAGCTGCTCTAACTAAATTTTCGATAGTTAAATTTGACTCTATTCCATCAATATCAAGAACCTTATTGTTAAATAGTTCCTTTAAAGAAATTTTTCCATTTGATTCTTTAGATTCAAACAAACTCATAGGGTACATTATTAATTTTGCTATTCTTCCTGTCCCTGTATGCATAATTTGACTATAATCAACTGAAGTAGAACCAGTAAGAATATATAAACCTGGCTTATTAATCTCATCAACACTCACTCTAACTGCATCCCAAATAACAGGAGCCATTTGCCATTCGTCTATAAGTCTAGGCTTATCTCCTTTTAAAAGAATGGAAGGCTTAACATCTGCAGTTACCAAATAATCTTTAATTTTATCTGGATCTTGCATCTTTAGTATACTTTTTGCAAATCTTTCTGCAGTAGTTGTTTTTCCAACCCACTTAGGGCCTGCAATATATACTGCTCCAACATAATTAAGCATTTCTTCCAAAGCTGTATCCATTAATCTTGGCAAATATTCTTTCATTTTTTCCTACCTTTATACCGATATAATATCTTTTATTAAATATAAAGTCAAGCCTTAATGCAACTTTTTTCCGTATTTCAATGCAACTTTTTTC
>CAYZGK010000008.1:11907-37255 GCA_964478025.1 uncultured Christensenella sp.
TTTTTTATTCAAATTCTATAGTTGCTGGTGGTTTTGATGTAATATCGTACATTACTCTATTTACATGTTTAACTTCATTTACTATACGAGTTGAAACTCTTCCTAAAACATCATAAGGAATTTGAGCCCAATCTGCTGTCATAAAGTCTGATGTACTTACAGCACGTAATGCAATTGCATAATCATATGTTCTAAAATCACCCATAACACCTACGGACTGCATATTTGTTAAAGCTGCAAAATATTGTCCTAAAGATTTATCTACTCCTGCCTTTGCTATTTCTTCTCTATATATAGCATCTGCATCTTGTACAATCTTAACCTTTTCTGCAGTTACTTCCCCAATAATTCTAATACCAAGACCTGGTCCTGGGAATGGTTGACGATAAACTAGATAATCTGGAATACCTAATTCTAATCCTACTTTTCTAACCTCATCTTTAAATAATAAACGTAAAGGTTCAATAATTTCTTTAAAGTTTACAACTGATGGAAGACCACCTACATTGTGATGAGATTTAATTACAGCACTTTTGCCTAGTCCTGATTCTATTACATCAGGATAAATTGTGCCTTGAACTAAAAAGTCTACTGCCCCAATTTTCTTAGCTTCATCTTCAAATACTCTAATAAACTCTTCACCAATAATCTTTCTCTTCTTTTCTGGCTCTGTAACACCCTTTAGTTTTGCATAAAATCTTTCTTGAGCATTAACTCTAATAAAGTTTAATTTATATGGTCCATTTGGTCCAAAAACAGCCTCAACTTCATCGCCTTCATTTTTTCTAAGCAAACCGTGATCAACAAACACGCATGTTAATTGTTCACCTACTGCCTTAGATAATAATACTGCAGCAACTGAAGAATCTACACCACCAGATAATGCACATAAAACTTTACCTTTGCCTACTTTTGCTCTTATTTGTTCAATGCTTGTTTTTACAAAGGAATCCATTTTCCAATCGCCACTGCATCCACAAACATCAAAAACGAAGCCTGCAAGCATCTTATTACCCTCAACGGAATGCATAACTTCTGGATGGAATTGTACTGCATATAACTTCTTTTGTACATTTTGCATAGCAGCAACTGGGCAAACTGGAGTTTTTCCAACAATTTCAAAACCGTCAGGAACCTTTGCTACATAATCTGTATGACTCATCCAAGTAATTGTTTCACTTGAACAATTTTTAAATAATAAGGACTTGGTATCTACATTTACTAAAGTTTTACCATATTCGCTAGTTGGAGCATGCTCTACAACACCACCTAATGAATATGCCATAAATTGGCAACCATAACATATACCAAGAATTGGATATCCTAAATCAAAAATAGCCTTATCTACTTTTGGAGAATCTTCTCCATAAACTGAGTTAGGACCACCTGTAAAGATGATTCCTTTTGGATTAATTTCCTTAATTTTTTCAATAGAGATTGAATATGGATACATTTCGCAGTATACGTTTAAATCTCTTACACGTCTTGCTATTAGTTGGTTATATTGACCACCAAAATCTAGAACTAATATTGTCTCGTTTTTCATTCTGCTTTATTCCTCTTAAAAATATTTTTCAATTTATTACTTATTCCTGTTAAAGATTTCTTGAATTCTTTTCCTGTGTTTATAACAGCTTCAATTTCTACACGCATGAATATCATCATTGGTATTACAAGAGCAAGCATAATTACAGTTCTTATGTACATTTGAGTTGTTAATGTATATAAACTAAATAGTTGTGTTGCAAATGTTGTGGTAATTGCCCAAATAAAGGCTATTAAACACAATATTACTAAAAATGCTCTCTCTTTATTAAATGGCATACAACATTGAAGTAATACTATAAATGAAACTGTAGCATAAATATATGTTGCCATTGTTGAAACTTGGCTTGAAACATTTATTCCTATATTGCTGTATGAATATGCCGTTATAAATATAAATATGGCTATGGTAAATCCTGCCGGCAAGGCCTTTTTAAAGACTTTAGACAAGAATCCACCCTCAACTCTTTGATTATTAGGCTCAAGTGCTAGGAAGAACGATGGTATTCCTACAAATAGAGAACTTACAAGTGTTAATTGAATTGATTCAAATGGATATGAAAGACTAAATGCAATACAAAGTATTGTTAAAAGCGCACTAAATGTAGTCTTTACTAAAAATAGTGATGCTGCTCTTTCTATGTTATTGATAACTCTTCTACCCTCAGCTACAACTGATGGTAATGATGAGAAATCTGAATCAAGCAGTACAAGTTGTGAAACTGATCTTGCTGCTGACGATCCTGCTGCCATAGCAATAGAACAATCTGCCTCTTTTAATGCCATTACGTCGTTAACACCATCACCTGTCATTCCAACAGTATGGCCCTTAGATTTTAATGCTTGAACTAATTGCTTTTTCTGTTTTGGAGATACACGACCAAAAATTGTATATTTATCACATGCATCTAAAACTTTTTCATAAGTATCTAAAGTTGTAGCATCTACATAGTTCTCTGCACCTTTTAATCCAGCTCTTTCAGCAACCTTTGAAACAGTAATTGGATTGTCTCCTGAAATTACCTTTAAGTTAACATTTTGTGCTGCAAAATACTCAAATGTTGATAAAGCATTTTCACGAATTTTATCTGAAAGCGCAATTAATGCTACTACTTTCATTTTCTTAGGATTCATTTCTTCCGTTAGCTTTTCACTACTTGTTACTAAAACCAAGACTCTGAATCCTTGATTTGTATATTTTTCACACTCTTGTTCAACTTCTTTAAATCTATCTTTTAAAACAAACTCTGGAGCACCTACAATAAATACTCCATTTATACCAAAATCTACAGCTGACCACTTTCTTGCAGAAGAGAAAGGAATTTTCTTAATAATTTCAAAATTCATATCCTGCTTGAAATATTGACCAAATGCTTCAAATGTTGCATTATTTGGTCCAAGGGCCGTAACCATATTACCAACAATATCATTTACTTTACCCTTTGTATTATCAAGCATTACAACATCCTCAACTTGCATTGAACCTTCTGTTATAGTTCCCGTTTTATCTAGACATAAAACATCAACTCTAGCTAGAGTTTCTATTGAATAAAGTTCTTGAACTAATGTTCTTTTCTTTGCAAGCTTATATACGCCGGCAGCAAGGGCAATAGACGTTAAAACCATCAAACCTTCTGGAATTAATCCAATAATAGAACTTACAGAACGTGTTACAGTATCTGTCATATTTCCATCAAAAACTTTATAATTATTTAAGAACATCATAGTTCCAAGTGGGAATATTAAAATTGTTACTATACGAATTATCCAGTTAATAGATGTCATTAACTTTGATTTTGCTTTCTTAAATTTCTTTGCCTCAGAAAGTAATTTTGCTGAATAAGAATTTGCTCCAACTGCTGTTACTCTACACTTTGCAGTGCCTGCAACAACTGAAGAGCCAGAATATAGAGAATCTCCTATTTCTTTCTTAATATCATCACTTTCACCCGTAAGAAGGGATTCATTAACATCACATGAGCCATCAACAACAGTACAATCTACAGGAACCTGATCGCCTTGTTTTAAAACTATAATGTCATCTACAACAACTTTATCTACATTTAGTGTTTCCCTACTTGCTAAATTATTTTTAGTTCTAATAACATCGACTGTAGGAGTTGTTAAAATAGACATTTTCTCAAGCGTTCTTTTTGATCTTATTTCTTGGAAAATACCAATAACCATATTTGCTAAGCAAATACCTAAAAATAGCGCATTTTTAATACTTCCAAACATTAAAACGGCAATACCAAGTACAAAGTTTAAAATATTGAATAGTGTCAAAACATTTGACCTAAAGATTGCAAAATAAGATTTAGTAACTACAGTTTGTTGAACATTAACAAAACCTTTATCTATTCTTTCTTGTAATTGTTCTTCATTTAAACCCATATCTGGATTTGCATCTACCCTATTTAATGGGGATTTTAAATATGCACGAGTAAGTTTTCTCTTTTTAGGAGTCTCTTCTACTTTTGTATCTTTTGCTATTTCTTGTGAATCATTTAAATCTAAAGTAGCTGATTCTTTTTTGTCTTCAGCTTTTTCTAAATTAACTTCCTGTTGAACAACTATTTCTTTTTTTAAATTGTCTTTTTTCTCAACATTTGAAGTTTTATTATCTACGATAGGAGTAGTACTATTTTTAGCACTTTCTTTCTTTTCGTCACTAACTTTAGTCTTTTTTATTGCCAAAACTCTTCTCCTATATAAATAAAATACGTGTATATAATAACACACACGCACTTTATAGTCAAAATTAGATTAATCAATATTTCAAAAAAAATCTATAACAATGAGGTTAAAATATCTCCATAGCCAACAATATGAAAATGTTCATCTTTTGTGACATTTCTTTTTGCATCATAATATCCCTTGATATGGAAATGTGCATCTTTTAAAGTTTTGTCACCATCATCTTTAATTTCAACATAACCGATAATATGAAAATGTGCATCTTTTAATGTAATTTTTTGCATTTGTTAACTCCCCCTTTGTTTAGTAGTTTAATTATACCAATTTAGGCATCAGCATTCCATACCATTTTTATTTTATAAAAATTTTACTTTTTCAAAAGTTCAATGGCCTCTATATATCCATCCCATCCTTTTCCCTTAATTTGGGCTATACAAGCAGGCTTTATAACAGATGTTTTTCTAAACTCTTCCCTTGAATCAATATTTGATATATGAACTTCTACAGTTTTAATTGAAACAGCTTTTATAGCATCTAATATAGCATAAGAATAATGAGTAAAAGCACCTGGATTTATTACGATTCCATCAAACTTTTCAAAATAACAATTTTGAATAGTATCAACAATATCTCCCTCATGATTTGACTGATAAAAACTTAAATCAACATCACTTTCTTTGTCTTTAATGTACTTTATTAAGTCTTCGTATTTACCATTTCCATAAATACCTGGTTCACGTATTCCAAGCATATTTAAGTTTACGCCATTTATTACCATTATTTTTTTCATCCTAGTATCTCCATCAACTTTTTCTTATCCAATTCTATTTCTCCAAAAGGAACGATATAATCCGCAAGTTTCACATATCTTGGATATCTTTCATTATACATTTTTATTACATCTTCCTTACTATTTATACTTGGGTATTTACTTAAATCTATTGTAGATAAAATTCTATCTATAGATCTATCTCTAAAAACTATAATTCCCGAGCTTCTTAATGCAAATAAATCTCTTAAGTCTAAAACCGCACCAGAGCCTACCGCTACAACCTTATTTTTCTCTTTGCAAATATTCTTTATAGCCTCATGCTCTAATTGTCTAAAGACGGCTTCTCCATCCTCTTCATATATTTGCTTAATAGTTTTTTTAGCTTTCTTTTCAATTACTTCATCAATGTCAACAAACTCTTTATTAGATTCTTGAGCAATTACCTTTCCAAGTT
Source organism: uncultured Christensenella sp. (assembly GCA_964478025.1). Lineage (GTDB taxonomy): Bacteria > Bacillota > Clostridia > Christensenellales > UBA3700 > UBA3700. Next base: position 17,376 of record CAYZGK010000008.1, read on the forward strand.
CTGTTTTTCCGCATCCTATCATACCTACGATGTATATATTTGCGTGCTCACTTTTTTGAGTTTGTATAACAACATTATTTTGAAGTCTTTTAGTCATAGGCTCCATGTTAAACCCTTGCCATATACTTTGAGATAGTATTGCTTGAGATATAAGCATATAAAGCCCCGGTATTACTATCTTTTCGCAATCTACACCTAACTTTAAAAATTTAGTAAATAGTGGGTTATATACTAAATCTACAATAACATCAAATTTCTCAATTACAGACTTTTTAACTGGAGATTCATCACTAGATGGATACATTCCAACTGGAGTTGCATTAATAAGCATATAACCACTCATTTTTGAAAGTTCAGTGTATGTAATTCTTTTTGCACATTTAATCTCAACATCTTTCTTTTTAGATACAAAATAAATCTCTTTTGCCACCCTTCTTAAAGCATAAATAACACTCTTTGCTGTTCCTCCATCTCCAAGGACAACAACTACTCTACCTTTTGGCAGTTGATTTACAGCTTCTAAAAGATCTCTAAAACTTCTAGCATCGGTATTATATCCAATAAGTTTTCCATTTACGTTATTTATTGTATTTATTGAACCTATTTCTAAAGCTTCATCATCAACAATATCAATATGACTTGCCATTTGCGTTTTAAAAGGAGCCGAAACCATCACGCCCTTAAACCCTCTTAAAACTTCATGCATATCCCTTGTGTCAAAATCCTCTTGTGTTAATTCTAGCTTATCAAACTTACCTTCAAGCGAATAAATATCAAAAAACGCATTATGTGCAAGTGGCGCATAAGAATGTAGTAAATCTGAACCTATAACTCCGTATCTAATCAATTTTTGTCTCCTTTTACCATAAAGTATTATAACTAATTTTCATCTTTAACTAAAGGGGGAATATTTATAAAAGGCTTTACTTCTTTTTTGTAAGATAAGTAGCCAAATATAATGTTCAAAGTTCCACCAACTACCCAAGAAACTGGAATTGCTAAATATATTGCATATTCTTTAAGTAATCCAGAAAAAGCATATGAAAATACAACTCTACACATTATTGTTGTTATGGTTAAAATAACAAAAACTTTTAATTTTCCTAATGATCTTATTAACGATTGATTCAAAACTATAAATGAGGCGAATAAATACCCTGATGCCATATAAAATATAGATTTTTTTCCAACTTCTATAACATCTATGGCACTTGAATCTACAAATAGTTTTACAATAGGCTCTGCAAATACCATACCAATTACCATGAAAATTGCTGTATTTATAAAAGCAACAATATTAATTGATTTATATCCACCCTTTATTCTATCAAACTTTTTTGCGCCTAAATTTTGTGAAAAATATGTAGTTGAAGCATTGGCATAACCTCTAAGAGGAGTCTGATATAACGCATTTAACTTTTCACCTATATTTGTACCAGCTATAACAGTTTTGCCAAATGTATTTATTAAGCCTTGAACAGCTATTCTTGCTGCATAAACAAAAGTTTGTTGCAAAGCAACACTACTTGAATAGGATAAGATATCTTTAGCTTGAGTTTTATCAAATGCTATTTCTTTTATACTTAACTTTATTTCACTTATTTTTTTGTTTGTGTAGATTATTATTGTAAATGCAGAAAAGGCTTGAGCAATTAACGTGGCAATTGCTGCCCCTTCTATTCCAAGTTTAAATACAAGAACAAAAAGTAAATCTAAAACTAAATTCAAAATTGTTGAAACAATTAGAAATACAAGAGGTGTAAATGAATTTCCTATTGCTCTTATTGCATAGCAATAAAAATTATATAAAAATGTAAATATATTTGCAGCAAATACAATATAAAGATAAATCAATGTATCTTGCATTATCTCATCTGGAGTATTTAATAGTTTCAAAAATGGCTTACATAACGCAATGGATAGTATAGATAAAACAATCGTAAAACTAATTCCTATAATAAGTGCGGTGGAAATGGATCTTTTTAGCATATTATTATCTCCTTTTCCAAACCACCTTGCAAACACAATTGATGAGCCTATTGTAAAGCCAATAATTACATTCATAACAAGATTCATTATAGGGGTTGCAACTCCAATCGCTGCAAGTGCATCTGTTGATACAAATCTTCCAAGGACAATTGAATCCACAGCATTATATAATTGTTGTAGAAAATCCCCTAATATGTAAAAAGTCGAAAACGAAAGAATAACCCAAAACGGGTTACCTTCCAATAAATTTTGAGATTTTACATTAATCTTTTCCATTAAATCTTATTTATAACATCTAAAAGCGAATCCATAGCCACATCGGCAACGTCTGATGTTGTATTTAAGTGTCTATAAATTTCTCTATATTTAAATACTAATCTCCAATCATCTGTTTCAAATAATCTTGCAAGAGAATCTACGCAATGTGCTGCCATTTTATTTTCTAATGCTTTAACAGCAATTGCATCATCTTTAGCAATATTTTTATGTTTTTCAGTATTTGAAATTGCCTTTGAAATTCTAACTGAAATATCAAGCAAAATGCCCACCATAACTACAATATCGTCGTTAGGTGTTATTTTAAATTTTCTAAGTTCATCAACAGTTGTTTTAGCATAATCTAGTATTTCATCAATTTGTCTAGACAAATTGAAAATATCATTTCTCTCTATTGGGGTAATCAAAGTGTTATTTAATTCATCAATAACGATTCTTCTTAGCATATCGCCCTCATCTTCAATTTGTATAACAAGATCAGCATAAGATTCATCCTTAGTTGTACAATAATCATATAAAGCTTGCATGCCTCTTTTCATAGCATCACATTGGTTAATTAACAATTCGAAAAAATTAACTCTCTTTTTAAAAAATTCAAATGCCATACTAAATCCTCCTTATAACACAATAACTTTAAGTAGTGCACATATTCCCATACCAAAGAGCATTGCGGCTGGGAATGTTACAATCCAACTAATCAGCATTTTCTCGCCTTTTTGCCAAGAAACAGTTCTAATTCCTTCTGCTGCTCCAACTCCCATAATTGAAGATGAAACAACCTGTGTTGTAGCAATTGGAAGTCCAATAAATGTTGCTGCAAATGAAACAATTAGTGTTGCAAGTTGTGCGACAAAAGACTGAACAGTAGATAATTTATGTAATTTATATCCAACGGCGGTTATTAGATTTTCTCCACCGAAGAATAAACCTATACATTGTAAAAACGCAAATATTAAAACAATCCACCAAACAAATTCAAATGATTCAAATGTAATTGAAGAATTACCTGAACACAAAATCATGGCTATTAAATAAATACCAAGCGATTTTTGCACATTATTTGCGGCAATAGAAATAGATAGCAAGACAATATTAATTGCCTGCAAGGCCTTAAAGGCCTTTTTCATGGCTCTTGGCCAAGCCCCACACATCCAAACAAAGAATTTTTGTAATAAATATCCTATTAATAGTCCAACAATTGGAGCTAAAAATACCATTAATATAACTTTTACAAGTACGCTATTCCAATCAATAGAATTAAAGCCAAATATAATAACGCCTGCACCAACTAAGCCACCTAAAAGCGTATGAGACACAGAGTTAGGCACATTTAAGATAATTGAAATTATTGCCCATAAAAGTGCTGCAGCAAGTGTTGAAATTAGAAAAATAAATCCAGCTTTTGGAGTAACCGAAGAATAAGCAGTAGTTTCTATTAAAGAACCGACAGTTCTAGCAACTGTATCTGAACCCATTAACAAAATTATAATAAGTGGTGATACAAACATAGAGATTGCACAAGTAACTAATGCAAGCCTTGGCTTTAGTGAATGAGTAGCAAGCGAAGATGCTATGGCAGACGTTCCATCAACGTATCCCATATAAAAGGTAAATAATCCTGCTAAAATAGAAATTACTACAATATATATTGTCACCTTTATCTCCTATATAAATAATTCTATATGATATAACATTATATTATATGTAAAAATAAATTACAAGATTACAAAATTTTTATATGGACAATTTAGTAGTAATTAAAAATTTGAAAATTAAAATTTTAAAGAAGTTTTTTTAATCGTAAATTGTAAAAATCATTCTCTGCATTTTTGAAAAACTCTCAACACTGTACATTTTAGTTTCACTATCATAAGTGTATTTAGAATTAGACTTATAAGAGTCTGTTCCACCTTTGCCCTGCAATTTTAAATAAAGATCATTTATGAAATTCCCAACTTTTTCAAGTTTGTTATTTTCATTCCAAAACTCTTCCCTTCTTTCACTCTCTTTTATAAAAATGTCATTAATTTGGAACTCTTTTTTCGCTTCGGTGTCGTTTAGCAAAATTAGCACACTATAAGCCTGATTACATGAAAAATAGTATCCAACGTACTTTAAATATATGTTATCTGATGATAATAAAACAAATAAAGCTAGCACATTTGCCTCCTCTTCATCCATAACTCCAATGGTATGTGCAAGCTCGTGGGCGATGGAATAGACCTTATCTACAAAGAGCGTATCTTTATTATAGTTTGCCTCTCCAAGTGGAATAAACGTTATACCTGTTATTCCATTTAAAGACATTATTTTACTAGATATAATAGACTTAGCGAAAGATAGACAATCTAGGAAATAATTTTCTTTATAAGAATTTAAATTTGCTTCCTTATAAGCCTTTAAAATCTCATTTTTAATTTCACTATCGCTATAAGGATTCACTAAAAAACCACTCTCGTCCTTGTCAACTTTTTGAGCTATATCTTCCATTTCCTCATTGTACTTTTTTATAATTTCAACATATTTTTCACTTGTATAATTTTCTCTGCTCAATATTGGCAACTCTTCCCTTTTGTAAATTGTGCCAACCATAATGTAGTAATCAAGACCAAAAACTAAAAGAATAATTACAACAGATAAAAACTTATTTAAACCACCAATTTTATTTTTCTTAACAAAATTAATAATTCCTAAAATAAGCAAAATTAAAACAGCTAAAACTAGCAAAAACATAAAAACTTCAAACAATGAAAAAGAAAAATTATTTGTAAGTTTTGTCATAAAAGAAATTATTGGAAAAATTACATTCACTCTAATAGACTCTCGCACGCTCTTTATAGCGTACAAAACAGCAAATGTAATAAATGCCACAACAAGCACTGAAATTCCTATAATTTTTCCTTTTAATTTTCTATCCATATTTATATGTTACCACACATACCTTAAATTTTAATTTAAATACTCTTATTTGTATAGAAAATAATTGTCTATTTTATTATAAAAAATATGGCGATTTTTCTATCGCCATACCTTTATTTATTAGAATGTATATTTTGTTTGTTTTTGAGGAGCATTCTTTAATTCTGCTCTCTTTTCATCATAACCAGGTCTTCCAAGTAATGCATATGTTGCGTTCTTACCTTCTTCAACTCCTGGTTGATCAAATGTATTAATTCCCATTAATGCACCTGCATATGATGTTTGTAACATAAATAGATACATAAGTTCTCCAAGTGTGAATTCATTAAGAATTGGAAGCATAATTGTATAATTTTGCTTTCCAGCCTTTGTTACAGCATATTCTGTTGCTTTTCTTTCAGCTTGGATTAATTCGTTCATTGTATGTCCACATAAGAAATTAACTGATGGGATATCTTCACATCCATTTGAAATCTTAACTTCTTTTCTGTAATTTTCAACACCGATAAATGTAATAATCTTATCCTCAGGACCAGCTGTATATAATTGAACTTGAGAGTGTTGATCTGTAACACCTAATGACTTAACTGGTGTTTGGCCAACTCCATCAATTCTATTTCCTTTTAAATCTACGTTCTTGCCTAAAGATTCAGCCCATAATTGAGCATACCAATCTGCAATATATTTTAATCCATCAGCATATGGCATCATAACACCAATATTCTTTCTTTCTGACATTCCAATATATTGTAATGTAGCTAAAACTAATGCTGGATTTTTCTTTAAAGATGCACTATTACAAATTTCATCCATATACTTAGCACCAGCAAGCATTCCTTTAATGTCTACGCCTGTTACTGCAGCTGGAAGAAGTCCTACTGGGCAAAGCTCTGAGAATCTACCACCAACGCCATCTGGAATATAGAATGTTTTATATCCTTCTTTTTGAGCAATTTTAATTAAATTACCTTTTTCTTTTGATGTTGTAGCAATGATATGATTTTTAGCATCTTTACCTAAAGCTTTCTTTAAAATTTCATTTATGATTAAATATTGAGTCATTGTTTCAGATGTTGAACCAGACTTTGTAATTACGTTAAATACAGTCTTCTTTGGATCAATAACATCTAAAAGCGCTGCCATTCTTTCTGGATCTACGTTATCTTCTACATAGAACTTTGGTCCTTTTCTCTTTGCTCTTTTTAAATCATTGTAATGTAAATGATTAATAGCTTGGAATGTAGCAATTGGACCTAATGCTGAACCACCAATTCCTAAAACAACAAAATATTCAATATTTTTGTCTTTTCTAATCTTTTTTGCAGTATCTAAAATATCTGCAACAACGGCATCTTGATTATATGGAAGGTCAGCCCATCCCATCATATCTTTACCTTTTCCAGCTTCAACTGCTTCAAAAGCCTTTTTAGCTTGGTCAGCATAAGAATTTAACTTCTTATCTGAAATGCCTTTTTTGCCTAAAACTGATTCCATCATATTGTTGTAATCAATTTTTAATCTTAATTCCTTTTTGTTGTAACGCATAAATATGCCTCCAATATATTTTTTTTATTTTTTTGCTTTATCTAAACATTCACTCAAATAATTATAGCCTTCAAGTAAATCATTGCTTGTTTTATAATCCTTTGAATAAACTTCCATAAGTACGCCACCATCAAACCCCATATCTAGAAGAATTTTAAATAATTCAACAAAATCAAAATTACCTCTTCCTGGGATTGCCGTAGCACCGTCATTATTATAATCACAAAGGTGTACTGTTTCAAGTGAATTACCCATAACTTTTAAGTATTCTTTATAATCATATCCACTTTGCATTGCTTGCTTTATATCTAAAACAGAACCAAGTCTTGGACATAAAGTTTTTAAGTTCTTAAAATAATCAGGAAATGAAAAATAACACCAATGAACATTTTCATAACATAGCTTTACATTATGCTCACTTGCCATATCGCATAAATGATTAACAATTTTAGATAGATAATCATAATCAAATTTTCTTACTATACCTTTTCCATGCTTAAGCATTGCAGCGCCATGAAAAGTTTGATATTTAACTCCAGCTTTTTCAACGACTTTCAAAAACTCTTCATAAGTTTTCTCTCCATCAGCTCTTGCTCTTGAACCCATAGAAAATAAATCTGGTTCAAATTGTTGTGTCATTGAATGCATTGAATGAACTTTAAAATTAGGAACCATCTTTTTTGCATCATTTATTGAATCTATTAAAACTTTTGCATATTCATCACAATATTGTGAACGGGTCTCAAAAAAAACTTCACAGGTATCTATTCCTAATGAAGCAATTTCTCTTATAGATTCTTCCGTATGTAAATTTGGAAAGAATGATGCTGTTGAAATTCCAAGTCTCATATGAGTATTATAACAACTTTCTTTTGCTATGTGCTAATACTATATGCTAAATAATTTTATTTTAAACATTTTACAATTTACTAATGTAAATTATAAAAATCGACATTTTGATGTCAAATTGTCTAATTCCACGCAAAGTAGAATATATATTTTTTAAAATATATTTCAATTCAACATTTGTTTATTGCGAATAAATTTTTCATATGATAACATATTTGAGAAAAATAAAAATATAAGTGAGGAAATTATGTCAAAAATTAAAGATCTTTTTAAGTCAAAAAAAGACAAACACGCAGACAATCAAAACAATGCCCTTGCAAAATTCTCACATTTTGTAATGACACACAAAGCAGCTATTTTGATTGTTTTTGTTGTTTTAATAATTGCTGCCGTAATTGGAAACACTTTTGTTAAGAAGCAAAGTGATGTTATTTCTTATCTAGACAATGATACAGTAACAAAACACGGACTTGCCACTCTTCAAAGTAATTTCAATATTATAGGCGACTTCTCTATGGGTATTTCATATCTAACAGAAGATCAAGTAGCAGAGATTGTAGATATCATTTCAGATGCTAAAGATAATACCGATAGTGAATATCATACTAATTTACAATATATTAATAAAATTGTATGGATAGGAACATTTGATTCTCTTAAGAACAATAAATCCACAATTGAAACTAATATTGATCACTTAAATGATGGTGGTGTTGATGACATCATGAACACTCTATCTAATAAGTTTGTTCTACAAACAGAAATTACAAAAAACGATGGTACAAAGGACACAGTAAACACATATTTAATTTCTGTATACTTCACAACAGCTAACTCTGCTGATGAAACAATTGCCGCTATTGATTCAATTGAAGAAATAATAACAAGTAAAGTAAACGAATATATAAGTAATGGCACTGGATACGCAGATGTTACAGAAGCTACAGAATACTACACATTCTCCGGTTCAGCACAAAACTCTAGATCTCTTTTAAAATCTTCAGTTGGTGATATGCCTAAATTCGTTGTAGTTGCAGTTATTGCCGTATTTATTATCCTATTCTTTACAACTCAAAGTTACATAGAGCCACTAATATTCTTAGCAACTCTTGGAATTTCTATTTTATTAAATATGGGTTCAAACGTTATTGCTGGTAAAGATCCAATTGGTACAGTATCTTCAATAACAGCATCTTGTGCTACAATTCTACAACTTGCCGTTGCTATGGACTATGCAATATTCTTAATGCATACATATTATGAGGAATTAAGAACAACTCCTCGTCCAGAAATTGCACTAGAAAGAGCTTTACCTAAGACAATAAAATCTATCGTTGCTTCATCATTAACAACTGTAGGTTCTTTCATTGCTCTATTCTTTATGAAATTTGGTATTGGTTACGATTTAGGATTCGTTCTTGCTAAAGGTGTATTATTATCTTTACTTGCCGTTGTATTCCTACAACCAATTATTATCCTATACTTAAACAAGTGGATTGCTGCTACAAACCACGAAGTTACAAAGTCAGGCAAACATCAATGGAAGCCATTAACTCCAAGACTAAAGTTTATTTCAAAGGTTATAACAAAGAAAGCAGTTGCTATTCCTATCATTGTTATTTGTATTGGTTTAATGATTCCTGGTGCAATATTCCAAGGAAAGGTTAACTTATCTTTCATCTCTATTACTGCTGAAAATGAAAATCCTACAGTTCCAGAAGCTGCTATAGAATCTTCATCTAACCAATTAATAGTTATGACTCCATATAAGTTAAATGATTACGATTCACAATATAATTTCGTTCAACAAACATATCTAGTTGGTTATACAAAAGCAACATCTTTTGATGCAAATGCTACATACTATACACAAAATGCTAGCAATTATAGAATTTCAAAAGCTGAAAATGTAACAGCAGAAGACTTTAGTGCTGGAACATACTATATTAGAGACAATTCTGTAAACACAATTTCAGATATATTCTCTATTACAACAGTATTTGAAGAAGATCAATTAAAAGATATAGATAATTTAGGCGGTTTAACCGGAACTATTATTAAACGTACTTTATACAAACAATTATATTCAAGTTTCATTTCAGATATTTGTAGCACAAATGAAGCAGGTGAGCTTGTTTATAACACTGATGCAGATGAAGTACACTATGTTCTATACACAATGACAATAAATGGTGGCAAGGAAGATACTAAGTCTTATGAGACAGTTTTAGATATTCAAGCTATTGCTAAAAATGTATTCTCTGAATATTCACAATCTACTCAAATGACAGGAAACGTTGTAGCTTCTTACGAATTAAGCCAAGTTACACCATCAGACTATACACTAGTTAACGTTCTTTCTGTTGTAATTATATTCTTAGTACTTCTATTCACATTTAAGTCATTTGTCTTATCTGTAATACTAGTTCTAGTTATTGAAACAGGTATTTGGATTAACTTATCTATTTCATATTTCATGGGTACAACATTACACTTCATGGCATACCTAATTGTATCTGCTATAGCACTTGGAGCAACTGTTGACTATGCTATCTTATTAACAAGTAAATATCTTGAAGAAAAAGAAAGTGGAATGTCAAGCCAAGCTTCTATTAGAAATGCTATCTATAGAGCAGCTCCAGGCGTTTTAACATCAGGCTCAATATTCTTCGTTGCATGTCTTGCCGTAGGTTTAATTTCAACAAACATTATCGTTCAACAAATTACTTCTCTACTTGCTAGAAATGCCGTATTTAGCGTAGTACTTGTATTTACATTCTTACCTGCAGTACTTTCTATTAAAGAAAGAATTCAAAGAGCTATCTCCATTAAGCGTGGCAAGGGTGATCCTGATGAAGGAAAACAAGATGTTTCAATTTATTCTATGTCATCAAAAGATTTAGCAAAGATGCAAGCAGCTGCCGCTGTAGCTGGTGAAAACAGCGATATAGTTACAGACACAATTGTAGATGCACAAACTGAAGATGTTTCAGATACTATAGTTGATGCTAAAGAAAATGATGAAACAGATACTAATGATTCTAACGAATAATTAGATTAATAAAACTTAGTATAAAACGCGAGAGAAGAACCAAATGGTTCTTCTCTTTTTATAACTTTATTTAATCAACTACTTAATTGTTTTCATCAGGAAAATCAAATTCTTTATCTGATCTTTTTTCCTCTTTAAGTTTATCGTGTTCTATTTCTTTCTTTTTTAAAGCTTCTTGCAAACCTTTTAGCGCATCAAATGGAGCAAATTGTCTTGCTCTATCTAATCTACTCATCTTCTTCCTCTCCACTTTTGTGCCCTCCTATTTGCATATTTCTTTCTCTTTGCGTAGCATCTGGTTGAAATGAGGTTCCCTTCATTATGGAATTTCTGCCAAATTTACCTTTTATTTCAAGAATACTATTTACTAATCGTTTTTCTTTTTCTATTTTTTGCTGATCTGTAAACATATCATAAATCTCATAATCTTCATTATGTAAATCTTCAAAGCTATACGCTATTCTTCTTATTTTTTGATTATAATCTACAATTTCATCGAAAAGTTCATCAAAATATGGAATTATTTGTGAATATAAATTCGTTGTATTAGAAAGTCTTTTTGTTCCCTTTGCTCCAAATTTATAACCACCGTATGTTATATATAATCCAATGTGGGATGTCACAACTTTTTCTTTTGCTAGCCTTAAACATCCTTCTTGAATCATTTCTCTTAATATATCTTTTGCAGTTTTTGCATCATAATCTTTTGGCAAAATTTGTGATTGAGAAATTGAATGGGACTTTGTTTTATAGTTTTTTATATCTTCCATTAAACAAGTCTCTCTTCCCCAAGCATGATCAATTAAAAGTTCTGCATTAACTCCAAAATGTTCATAAAGCAAATCCTCATTTGTATGGGCTATATCTGACATAGTATGTATTCCAAGTTTTGCAAGATGACTTGAAATTCCTGTCGATATTCCCCAAAAATCTGTTAATGGTTTATGATTCCAAAGTTCTTTTATAAACTTATCTTCAGTAAGCCAGCCTATTCTATCTACAGAATGTTTTGCTGTAATATCTAATGCAATTTTAGCTAAATACATATTACTGCCAATTCCTGCTGTTGCCGGAATATGCAGAGTATCATTTATTTCTTGCATTAATTTTTGAGCAAATGGTTTAGCTTTTGTTTTATATAACTTTAAATAATCTGTGGCATCAATAATACATTCATCTATAGAATAAACATGAATATCTTCTTTATCTATATACTTTAAGTATATACCATATATTTCAGCCGCATATTCGATGTATTTTTTCATTCTAGGCGATGCAATGATAATTTCCTTATCTTTTGGAACATCGTACAATCTACACCTATTTTTAACGCCCATAGACTTAAGCATAGGAGATACGGCTAAGCAAATAGTTTTTTCTGTACGTGATTCATCTGCTACAACTAATTTTGTAGTCATTGCATCTAACCCTCTTTCTGCACACTCTACCGATGCAAAAAAGGATTTCATATCTATAACAAAATAAACTCTCTGCTTTTCCATTTCTAATCTATATTATACAATATCATAATTATGAACAAATGTTTAATAAAAAAAATAAAATACTTTTTTGGCCATTTTACAATATTTTCAATTAAATCAAAATCTATTGATATTTGATATTAAAATAATCCAATAATTTTTTATATTTATCCTGACAAGACAAGCAAGTATCTATCAAATAGCCTTTTTCATTATTCCATTCCTTAAGTCCACGATAATAAAACAATTTATGATTTTCATCTATAATAAAAGGAACAATATTATTTGCTAAACACTCTTTAAACATAACTAATCTTCCAACACGACCATTGCCATCTTGAAATGGATGAATTGCCTCAAAATTTTTATGAAATTCTACAATTTTTTCAAATGTTTTAATCTTGGCACTATTGTATGAATTTAAAAGTTCTTTCATATTCTTTTTAACATCTTTAGGCAAACAGGTTTCCTCATCTCCAACAACGTTTGGAAGTTTTTTATAATCTCCTACATTAAACCAAGTTTTTCCGCTATCACTAGTTCCACTTTTAAGAATAAAATGAAGTTCTTTTATCATAGATTCTGTAAGAGATTTTTTAGCATTATCAATAATATAATCAATGCATCTAAAGTGATTTGCTGTCTCTACTATATCATCAACATTAACCACATCTTTTTCTATACCAATTGTATTGGTTTCAAAAATATATCTTGTTTGATCATGAGTTAAAGTGCTACCTTCAATATGATTTGAATTATATGTAAGTTCAATTTGTGTTTTATAGTAAATTCCACCATTAAGCTTCATATCTTTTTGTTCTTTTAAAATATTTAATAAAGGATTATCACTAAATTGTCTTTTAGCTTCTCTCTTTGGCTTTATAGCATCTACAGGAATACTCCAAGTTTTCCCCATTAAAAAAGCCCCTGCTATTTTTCCTTGAGCGCAATAATTTCTAACCATTCTATCTGAGATATTCCATTTCTTTGCAATTTCCCTGCTAGATACAAACACTGCTCTTACTCCCCCTATTTTCTAACATAATTATATTCCGTTATCGGAAATTTTTCAATTCAATTTATTTATGTTTATTTCCGATAACGGAAATTTTACATACAGAAAAAAATATTAATATTTCCGGTAACAAGAATATTAGATACAAAAAAAACACAAACCTTATTTTTTAGATTTGTGTTTTTATTCATAGTTATAACTAAATTATTTTTTAAGATTTTAACTTTTTCTTTTCTTTTGCTTCTAATTTAGCTTGTTTTTTTGCTTCTTTTTCAGCTTTCTTTTTAGCCTTTTTACTCTTTACTATAGCCTTAACACCAGCTTTTCCAGCGCTGAACATCATACCAGCAATTGCCATCCATATTTTTATTATGTTCATAATAATGTTGAATATAGAAACAATCATTGTCCATAAGCTTGTATCTGGACTTTGAACAACAGATATTAAAGCGATAACAGATAATGCTGTTGAAAATACTTTAATAGACTTTTTAAAATATCCAAATAGCTTCATTGCTTTTCCTATACGTGCTTTTGCCGTTTTTATAGACGATGAAATTACTGCACATACAAGAAGTATTAATGTATAGATTGCTATTGCAATCATGAATAATATTGAAAGAGGATGATCTAATCCATTCTTTTGAATCATTCCTACTGCATAATAAACATAATATGCATAAGAGAAAATTGTAGTAATAACATAAATTATGTTAAAGAATTTAGTTAATTTACTAACTTTTTTAGGTTTTTCCTCTTTTTCTGGTTTAGAAGCTGTATCCTCTGTTTCTTCAATTTCTACATCTTCAACAACTTCTTCTACTTGCTCTTCTTTTACTTCTTTCTTTTTCATGTTTCTCTCCTAACATTGTTTAATTAATCTTATATAGAATTCAACTGCCTTTTTAATGACACTTGTTCTTATCTTTTCATTATTTCCATGAATTGAGTTCATTTCTTCTTGAGTCATATCGGCTGCAGAGAATCTATAAACATGATTAGAAATTCTTCCATAATGTCTAGAATCTGAGCATTGTACCATAATATATGGAGAAACAATACAACCCTTCCAAGTAGAAGCTACGGCTGTAGCTACTTTATCCCATGCTTCACAATATGTTTCAGAAACCACTGATGGCTCAGCTGAATATAAAGTTGTTAATTCAACATTAGGATTATTAATAGTCTTTTCAATATACTCTTTAGCAGAAGCCACAGAATCCTCTGGATTTAATCTAATATTTGTAACCATAGTTGCTTCTGGTGGAATAACATTTTCAGCGCTAGAGCCTTGTTGTTGAGTAAATGCAACAGTTGTTCTCATTAATGCGTTTAATTGTCCACCTGATTTTCTACAAATACTATCAAGTAATCCTGAGAATAACCATAAGTTTGCAAAAATCATTCTATAAACAAAATTTGATCTTCTACCTAAGGTATCATACATTTCAGCAACTGGCTTTGTTATATGATAAGGGAAAGGATTATTCTCTATTGCCATTGTAGCCTTAGCTAGTTGTGGAATTGGAGAATTAGGACGAGGAGCTGATGCGTGTCCACCTGGGCTCTTTACCTTATATTGCAAGTTTATCATACCTTTTTCAGCAATACCTATCATGCCACAAGCTTCTTTAACACCTGGGAATACTCCCTCAACTACTGCACCACCTTCATCTACAACTAAGGCTGGTGTAATTTTTTGAGATTCAAACCAATCAACAATGGATGGAGCTCCTGGACCATTTATTTCCTCACCACCTGAGAATGCTAAATAAATATCATTTTCAGGAACATATCCTTGAGATATTAAATGATCTGCAGCAGATAAAGCACCATTAAAGGTTAACTTTGTATCAATAGAGCCTCTGCCCCATAATACATCATTTTCAATAATTCCTTCAAATGGTGGCTTATCCCATAACTTTTCAACTACTGGAACTACATCATAATGTGCCATTAAAACAGTTGGCGCTTCATGCTTTTTGCCTTCCCATTTAAATAATAAGCCTCTTCCTGTAAAGTCTGTCTTTAATGAACATTTCTTATAAACATTTGGATACAATGTTGGAAGTAATTTATATAACTTTTCAAACTCTGCATCATCTTCTTTTGAAGAATCTGTATAAGACACAGTTTTACATCTAACTAATTGTTGTAAATTAGAAATAACTTTATCTCCATCAAAGTTTTCTTCATTCTCTTGAACTTTTACATTATCTTTTGGTTTAAAGTTAATAGCTCTAATTAAAACTACAGCAATTAAACCTAAAATAGCCACACCAATTACTGCTAAAACAATATACAATGCTGTCATGTAAATTATTCCTCCTATAGTAAATTCTTTTTATAAAGAATTCTAGATACTGCAATCGTAAATACTACGCCAACTGGAACCATTATACCAACTGTTGAAGAATTTAATGCAGGAACTGCAACGAATAAAACAATCATTAATATAACAGGCGCAATGGCAATTTTCCAGTTCTTAGAAATAAATACAACGGCAAGACCACCAAATAGAGCTGGCAATATTTGATTAAATGCAGCAGCAAGTGTTTCAGACTCTAAAATTGGAGATAGAGGAACTATCAAACAAACACCAACTAAAATTATCAAAGTTGTAACTATACTTGATACTGTTATAGCGATTGTAGATATAATTTCACCTTCTTCTGATGTTGCCTTATAACCAGATCTTTCAAGAGCATCTAAAGCACATGGTAATTTTAAGTTAGAAATATTACCAGTAACGAATGCTACATATGTACCACCTGCTCCAAGCATTGGAGTATATGTGAAAATTTCAACTAAGCCTACAGCCCAGTACATTGGAAGAACGGCAAGTATTCCTTCTCCTAAAGCTTTCCAGTTTGGTAAAGCTTGGAAAACAAGTGCTACTACAAATGGTGAGAAGAAAATTAAAGCAAATATTATTAAACCTAAAATTCTACCCCACTTATGTGTGCCATTCATATATTTTAATGTTTCAGGATCTACAGTTTCTACGGCTTCATTAGCTGCACTTGAAACTTCTTCTACATTTACATTTTCATTTTCTAAATTTTCCATACTTACCTCCTTATTAACCTAACCAAGAAGTTAAAGGAATAGCTGATGCCATACCACATATTAAAGATAATGGTAATGCATAATCCTCAAGCCATCTAACTTTTGCTTTTTTAGATATTGTTCCAACAATTGCCATAACAACGGCAGAAACAACCATAACTAAAACTGGAACTAAACCATATGTTTCACCACTAAATACACTTGTCATATCGCAGAAAACATATCCTAAAAAGGCTGAAATCATTCCCATGAACATTGATGTTCCTAGAATATCTCCCCACTTTTTATCTTTACTTTCAAGTTTTAACATACCAGTAGAAACTTTCTTTGTAATAAGAGGAACTAAGAATATTCCAATTGCGATACCAAAAGTCATTACGAATAATACAGTTACAAAACTTGAAGCATCAGGAACAGTTGTACCAGTTGTTAAGCCTAAAGGTCCAAGAGCAGCAGCAGCTGCTGTTGTTTCATAGGTTAAAGAACCAATAACAGATAATCTAAGCCAAGGAATAGCAACTCCTAAGGATTTAGATAAGGCAACTACTCCGACAAGTATTGCAATAGCTGGTGCTATAGTAAATACTGCTGCTGAAGAAATTGTCTTCTTAATAATTTTCATATCCATATTTTTAGCTTTAGCTCTTTTAATAGCTCTAACTAGGAAAAATACAGATTGTCCAACTACAGCCGCAATAATAACACCTACTATTACGAACAATATTGGACTATTTACATTAAACTCCATTTTATATTCTCCTTCACTCTTTCGAGTTATTTTATTTCTCTAATAAAAATGAGACTTAGTTTACGAGTCTCATTCAACCATTGAATTTTTTTATATTATACTACATATTTATATATTATTTAATAAATTTTTTATAACCTTCGCCATTTTGTAGAGCTTTTGACACTCTAGATAGTGTTGTATTAGAAATTCCTGTAATTTCTACTATCTCAGCATAGGTTTTCCCTTGCTTTAATAATTTTACAGCCTCAATTCTTTGTGCTATATTTTCTTCTTCTTTAAAAGAAAGTAAATCATCAAAAAATGCTTCACAATCTTCAATTGTTTTTAGTTGTAAAACTATATCATATAAATCTTTTAATGCAGCAGGTTTTTTATCACTCATCTTTTATATCTTCAACTATATCTTTTATGTCTTCAATGTCTTTATCTTTTTCTTTACTTTTTCTTAGGAACATTTTCAATTTTTCACTTTGAGTATTACCAAATACCTCATCGCTTGTTCCCATTTCTTCAACTACACCATTTGACATAAATATAACTTTATCTGAAACTTCTCTAGCAAACTCCATTTCATGAGTTACTATTATCATAGTGCTATTTGTTGTATATTTTAATTCCTTTATAACTTTTAAAACTTCACCAGTAAGTTCTGGATCTAGAGCGGATGTTGGCTCATCAAAGCATAATATATTTGGTCTCATTGCAAGTGCTCTTGCAATTGCTACTCTTTGACATTGACCACCCGAAAGTTCGCAAGGATAATTTTGCATTTTATCTTCAAGACCTACTCTTGTTAAAAGTTCCCTTGCGTTGCTTTCTATTTCTTGTTCCATATTTACTTTTATGTCACTTATTTCTTTTTCAACTTGCTTTATTCTCTTAAAAATATTTAAATCTTTATACCTTGTATAAAGTTCCTTTCTTTTACTACGTAAAACTCGTCCTATACTTTCCTCAGGTGCTAGCATTACATTTTTTAAAGCAGTATATTGTGGAAATAAATTAAATTGTTGGAAAACCATACCCCAATTTAATCTTCTAGATCTAATTTCTGCATTTGAAGTTTTCTTAATAGTTTCAGCGTCAAAAATTTTGCCACCATTTAACCATACTTCACCTGCATCTGCAGTTTCCAAATAATTTAAGCAACGAAGTAAAGTTGTTTTTCCTGAACCTGAAGAACCAATAATTGATAAAACCTCACCTTGATTTAAATCAAAGTCTATTCCCTTTAATACCTCAGTTTTACCAAAACTCTTTTTAATTCCTCTAACTTCCAAAAAAGCCATATTTACCTCTAAATCTTAAAATAACTCAATTTCTTTTCTAAATATCCAAATAAAAGTGTCAAAACTCCAACGAATATTAGATAGAACACAGCAGTATAGAAAAGTGGATAAATAATACCATATACAGCCGTTATATCTTGAGCTTTCTTTATTATTTCTGTTACAGCAATTACACGAGCAAGTGATGTATCCTTAACTAGTGTTGTAATTTCATTACTCATAGGTGGAACTATTCTTTTTATAACCTGAAGAAGAATTACTTTAAAGAATATTTGTGTTTTTGACATACCAAGCACTTGACCAGCTTCATATTGTCCTTGAGAAATGCTTTCAATTCCTGCCCTATATATTTCACTGAAATAACATGCGTAATTTATGATAAATGCAACAGTTACTGCAAGCATTCTATTTTTCATTGGAGCATTAAAAATCAATCCTGGAACATAGAACACTATAATTACTTGAAGCATTAGAGGCACACCTCTTATTATCCAAATAAAAACTTTTACAAGATATTTTAATGGCTTAAACTTTGACATTGAGCCAAACGATATAATTAAACCTAAAGGAAGAGCAAAAACAAGTGTCAAAATAAATAGTAGACACGTTGTTTCAAATCCTTCTAAAAGTTTTAATGTAACTGTAGCAAAATCCATAATTATCTCAAAAAAACTATCCTTAATGACTAATCAAAAAGGATAGTTATTAATTTTTAATCTTTCTTATAAGCAATTGGAGCAAATAATGTATAACCTACAATTAATGTTCCCTTGTTTTGAATATATGTCCATGAACCATCATCACTTGTTGGCTCTACTGGTTTTTCAATAGTAACTAAAGCTGATGTTAAACCATAGTTTTCAGCAATTTCTTTAATTTTGCCTTCTTGTTGTAATTCATATAAAGCATTATTAACTTTATATGTTAACATAGTCTCACCCTTTCTAAATCCAATTGCATATGTTTCACTCTCAACTGGTAAATCACTATATATTTCAATTTTACCCTTAAATGTTGAGCCATCTGTATTTACATAATAATTAGCCATAACAGAGTCCATAATACCTATATCTGCAGTTCCGGATAAAATTTCAGTAAAGATATCTCTTTGAGCTGTAAGTGATGTATATTTAAATCCTGCAGCCTTATATTGCGATTCATATAACTCTTCGCCAGCAGATCCTGCTTCTGCAACCATAGTTACAGCTTGTGGATTTGAAATATTACCATCTTGAACCGTTCCTGTCTTATATACAAGAACTTGTTTATTTACTAAATAAGATACTGACATACTCATATTTGCAGATCTTTCTGCAGTTAATGTCATACCATTCCAAATAGCATCAATTGATTTACCATTTAATTCTATTTCTTTTGTATTCCATTCAATTTCTTGGAAAGAAGCTTTAATACCTAACTTTTCGCAAACTGCTCTTGCTACTTCTGTATCAAAACCGATTAAGGTTGAATCATCTTCAGTTTTATTTGAACAAGCAAATAATGATACAGCGCCTGTTATAATTACTAAAACAATAAGTAAACTTGCAATAAATTTCTTCATAGTTTTAAACTCCTAAATTAATTTTAACAATACCACTATACTCCACTTCGGTAGAGTAGTAAAGTGTTTTTTAATACTTTTTTT
>CAYZGK010000008.1:37355-49545 GCA_964478025.1 uncultured Christensenella sp.
TTTAACACCACATTTGAAATTTAAATGAATAAAGGCTGCATCTTTGCAGCCTCTTTTCTTTATTATCCTAAGATTTCATTTAATTTTCTTTAGATTCAAATACTATTTTATTAAGAACATTACACGTTTCTTTAGCATTCATAAGATCTGTTACTTTTATTTTTTCACCACTATTTAAAATAAATCTTATTTCACCAGTTTTAGTAGCACTTTGGTATCTGCCTTTACTTTCTAAACGATAGTTTATTTCTTTAATATCTGTAAAATCGATTTCCTTTTCTTTGTATTCTCTTACTATAACTTTTTTATCTTTAACAATTATTGCGTCTTTCTTTTTTATAAAACATAAAATTGTAAATACAGCAATTAATATACAAAGCGCAAGAATCACAAATGCTATAACATATAAGAATGTATCAACGCTTTTTGCCTTAGAAATACTATAAAACTCCCATATATCTACACATAAAAGCGACACAAATATAAGTAATAAAAAGTATTTTTTCCATATTACACGCTGTCCAATAACTTTATCTTCCATAACATTTATCCTCTTGTTTTATTTTAATACAAAACTTTTTTTTAATCTATAAAATCTACAACAATACTATTCATAGTATTTAAATACTCTTCCTTAATTGAAACAAAATTTTCATTTATATTTAAAAATTTAAAGTTCTTTTCAATTATATACCTATAATAAGATAGAAAATCTCTATTAAATAATTCCTTATATTTCTTTAAATCTACACCTTGAGTTAATCTAAATGACAACATAACAAATTCTTCTTCCTTAGATTTTTCTGTCATAAACTCTTCTGGAATATGAGCAAGTTCACCTTTATCTAACTGATTATAATATTCATCAAAATTATCTACATTATAAAATCTATCATTTCCTATCATGGAATGAGCAGCAAGTCCTAAACCTAAATAATCTTTAAGCTCCCAATACTTTAAATTATGTTTTGCTTCAAATCCCTTTCTTGCAAAGTTTGAAACTTCATATCTATAAAACCCTTTTTCCTTTAAAAGCATTGATGCATAATTAAAAAAATCAACCTGAGTATCATCATCTAAAATCTCAATCTTTTTCTCATCTACCATTTTCTTTAAAGGGGTTCCATCCTCAAGTTGTAACATATAAACAGACATATGATTTACATTAAATTTTGTTATCTCATCAATAAAAAATTTGATGTCATTTTTATCCTGATAAGGAAGCCCTATCATCAAATCAACGGATATGGACAAATTGTGTTTCTCAAGCATTTGAAGTGCCTTGTATACATCCTTTGCTAAGTGCACTCGATTTATAGCCTTTAGTGACTTATCATTAAGCGACTGAACACCAAGAGAAACCCTATTTAAACCATAGCTTTTTAAGTCTAAAATCAAGTTTTCATTAATAGACTCTGGATTGGCCTCAATTGTGAATTCTTTTAAGTTTTTCCCAAGTTTTAGACACTTGTTTTCTAAAATACTTCTAAAATAACTCGTTTTTAATAATGATGGCGTTCCACCACCGAAATATAGAGTGTCAATTTCCCTATCATCAAAAAATCCTTTTTCACTTAAAATGGAAATTTCTTTAGAAACATACTTGCAGTATTTTTCCATATCTAAGTCATCTTTCAAACATGATGAAATAAAGTCACAATAATAACATCGTGACCTACAAAAAGGAATATGGACATAAACGCCTAAATCTTTCATTTATTTTTAATTATCACTATCTAATTTTAGTATTGTTAAAAAGGCTTCTGATGGTAATTCTACTGAACCAAATTGACGCATTCTCTTCTTGCCTTCTTTTTGTTTTTCTAGCAATTTTTTCTTTCTTGTTATATCGCCACCGTAACACTTAGCAAGTACGTCTTTTCTAACAGCTTTAACCGTTTCTCTTGCAATTACTTTACCACCTATTGAAGCTTGAATTGGAACTTCAAATTGTTGTCTTGGTATTACGTCTTTTAACTTCTCTGCAATTCTTCTGCCTCTTTCATATGCCCTATCTCTATGAACAATAATCGAAAGCGCATCACAAACTTCTCCATTTAGCATCATATCAAGTTTTACAAGATCTGATTTAACATAACCTTTTACTTCATAATCTAGCGATGCATAACCTTTAGTTCTACTCTTTAAAGTATCGAAAAAGTCATATACAATCTCATTTAATGGAATATCATACTCTACTTGGACTCTTGATGTATCTAAGTATGACATATTTATAAAAGTACCTCTTTTGTTTTGGCATAACTCCATTATTGGTCCTACATAATCAGGAGGCGTTAAAAGTGATGCTCTAACAATAGGTTCTTCCATATGATCGATTTCAACTGCTGGTGGCAAGTTCGATGGATTTGAAACAACTATTCTCTCCCCTGTTGTCTTTTGAACAATATATTTAACAGATGGAGCCGTAGTAATAAGGTCTAAATCAAATTCTCTTTCAAGTCTTTCTTGAATTATATCCATATGAAGTAAACCTAAAAATCCACATCTAAATCCAAATCCTAAAGCTGTTGAAACTTCTGGTTCATACATAAGTGATGCATCATTTAGTTTTAATTTTTCAAGTGCATCTTTTAAATCTTCATATCTTGCACCATCAACTGGATAAACACCACTAAATACCATCGGTTGAGCTTCCTTAAAGCCTTCTAGCGGTTCTTTTACTGGATTTTGAGCAGATGTTATAGTATCACCTACTTTTGTGTCTGCAACGTTTTTAATTGAGGCACAAATATATCCAACATCGCCAGCAGATAATTCGTCAAGTGGATGAGTTTTTGGTGTAAAAATTCCAACTTCGGTTACGTCATAAACTTTTCCCGTTGCCATCATTTTTATTTTATCGCCCATTTTTACTTTTCCATCAAAAATTCTAACAATAGAAACTGCACCTTTGTATGCATCATAATAAGAATCAAATATTAGTGCTTTAAGAGGTTTATTATCATCCCCACTTGGTGGTGGTAAAAACTCTATAACTTGCTCTAAAACGTTTTCTATTCCTATGCATTGCTTTGCAGAAACTAAAGGAGCATCTGTAGCATCTAAGCCGATAACATCCTTTATTTCTTTCTTTACTTCCTCAGGTCTTGCTGATGGTAAATCTATTTTATTTATAACTGGAATAATTTCAAGTCCATTATCTAAAGCTAAATATACATTAGTTAAAGTTTGAGCTTCAATTCCTTGGGATGCATCAACAATTAAAATTGCACCATCACAAGCTTTAAGCGATCTTGAAACTTCATAAGTAAAGTCTACGTGTCCTGGAGTATCTATTAAGTTAAATAAATAAGTCTCACCTTTATAGTTATATTTCATTGTAACTGGAGCAAGTTTTATAGTTATACCTCTTTCTCTCTCTAAATCCATACTATCCAAAAGCTGTGCTTGAGCATCTCTTGGGGCAACTGTTTCAGTTACAGCCATAATACAATCAGCAAGCGTTGATTTACCATGGTCAATATGGGCTACAATACAGAAATTTCTAATTTTAGATTTATCTATTATCATATAGGCTCCTAAATCTTAAATATTATATTAAAAATATATATAAAACACAACTACACAAAAACAATTGTGTTATAATACATACAGCGAGGTTTACATGGAAAATTTACTTGAAAATTTAAAAATTAAAGGATTTAAACCTTTTTATTTTGAAAATGAAAATGAAGCAATCGAAAAAATAAAAAGTTTAATTCCACAAGGCGCAAGCATAGGCTCAGGTGGTTCTATGACCATTAAAGAATTAAATTTATTAGATATCTTGGAAAAAGATGGCCATAAAATTTATTCTCACTCTAAAGCAACACCAAGCGAAATGCCTACCATTTACCAACTTGCACAAAAAGCTGATTATTACATTTCATCAACCAATGCTTTAACAGAAAAAGGTGAATTTGTAAATATCGATGGCACAGCAAACAGAGTTGCCTCTCTATCTTTTGGTCCTAAAAATATTATTTATGTTTTAGGAACTAATAAGATAACAAAAGATGTTTCTTCAGCAATAGATAGAATAAGAAACTATGTTGCACCAAAAAATTGTATAAGATTAAATAAAAACACTCCATGTGCAAAAACAGGAAGATGTGAAAATTGCAATTCAGATGATTGTATTTGTCGAGTAACAACAATACACCATCATCCAACAAGCAAACAAGAAAATGTATATGTAATAATAATTAATAAGGAGCTAGGCTACTAAAATGAAAGACACTAAATGGATGTATGAAAAACCCGCTGCTCATAGAGGTTTTCATGACAATAAAGTTGCACCAGAGAATTCTTTACTTGCTATAAAAAAGGCAGTAGATGCTGGATATAATATCGAATTTGATGTTCATATGACAAAATCAAAAGTTCTTGTTGTTCATCATGATTTCTCTATAAAAAGAACAACTGGCTTAGATATGGATATAACTGATGTTGATACAAACAACTTAGAGCAATATAAATTATTTGGAACAAATGAACATATTCCAACTTTTGATGATGTATTAAACACAGTTGATGGAAAAGTAAATCTTATTGTAGAAATTAAGCCTATAAGACGTGGACAAAACTTAAAAGAAGTTGTAGATGCAATTCTTGATAGACTTTCTAAATACAATGGTGTTTATTGTCTAGAAAGTTTTGATTTAAGAGTTGTTGACTACCTACATAAAAATTACCCAGATAAAGTTATTGGTCAATTATATGAAGGCGATTTTGCACCTCAAAGATGGTTATGTTTTGCTTGTAATCAACATAAAAAAGTTGATTTCCTTGCAATTTGTATCAAAAATGCTAATTTGAAAAAATATGCAAAAATTAGAAAGAAATATCCTGAAAAGGTATTTGTAACCTGGACTGTAAGAACACTAGAGCAACAACAAACAGCTCTTAAGCTTTGTGATAGTTATATATTTGAAACAAATACAAAAAATGATTCATATATAGCTCCACCACCTTTATCTATTAAATAAAAAAAAATAAAAACTATAAAAAATTCCCAAAAGCTCATAACTTTTGGGAATTTTTATAAACCTTTTTAATATTAAACTTGTTTAATTGTATCTGTATTAGTTACTTTTCCATTCTTTCTGTCATAGTAATTTTCAATACAAGCCTTTATTGCTTCTTCTGCAAGAACTGAACAATGTAGTTTTTGTGGAGGAAGACCACCTAAAGAATCAACTACAGCCTTATTAGATAACTCTAAAGCTTCTTTTGCAGTTTTTCCTTTAACCAATGTTGTTGCTCTTGATGAAGTTGCTTGAGCTGCTGCACAACCAAAAGTTCTAAAAGCAACTTGTTCTATAACTTCTGTTTCTGGATTTATATACATGGTCATTTCCATTATATCTCCACAAGCAGCATTACCAATTTTAGAATAAGCATTATTATTCTCTAAGTACCCTACATTTTGTAAATTTTGAAACTCTTTTATTACTTCTTCATTATACATTTTTCATATTCTCCTTTTAATTCTTCATATATAGGCGACATTGCTCTTAACTGTTTTACTGTTTTTGTTAAAACATCTACTGTATAGTCGGCTTCTTCAAATGTGTTAGCTTTTCCAAAAGAAAAACGAATTGAACCATGTGCTATTGCCATAGGAACGCCTATTGCTAATAATACATGACTTGGATCTAAGGAACCTGACGAACAAGCTGAGCCAGATGAAACTGCAATTCCTGCTATATCTAGGTGGAACAAAATTCCTTCTCCTTCAATTCCAACAAATGAAAAGTCTGAATTTCCTGCTAATCTCTTTGATGGATCTTTAGGACCATTATATAAAATATAGTCTATATTTTCTTGAACTTTTTTAACAAAGTAATCTCTAACTGCTTGAATATGCTTGTTATTCTTTTCCATATCTCTTACGGCTTTTTCAATAGCAAATCCAAGACCTACAATTCCTGGTGTATTTAAAGTTGAAGCTCTAAGATTTCTTTCTTGTTCACCACCATCTAGGAATCTTTGAATCTTAACACCATTTTTCTTATAAAAAACACCGATGCCCTTTGGTCCATAGAATTTATGACCAGATAAAGATAACATATCTACATTCATTGCTTGTACATCAACAGGAATATTACCAACAGCTTGTACAGCATCTGTATGCATTGCTATTTTATGTGCTTTTGCAATTGCTCCAATTTCTGCGATAGGTTCAATTGTACCAATCTCATTATTTGCAGTCATAACAGATATTAAAATTGTTTTATCTGTTATAGCTTTTTCAACTTGTTCTGGAGTTACAAAACCTTCTTTATCTACATCAAGATACGTTACTTCAAAACCATATTTTTCAAGTTTATGACAAGTCTCTAAGATAGCTGGGTGCTCAATCTTTGTAGTAATAATATGATTACCCTTATCTTGATGAGCTAAACAATAACCCTTAATAGCCATGTTGTCTGACTCTGAACCACCTGACGTAAAATAAATTTCACTACTTTTACAATTTAATGCTTTAGCAACTTTTTCTCTTGCTTCATCTATGGCTTTTAATGCTTCTCTACCATAGAAATGTTGAGAAGAACCATTACCAAAAACTTCAGTAAAATAAGGCATCATACCTTCTAGTACTTCTTTGTCTACATATGTTGTTGCTGCATGATCTAAATAAACCTTCATATTCGACCTCTATTTGTTTATTATACTTGTTAATGACATATTATCTAAAAACCCATTTATTTGTTGGTATAACTTATCCCAAACAACATGAGTTTGGCATTTAGCTTTATTAGGACATGTATTTTCATCTGACAAACAATCCACTATAACCAAATCTTCCTCAAGCGTTCTTAAAATTGAACCTACAGATATTTTATCCGCATTCTCAACAAAATAACCACCTTGCGCACCACGAGTTGCCTGAACAAGATTTGCCTTTCTTAAAGCTAAAATAATTTGTTCAGTATATTTTTCAGAAGCATCAATCTCTCTTGCAATACAAGTTAAAGGCATTGCTCCCTCACCTTCGTGTGTAGCAAGGAAACACATAACCTTTAATCCATATCTAGCTTTACTTGATAACTTCATTTTTAATTCCTATCTATTTACTAGGAATTATTTTACTAGGGTATTTAATCTTTGTCAAATTAAATATATAAATTTATATAAACTTAAATATTATTCTAAACTTAACCAGTCATATTTTTGTTTTTTAACCAATCATATTTGACAAATATAACCATATAAATTAGAACGATTTAACCAGTCAAATTAGATAAAATCAGCCGTATAAATTTTGGAATTTCAACCAGTCAAATTAGATAAAATTAACCGGTCAAATTTTTATTTTTTACCGCCCATTTTTTCTTGCTTTACTTTCTTGTCTATAACATGTCTTGAAGCAAGTTCTTTATGAATTTCTTCTAAAGATATGCCCATTTCAACCATCAAAACCATTGTATGGTACGCTAAATCACAAATTTCATATATTGTTTCTTCTTTATCGTTATTTTTGGCAGCTACTATAACCTCAGTAGATTCTTCTCCAACTTTCTTTAAAATTTTATCCATTCCTTTTTCAAAAAGATATGTCGTATATGAGCCTTCCTTTTTGTTTATTTTTCTACCCCTAATTAATTCTAAAAGTCCTTCATAAGAAAACTCATGTAAATCCTCTGATTGATATAACTCATTTCCATTATCAAAACATGAATCCTTACCTGTATGACAAGCAGGACCATCTTTTTCAACAACAACTAAAAGTGCATCTTTATCGCAATCTGCAGTCATAGAAACAATATGTTGATAATTTCCAGAAGTTTCACCTTTTACCCAAAATTCTTGTCTTGATCTTGACCAAAAACAAGTAACCTTCTTATCTATTGACATTTGTATGCTTTCTTTATTCATATAAGCAAGCATTACAACTTTCTTTGTAATAGAATCCACAATTATTGCAGGTATTAAACCCTTCTCATCAAATTTTAATTCATCAATATTAATCATACTTTCTCCTTACTATAGACGTACAGATACACCTATATCTTTTAATTCTTTCTTTAATTTATTAATTTCTACTTCTTTAAAATGGAAAATTGAAGCAGCAAGTCCAGCATCAACCTTTGGAAGTTTAGTAAATAGTTCTTTAAAATCCTCAATTGAGCCCGCTCCTCCAGAGGCTATAATTGGAACAGATACAGCATTACATACAGCATCTAACATTTCTAAGTCAAAGCCTTTCTTTACACCATCGGTATCAATAGAATTTAAGCAAACTTCACCCGCTCCATTATCTACACATCTTTTTATCCACTCTACAGCTTCCATACCAGTATTTTCTCTTCCACCTTTTGAAAATACCCTAAATACACCATCAACTCTCTTTACATCAGCAGATAAAACTACGCATTGATTTCCATATAATTTTGCTGCCTCATAAACTAGTGATGGATTTTTAATAGCTCCTGAATTTACTGATACTTTATCTGCACCACATTTTAGCACTCTATCAAAATCTTCAATTGTATTAATACCACCACCAACAGTTAATGGAATAAACACGCTTTTTGCAGTTTCACATAAAATATCTGTAAATATTTTTCTTTCCTCAAATGAGGCTGTTATGTCGTAAAACACAAGCTCGTCAGCGCCGTTTGCTGAATAATATTTTGCAAGTTCAACTGGAGAATCTACATCTTTTATTCCCTCAAAATTTACGCCTTTAACAACCCTTCCATGTCTAACATCTAAACAAGGTATTATTCTTTTTGTTATCATTTTGCTACCTCTATAGCCTTAGCAAGGTCAATTGCTTTGGTATAATAAGCTTTTCCTATAATAGCTCCATATATACCAAGATTTTTTAATTTTAAAACATCTTCAATACTAGAAACGCCACCTGAAGCTATTATTTTCATAGAATACTCATCCTTTAGTTTTTTATACATATCTACATTAGTCCCCTGCATTGCACCATCTTTAGATATGTCTGTGCAAATAATTGTATCAACGCCTAATTCTTGCATTTGTTTACAAAAATCAAATAAGGTATATTTGGATTTTTCAAGCCAACCTTTTACTGCAACAAATCCATCCTTTACATCAACGCCAACCACAATTCTATTTTTATATTTTCTTATTGCCTCTACTAAAAATTCTCTATTCTCAACTGCTGCTGTGCCTAAAATAACTCTATCTATCCCTGCATCTAAGTATTTTGATACAGTTTCCATATTTCGTATTCCACCACCAATTTCACAAGAAAGTTTTGTTGAGTTTTTAATTTTTAAAACTACATCTAAATTTGGAGTATTTCCATCCTTTGCTCCTTGAAGGTCTACAATGTGAACGAACTTAGCTCCACAATTTTCAAAATCTTTGGCAATATCTGAAGGATTATCACTATAAACAGTCATCTTGTTATAGTCACCTTTAAGCAGTCTTACAGCCTTTTTATCGTATAAATCTATTGCTGGGAAAATTTCCATTTTACACCTCAAACTCACAAAATGCTTTTAATATTTTAAGGCCAACTTCGCCACTTTTTTCAGGGTGAAATTGAGTGCCTAAAACATTTTTATTTGCAACTGCTGCCGTAAGAATTGCTCCATATTCATCACTTGCTATAGTGTATTTTTCACAATCTACACCATAATATGAATGAACAAAATAAACATAGTCGCCTTCTTTTATATACTTAAATAAAGGATGTTTTCCATTATTAAAGATTAAAGAATTCCAACCTATTTGTGGTATTTTATAACCTTTTGGAATTACATCCGCTATTGGCTTTATAGATCCTTTAATTAAGCCTAACCCTTCATGTTCTCCATACTCGTAACTTTTTTCAAATAAAAGCTGCATACCAAGGCAAATACCTAAAAGAGGCTTCCCTTTATTCACTTCTTGCAATATAACATCTTGCAAATTACTTTCCTTTAATTTTTGCGCAGCATCACCAAATGCACCAACTCCAGGTAAAACAATTCTATCTGCCTTTTTTATAACATCAATAGATGACGTTACAACAGCTTCTTCATTTATAGCCTTAAATGAACTTCTTAAAGAAAATAAATTACCTACGCCATAGTCAATTATAGCAATCATTACAATACTCCTTTTGTTGATGGAATTTCATTTTCAAATTCTTTATCTATTGATACTGCTTTTCTTAACGTATGACCAATAGATTTAAATGCGCCCTCAATTATGTGATGAGTATTAGTTCCAGCAAGTTTTTTAATATGCAAAGTTACTTGTGCTTTTCTAACAAATCCTAACCAAAACTCTTCAACAAGTTCTGTATCAAAATCACCAACTTTTTTAGCTCTTAATGGCAAATCAAAACCAAGATAACTTCTTCCTGAAATATCTATTGAAGATAAAATTAAAGATTCATCCATAGCAAGGGTTGTATCACCATATCTAACTATTCCTTTTTTATCACCAATAGCCTTATTGAAAGCCTCACCTAAAGCTATGCCAATATCTTCAACTGTGTGGTGATAATCAACATATGTATCCCCAACACACTTTACATTTAAATCAAAACGAGCATGTTTTCCTAAAAGAGTCAACATATGATCTAAAAAACCACATCCTGAATCTATTTCAGTTTTACCCTTTCCATCTAAATTTAACGAAAGTTTTATATCTGTTTCTGCTGTTTTTCTATTTATCTCTGCACATCTCATATTAGGCCTCCAAAATTTCTTTTAATACATCAATAAGCGTGTTCATTTGATCAATTGAACCTACTGTTATTCTTACATAATCCTTAAGTAATTCTTTGTCAAAATATCTTACAAGAATACCTTTAGATTTTAATTTTGTATATATGTCTTTACCACTTAATTTATTGGATTTTGCCCAAATAAAATTAGCTTTTGTATCAGTTAGAGAAAAACCTAACTTTATTAATTCTTGGCAAGTCCATTCTCTATTTTCAATTATTTTCTTACAATTTCCTTTTGTATATTCTTCATCCTCTAAACATCCAACACCTGCATACATTGTCATTCTATTTATATTGTATGGATTTGTTGAATATTTTATAGTATTTAAATCCTGAATTATTTTTGAATTTGCTATAGCAAAACCTAATCTTCCACCCGCTAAACTTCTAGATTTTGAAAATGTTTGAACTACTAATAAATTGTCATATTTATCTACAAGTTTAACAGCACTTTCTGCACCAAAATCAACATAAGCTTCATCTATAACTACAACATTATTTGGATTTGATTTAACAATTTTTTCTATATCATTAAGCGACAATGCAATACCAGTTGGAGCGTTTGGATTTGCTATAAATATAGTCTTATTAACAGCAATGTAATCATTAACATTTATAGTAAAATCTCTATTTAATGGAATTTCTTCATATGGAATATTATTAAGTTTTGCAAAAACCGGATAAAAACCATATGAAATACTAGGAAATACAGCAGGAGTTTTACTATCACAAAATGCCATAAATGCAAAATTTAAAGTTTCATCAGAACCATTATTTACTGTTACCATTGATTTATCTACTTTATATACTTGTGCTAATTTTTCAACTAAAAGCGTACTATCTGGATCTGAATACAATTGCAAACTTTCAGCCGCTTCACTTGCCATCTTTATTGCCTTTTTAGATGGTGGAAATGGAGATTCATTTGTATTTAACTTAATATATTTCATGTCCTTTGGTTGTTCACCTGGCACATATGGTATTAAATCTTTATATTTATCACTAAAAAATTTGCTCATATTATTCCTCAAATCTTATTGTTGCGCTCTTTGCGTGTCCTGTTAGTCCTTCTTTATTTGCAAAATATGCTATATCTTTATAAACCTTTTGCAAGGCTTCTTTTGTGTAATATGTAAATTGTGTCTTTTTAATAAAATCATCAACTGAAAGTGGTGATGAAAATTTTGCTGCCCCTGTTGTTGGAAGTGTATGATTTGGACCTGCAAAATAATCTCCAAGTGCCTCTGGACACATTTTACCTAAGAAAATTGAACCTGCGTGTTTAATACTATCTAAATACTTAAATGGTTCATCTAAACATATCTCAAGGTGCTCTGGTGCTATTTCATTTGCAATATCTATAACAACATCTAGATTTTGAGCAACAATTATTTTTCCGTTATTATCAATTGACGTAGAAGCTATCTCATATCTATCTAGTTTCTTTACTTGAACATCTATTTCTTTTTGAACAGCTTTTGCAAG
>CAYZGK010000008.1:49645-57874 GCA_964478025.1 uncultured Christensenella sp.
GCTGCAATTGCTTGAGCCCCACCTACTTTATAAATTTTATCAACGCCCGCTATTTTCGCTGCTGCTACAATAACCGGATTTACCTTTCCGTCCTTACTTGGTGGTGTTGCTATTGCAAGTTCTTTTACGCCAGCAATTTTTGCTGGAATTGAATCCATAAGTACTGTTGATGGATACGCAGCTGTGCCTCCTGGAACATAAAGACCTGCTCTATCTACTGGAGTTATTTTTTGGCCTATAACAATTCCATCATTTTGCTCAATTTTAAATCCATTTCTAACTTGTTTTTCATGGAATGTTCTAATATTTTGTGCAGCCTTCTTTAAAATTTCTAAAAATTCAGGCTCAACTTTATCAAAAGCTTCGTCTATTTCCTCTTGAGATACAATAAGAGAATTTAATTCAACTTTATCAAACTTCTTAGAATATTCAAACAATGCTTTATCTCCATTTGTTTTTACATTGTTTATAATATCGGCAACTACACCCTCAAGCGAGTATAATGCCTCACAGCGAGAAAATATCTCTTTATTGTCTACTTCTCCATATTTTAAAATTTTAATCATTTTTGGCCTCAATTTGTCTTTCTATAGATTTAACTATCTTTTCTATTTGTTCTCCTTTAAATTTAAAGGCTGTTTTATTTGCTATTAATCTTGCGGATATAGGCAATATCTCTGTTTTTACTTCAAGTCCATTTTCCTTTAATGTTGTTCCTGTTTCTACTATATCAACAATTACATCCGATAGCCCAAGTATTGGTGCAATCTCTATTGAACCATTTAAATGAATTAAATCTACATCTCTACCAATTTTATTGTAGTAATTTTTTGCTATATTTGAAAACTTAGTAGCAACACGAAGTGTTTCTTCTGGATTATCTTTAAACTCTTTAGGAGCTGCAACGCACATTTTACACTTACCTAAATTTAAATCTAGCAATTCATAAACTTGAGGTTCATATTCAAGTAAGATATCTTTACCAGCAACACCAATATCTGCTGCACCTCTTTCAACATAAATTGCTACATCACTAGGTTTAACCCAAAAGTATCTAACGCCGGTTTCTTTATTTTCAAAAATTAATTTTCTGTTTTCTTCTTTTATTGAAGGACAAGAAAAACCAGCTTTATCAAACATATCATAGACTTTTTCTCCAAGTCTTCCCTTAGGCAAAGCAACATTAAGCATTTTCTTTTCCTCCAAAATTTATAACTTCTTTGTATGTGAATCTATTTGTTAAAACTTTTTCAGCCTTTACTATTTTCCCTTCATCTGCAAGTTTTAAAACCAATTTTCCAACTTCAAATATATCATCTGTTTCTTTGTATAAAACAACAACATCAACATCATATTCTTTGTTTGATGTATTTAATCTTTCAAGTAAATCCAAATAAACAGCAAAACCTATAGCTTTAGATTTTCTATTTATTTTTTGCATTAGTTTATCGTATTGGCCACCTGATAAAACGCTATCAGGAATTCCCTCTATAAAACCTTTAAAAACAATGCCATTATAATAACCTAAAGCATTTATAACTGAAAAATCCACTCTAATAATTGGAGCTATTGGTGTTTTAGATAAAACACCAAGAACCTTTTCAAATGTTTTAAAAGAATTTAAGGCAGCTTCGCTCTTTAGTGATTGTTTTATTAAAGGTAATACCTTACTTGGTGCACCATATGTTGAAATTAACAATTTTAAATCATCAACAATATCTTTATCTACACTATTTTCATTACATATCTTTTGTAGTTCATATGTATTTTTTTCAGAAATACATCTAATTAAATCTTGTCTTATAGATTGATTATTTATTCTATCTAATATTGCAATTACTATATCTATGCAAGAAACATCAAGCACAACACTCTTTGATAGATTTGTTAAGCTTTTTGCCGCAAGATATAAAACCTCAGTAATTGTATATTCATCAACATCTCCGATACACTCAAGCCCTACTTGCATAATTTCTTTAAATGCATCCGTTCTTTTTGAAACTCTATAAACGTTTTCATTATAGTAAACCTTTTGCACAAATCCTGGGATATCTATTGTGTTTTTTATAATAGATAAAGTTACATCAGGCTTTAGAGCCATTAATTTTCCATTAGTATCAGTAAATGTAATAACTCTATCTGAAGTTAAAAAAGATTTATTTGTAACATAAGTATCATACTCTTCAAATTTATTCATTTTAAATTGAGAATAACCATACTTATTATAAAGTTCACGCAAATTAAAAATTATTTTTTCATCGCTTTTTAAGATTGTATCGTTTATGTTCATGTTACTTATCCTCTTTCTTTAGTTTTTCAATAGCAAGCTTATATCCATCAGAATAATTTAAACATTTAGATACTCTTGAAATTGTAGCAGAAGAAATTCCAATTTTATCTGAAACCTCTTGGTATTTTATCCCATCATTTAACATAACTGCTGCGTCAAAACGTTGTGCCATATCTTTTATTTCTTTAACCGTACAAAGATCTTCAAAAAATTTATAGCACTCCTCTACATTCTCTAGTTTTAACATTACTTCAAATAATCTATCTATTGAATCACATTTTATACTTATCATATTTCCACCTCTTTAGTTCTTTATCAATTTAGCACTTTAATTAGTTAAAGTCAAATAAAAAAAATAATTCTTTTAAATTTAAGGAAAACTTTAGTTAAACTTTAAGTTAAATTTAGTTTTTTTAAATATAATGGAATCACAAAAAGGTTAGATGCCTTTAAGTAAATAAAATTGTTTTTCATATAATTCATCCCCTTAGGGATAAATAAACCCAAACAAAACCAAAACTCCGAAAGGGGAAGGCTAGCAGAAAATGCTAGCCTTCTTCTTTTTTATAACTTAATAGTTAATGCTGGAACGACACCCATTATTCGATATACATCTCTATCATAGTAAGCGGTACCATTTTCGTTTATATATAGATTTTTGTAACTATATGTATAATAAGGCGAACGCAATAACCATTCGGTACAACCATTTGCGTATTTGGTAATTCCTTGTGCAAAAGCATAATTAGAAGCTCCAATTCTTCTAGTGCCATCAGAGCTTAAACCCGAATTAAACCCATAAGATGCATTAGAAACATCATTTGCACTAAGCAAGAAAATCTTATCTTCTGTATTATCGCACACAAAAGAATTTTCTCCATTATTATAATAAGAAGCATTATTATTAGCATTTGCACTTACTACGCTATTATCTACTGTTGTAATTTGAATTAACTCTTTTTGCAAATCATCAAAAGCTAATTCATAGAATGTTTCATTTAACCATTTTCTAATGTCACTATCTTTATAGTTATTGCTAGCACTTGCATCATATTGTTGACCATCTATTGCCGTTATACATTTAATAAGAGCTAAGCCATTAGTTTCACTTAATATTTTCCACTGAATAGGCTCATATTTGAACCAATAAATTGTATTTATCTTATAACCATTATCATCTTGCTGACTGTATGTTGAACCTGTAGCAAAATCTACTCTATATGCACGATATTCTATAAAATAAACACCACGATATTTTTCGCCATTATATTCTTTATCTATATACCACATATAATTTGCTGTAGTGCTAGATTGGTTATAATATCCATAACTTGTCCATGCTTGATTATTATCGCTTGTTGGCAAAGTTCCGGCTAACTCTGTTAAAACAGTTGTTAATGTTCCGTCGGTTACCTTTGTTTGAGGATATGATCCAAAGGAAATAAAATTACCACTTCTTGTATATATAGTTGCAATACAACGAGTACATTTACCATTAACAAAATTGTGTTTTGTTTCAGGCTCTGCTGTTGCTACTTTAAGAATTGTATTACATACTGTACAAATCTTATGTTTTTCTCTAGTTGTTAAACAATTTATGGTTTCGTCACAAATCCAATCGCTTTCAGTATGAGCTACTTTCTCTACCACTGATTGAGGAGTAAGAACAACATTACAAACGCTACAATGAGAACCTTCTGTAAGCCCTGTTTCGGTGCAAGTTGCTGCTTTTGCTGAATCTACAACAACTGTATGTCCAGTCTTACTATTTTCATCAATCTTGATATCTTTTGCTTCACATCTTGTGCATTTTGCTGTTTTTGTTCCATCATTTACACATGTTGCATCATTATTAGAAGTATATTCTCCATAACTATGTCCAAGTGCTGAAACTATTGTATCTTTATATTCATCTCCGCAAACACATTTATGTAATGTATAACCATCTTCGATGCAAGAAGGAGCAATTATAACCTCAATATAACTATGTTCATGTTCCTCACATGCCATAAAACAAAATATAACACTTACCAAAGCTATTAAAAGAACTGAAACAAATAATATTCTCTTTTTCATAATAATATCCTTTTATACAAGTTTAAACTTTTACTTACGTATTTCATCTTACAATAAAACAAAAATTTTAACAAAGTTTTATCTCTATTTTTCTAAAATCTATTAAAAACAACTCAAAATGCTGTTTTATAGTTGCAAACTACCATAATAAAGTAATTAAATGTTAATTTTATATATCTTGCTTATGATGTTCAAAAAACCACAGCATTTATTCCAGGTATTCTTCAAGTTTATTGTTTTTATCCTCATAAAAATGGCATTTCTATATCAAAACTCGCTCATTTTTAGGCAAATTCACTAATTTTACGGCACTTTCAGGAACTCTTCAAAAGCATCTTTTTAATAAACAAAAAAAAAGGACCGACAATCATCAATCCTTTTTGATATATTCATGGAGCTGGTAGGCAGGATCGAACTGCCGACCTACGCGTTACGAGTGCGTCGCTCTACCGACTGAGCTACACCAGCAACATTTCAATATTAGAATTCTGCAGAACCTGTTGTTCTTGGGAATGGTATTACATCTCTTATGTTTTGCATAGATGTTAGATACATAATTAATCTTTCAAATCCAAGACCAAAACCAGAATGCTTTACACCACCATATTTTCTTAAATCTAAATACCACCAATAATCTTCTTCTTTTAAGTTTAATTCTTTCATTCTAGCTAAAAGTAAATCTAATCTTTCCTCTCTTTGTGAACCACCACAAATTTCACCAACACCAGGAACTAATAAATCTACAGCAGCAACAGTCTTACCATCATCATTTAATCTCATATAGAAAGCTTTTATATCTTTTGGATAATCATAAACAAAAGTTGGCTTCTTAAATACTTGTTCTGTTAAATATCTTTCATGTTCTGTTTGTAAGTCTGCGCCCCATTCAACTGGATATTGGAACTTAACATTAGATTTCTTTAATAGTTCAATTGCTTCTGTGTAAGAAACTTTAGCAAACTCTGAATCTACAATATGATTTAATCTTTCTATTAATGTTTTGTCTGGATCAACAAAATCATTAAAGAATTTAATCTCTTCAGGACATTTAGCAAGTACATCTTTTATAACATACTTAATCATATCTCTCTCTAAATCCATATCGTCTTGTAAATCAGCAAATGCAATCTCAGGCTCTATCATCCAGAATTCTGCAGCATGTCTATTTGTATAACTTCTTTCAGCTCTAAATGTAGGTCCAAATGTATAAACATTTCTAAAAGCAAGTGCGTAACACTCAGCAGATAATTGTCCAGATACTGTTAAATTTGCACTCTTTTGGAAAAAGTCTTGAGAAAAATCTACAGAACCATCTTCTTTTCTTGGCAAGTCATTTAAATCAAGAGTTGTAACTCTAAACATATCTCCAGCACCCTCACAGTCAGAACCTGTAATAAGTGGTGTATTTACATATATAAAGTTTCTTGAAGCAAAGAAAGCATGTAATGCTTGTGCTGCTACAGATCTTACTCTAAATACAGCTTGGAATGTATTTGTTCTTGGACGAAGATGAGCAATTTCTCTTAAAAACTCTAAAGAATGTCTCTTTTTTTGTAATGGATAATCTGGAGTTGATGTTGCTTCAACTTCAATTTCAATTCCATGTAATTCATAAGGTTGCTTCATCTCTGGAGTAACTACTACTTCACCAATTACTTTTAATCCTGCACCAACGTTTTGTGCTACGATAGTTTTATAATTTTCATAAGTTGCATCAAGTACTACTTGAGTTGTCTTAAAATAAGTTCCATCATGAAGTTCAATAAATGCAAAATTCTTAGAATCTCTAATAGTTCTTACCCAACCATAAACTTCTACTTGTTGTCCAGATAATTCGTTATATCTTTCATGTAATTCTTTAAGCGATAATTTCTCCATTGATTTTTTCCTCTA
Source organism: uncultured Christensenella sp. (assembly GCA_964478025.1). GTDB lineage: Bacteria > Bacillota > Clostridia > Christensenellales > UBA3700 > UBA3700. The sequence goes on from CAYZGK010000008.1 coordinate 55,905, forward strand.
ATAATAAAATCTTTTTTTATTATAAACTAAATTATATACATTGCAAAATCTTTTTATTTGTTTACTTGCTTAAAATGAAGTTCCTTCATTCCCTCAACTTCATCACATACTGTCTTTAATTTACAAGAATGACAATCCATAAGCATATTCTTATAAATATGATCCATTGTGTCTAATATTTTAATTGAAAGTTTTGAATAATTAGATAAAGTATCATAGTCAAAATCTTGCGTATTTATGTAAATAAGTTTTACTGCTCTTACAAACTTTTGCTTATGATAATTCTTTATTAATGTATTACCAAGTTTTTCTAAAGTTAAACCATTTTCTAATGCTTTTTTTCCTATTCTCATCTCTTCTTTTTCTAAAAGTGGAGAAACTCTAATCATTACATCTTTAGGGAAAAACTTATATTTAACTCTATCTATTTTGGTTAAGGCATCATAAGATTTATCATCATCCTCTAAATCTTTTTCAAGGGCTACAATTGTAATTCTTGCAAAATTGGTTGATTGATTTATTTCGTTTAATTCTTTTCCTATGACAATAATTTCATCGTTTTCAACAAGTTCACTTGAAGTTGTTGCAGCAAAAAATCCAACTGAATGTCTATCTCCACCGCCTAAATCAAAAGCTACATCAGAATTTAACAAAAAAGAAAAGTTTGCATCTTCTTCAACTATTTTCTTATCACTAAACGTATATGTTATTTTATCTTGATTAATTAGTGAATAAACTTTTTTTATTAAATCATCAAATATTTGCATATATTCCTCGTAAACTATAAATAGTTTATCACTTTTGTTTTTATATAACAAGAAAAAGAAATTTTACATTTCTCATACTGCCCTAAATTTTCGAGCAACTTAGACATCATTATATTTTTTTTGTTTTTTGCTATTGAACTTTCTATATATATTTCATATAATAAAATTACCTTATGGGTGCACAAGTACTCCCAATTTATTAATAGGGACATGTATTAAGGTGCAGCTGGCGTGCCGTCTTAGTTACGGATTACAAAAACATCTTAGAGTGGACCCACCGTGCAACATACTGGAGTTTTACTCCACTCATAAGGCCCAATAAAAAAATATGAGTGATTCAAATCGAATCACTCTATTTTTTATATACTTCGTATTGCTTCTATCGGCCTTTTTCGAGCTATCATAAATACCGGAATAGCAGACGAAATAAATGCAACTCCTATACATAAAGCAAACATTACAATAAATTGTCTTATACCAAAAGATAAAAGCGTAATTCCTAAATTATACTGTGTATTTAAAGACGAATTAATTTGTGATGTAATAGCAATCGTTGCAATAACGGAAAGAATATAGTCTATAACTGCAATAATAAATGCTTCACTAAAAAATATTCCAAATACATCACTAGCTCTTGCTCCTACTGCACGTAGAATACCTATTTCTTGTTTCTTGAAAGATATTGATGTAGCTATGTAGTTCATAAGTAAAAGTCCTGCAAATACCGCAAATACAATACCAACCCACATAAATACTTTCTTCATAGATTCAAATGTTGATGTAATCATGTCAATGGTATCTGTAAAACCATTATTCATTCTAAAATAATTTATTAGATTACCCTCTATATATCCAGTGTTATCATATGAAAATTCTACAAGCTTTTTTATACTATTTTTATTTGTTGGCATCTTTCCTATTACAGTATTAGAACACTCTATTTCGTTTGTTGTATTAGTTTCAAATTCTTCTATAAATTTACTAGATCCAAAGAACATTCCCGTATAACTTGTTGTAAACTCAGAATAAACAGATTGGAATATTAAAATTTCCATTAATGCACTGTCTGAATTTGAAGACTTACTATATTTACTTGTATCAAACTTAGTATCTACGACACCTACTACCTTATAATCATATCCTGAAACATTTAGCGTTGGATTTAAAGCTAAAAAACTCTCTATACTATTAATTTCGCTTTCT
>CAYZGK010000008.1:57974-62410 GCA_964478025.1 uncultured Christensenella sp.
ATTTAGCGTTGGATTTAAAGCTAAAAAACTCTCTATACTATTAATTTCGCTTTCTGTATGAGTATCATATCCATATTTGTTAAAAAACTTATATGCATATTTTGTTATCACAATTTCGTCCCCATTTACTGGCTCATTTCCATATAATGTATAATTCATATCTTTTATTGAATCATATAAAACAAACCTACTAAAATTGTTCATTAATGTACTTTCATTTGAATCATCAAAATTAGCTGAATTTAATTTAGAGAAAATGCCCAAAGAACCAGTATTATATACTTTATAAAAATCAATACCCGTTTTTTCTTTTAGATAATTTATATCCTTATCCTCGATTGATTTTGTATTGTAATATCCATAATCAGAATCTAAATCAGACGTCGTTTTCTTTATAAATAAAACTGAATCCAAACTATTATCTTCAATTGTAGATGTTGTACACGTGTATTTATTGTATGAAGAAATAGTATCTGCAAGACCAAATAAAGTAAATGCTACAACAGCAAGGAAAATAGCTACAATTAATCTAAATGGTTTTGCTTTTAAAGAAGATGCACCCATTTTGAAACTATCTCTAAAAGGAAGTCTTGATTTAATAAGTTTAAATTTATCTTTATTATTATAGACAATCTCTTTTTCGTCCGTTTCTTTAAAGCAATCTTGATCTCCATTGTCGTCAATACGAGCAAACTTCTTTATATCTCTATTAGACTTTTCATCTAAAGATATAAATGCCTCATTATTTTTTAGATATGCATTAATCATATCAACATCTTCTTGAGTTAATTCATATCCTTTTTCGATTTGTATAATTTTATTATTTACAATGGAAATTGATTCATTTTTCTTTTCGGATTTTTCCTTATATTTTTCAATATCTGAAATAACCTGGCCATCTTTAAGTTCTATAACTCTATCGCCATATGATTCAGCAAACTCCCTATCATGAGAAACTACTATAACTAATTTATCTTGAGATAGTTTTTTTAATGTATCAAAAACTCCTATGCCAGATTTACTATCAAGTGCCCCTGTTGGCTCATCAGCAAGGATTACTTGTGGGTTTTTAACTAAGGCTCTAGCTATTGCAACTCTTTGTTTTTGACCACCAGATAATTGCATAGGCTTACGATGGGCAAAACCTTCCAAGTCTACCATCTTTAATATTTCATTTATTTTCTCATTTGTTGCTTTTTTACCTTGAAGTTCAAGAGCAAGCGCAATATTTGCCCCAACAGTAAACTCATTTAATATATTGTATTCTTGGAAAATAAAACCTAAATATGTGTTTCTATAACTATCTAATTCAGCTTGTGTAAAATCCTTTGTAGATTTTCCTTTTATTATGATATCTCCAGAATCTACTTTGTCCATACCGCCAATCATATTTAAAAGCGTAGACTTACCACATCCTGATTTACCTAATATAAAAACTAATCCTTTTTCTGGAAATTTTATGGATATTCCATTTAAAGCCATTACTGGCGTTCCTTTCTTTGGAGTATATTTTTTCTTAAGATCAACTACTTCTATCATAAAAACCTCCTTTTAGAGCTTTTTAATCTTCCATTAATGCGTCCTTATATTTTTTGTTAGGATTTATAACGGTTTGTTCATCAATATAATACTTTAATCCACGAATATGATAGTACTCAACCATATCTAGAATTTGCATTATATACCAGCACACTGCAAACATTATAATAAAGCAAACTCCCATAGTTACAATTGTACTTACCACAACAAAAATAAAACTAATTATATAAATAAATATATAAGCCCCAAAAATTCTTAAAAAATTACCTTTTAAATATTCAAAATTCTTAACAAACGAATCCTTTGCAGAAACTCCATTTACTACCATCTCTGGAATCCAATATACAAATAATGTTCTTCTTAAAGCTAAAAGTATTATTAAGAAGCAGAAAGATAAAGTAAATCCCAAGAATAAACTAAAGTTTGTAAGTGTTAATAAAATTGCAAAGAATCCAATTATTGCAATTAAAATCATAACTAATGACATTGGTCCATATAATATTGCAAAAGAAAAAGATTTTTTCATATTTACAATATAATTTGAAACAAAACCAAAGTTAGAATATGCAGACATCTTATTTTTTAAAATATCCGTAATTGTGTAATATGACATAAAATAAAGCATAGCGTAAAAGAATATAAATATAAGTAAAAATACACCTGCAAAAATTAAATTCACATTCCACTCTATAGCAACAGAGCTAAGTCCATGAATAGCTGTAATTAAATTATTATATGCTCCATGAACATCTCCACCCTTTCTTATTGCCGTCAAATAATCAAAAAGTGCTTCGTCTATACCTAAGTCTCCAACTTGTTTTCTAAAACCATTTAAAAGTGGTAAAAAACAAGCTGTTCCTAAAATAGAAAATATAATAGTCAAAACGATTAGAAATAAAATTAATTTATATACAATCGAAAAATTACTAAAGAAAATACTGAATGAGTTCTTAACTTTCATATTTATATCCTCCATTTTGAATGCTCATTTATATCTTCTCTTTCTATTTCATTTAAGTCGAAGAACAAGCAATACATATAAATAATGTAGTATGTAAAACTAAACATATAAAATGCGAAATTTACAACATATCTTATAATTGTTAAAACCACATGGTTATAAACAATATCAAAACCACTAATAGTTAAAATTGGGATGTAAAATAATAAAAGAGGAAGTCCGAAATCTAAGAAAACTCCATTTACTTTATCTTTTACCATATTTGCACTTGATTTCATACTTGAGAACAATCCTGCATTTCTCATTGTCATATTTGGAAGAACACAAGAAAGCCATGCAAGACCATACATATAACCTGTAACTAAAAGAACTGCAAAAAATAAAACTACAACAATTTTAGCAACAGTACTATGAATAACACTAACTGCAAAATAAAGAACTAAGCTCATTAAAACTGCAAAAAATTCCATAGCAATAGCAACGGTAATTAATGCACGTAGTGTTGCAAATAAAAATTCATTTGTTCTTTTAAAAATACCCTTTATACCATGATAAAGAGGTTGACCATATCTCATTTTGTTTTGAATTTGTCCAATAAAAGAACTAAATACTATTAAAGAAACAACTGCTATCGAAAAGAACATTATTACATATTGCCAATTGCCCCATTTTGAACCATCATTAATCATTACGAAAATTTCTAACATATTTTCAAACTTAAAATTAGAAATTTCTGTAACTATGAAGTCAAATGAACTTGTAGGATTAACAAATATAGTAAATATAATTGACACAATCAATGCATGAACATAAACTGACAACCAATTATGTTTTATATACGCAAATGTTCTTTTTACATTTTTTGTCATATCTATTCCTCAATAAATTTTTCAACGTCATATGGATTTTTTGCTCTATATACAACGTTTTTATTATTTATTTTATCATATTCTCCAAAGCCCCATAGACATAAAATACAATCCATATTAAAAGCCTCAGCTCCTTCTACATCGTATTTTGTATCACCAATCATCACGCAATCTTTTATATCTGCCTTTAGTTCATCAAGTGCATGTTGAATAATTGATGCTTTAGATTCTCTTACATTATAAACCAAGCCGGAGATAAAATCCATATACTCAAAACATCCAAATCTCTTAAGTAGCATTTCTGCTTCCTCTTGCTTTTTACAAGTAGCAGCACAAACTTTATATCCTTTTTCATGTAAAGATTTAAATGTTTCCTTTATTCCATCGTAGGCATATGTCTTTAAAACAAGCCCTTGGTCATTATAATATTTTCTATATAAATACGCAGCTTCATACCCTTTTTCTTTTGAGCCTAAGTAGGAAGCAAATGTATCATTTATAGGAGGTCCTATATACTTTGTATATAAAGACTTATCTACATTTATTTTATAATGTTCAAAAACTTGTTTCATACCCTCGTAAACTCCCTCATAAGAGTTTGCTATAGTACCATCGAAATCATAAAATAAATATTTATATTTTCCCATAAAATTACATGCTTTCTATTTGAGCTTTTAATTTCTCATACTTGTCATTATTAGCAGCTAATTTTTCTTGTTCCTTTTCAATTAAGTTCTTTGGTGCCTTATTTACAAATCCAGGATTATTTAACATACCTTGAGATCTCGCAATTTCTTTCTTCATCAAATCAAGTTCTGCTTGTAATCTTGCTTTTTCAGCAACTAAGTCAACAAGTTCACCAAGAGCAACTACAACTTCTCCATATGAGCCAAAAATAGAAATTACGTTCTTATCTAAGCCATCTTTATTTTCAATAAAGTTAACATTGTCTACTCCAGCAAGTTTTTGTACATAAGGAATATCCTTTTCCTTAATTTGAGAGTTAACCAAATTTATTGAAACTTTCTTTGATGGAGCAACGTTTCTCTCCTGCTTCATATTTCTAA
>CAYZGK010000008.1:62510-70363 GCA_964478025.1 uncultured Christensenella sp.
TTTATTGAAACTTTCTTTGATGGAGCAACGTTTCTCTCCTGCTTCATATTTCTAATAGCCTTAATTAAATCCATTACAGCCTCAAATTCTTTTCTTTCTTTTGAGTATGTATATTTCTTATTTACTTCAGGCCATTTTTGTAACATTATTGTTCCTTTTGTTGTTGGAAGATTTTGATAAATTTCTTCTGTTACAAATGGAGTAAATGGATGCATTAACTTTAATATGTTTTCAAGTACATAAACTAAAACAGATAAAGTATTAGCTTTCTTTTCTTTATCCTCTCCATATAGAGTTGTCTTAGATAGTTCAATATACCAATCACAAAAATCTGTCCATACAAAGTCATAAATCTTTGCAGCTGCCATACCAAGCTCATATTTTGTTAAGTTCTTTGTTACATCTCTAATTGTTAGATTTAACTTAGATAGTATCCACTTATCTGAATGGTTAAGTGGGAATGTACCCATTTTCTTAATTTTTACGCCTTCAGTATTCATCAATACAAAACGTGAAGCATTCCAAATCTTATTAATATAATTTCTAGCAGCTTCTGTTTTTTCATCGATATATCTTGTATCATTACCTGGAGAAATACCTTGAATTAATGAATATCTTAAAGAGTCAGCTCCATATTGATCAATAATCTTAATTGGATCAATACCATTACCTAAAGATTTACTCATTTTTCTTCCTTGAGCATCTCTTACAATACCATGAATCAATACCTCTGGGAATGGAACTTGTCCCATGTGCTCAATACCTGAGAATAACATTCTACAAACCCAGAACCAAATAATATCGTATGCAGTAACAAGTAGTGAGTTTGGATAGAAGTATTTTAAATCTTCTGTATCATCAGGATATCCAAGTGTTGCAAATGGCCATAAAGCTGATGAGAACCATGTATCTAATACATCCTCGTCTTGCTTTATATTTGTAGATGAACACTTACTACACTTGCATGGTGTATCCATTGAAACCATTGTCTCTCCACAATCTTGACAGTAATAAACTGGAATTCTATGACCATACCAAAGTTGACGTGAAATATTCCAATCTTTAACATTACACATCCAGTGGAAGAAAATCTTTGAGAATCTATTTGGAATAAATTCTGTCTTTTTCTCTCTAACAGCTTTAATTGTTGGCTTTGCAAGTGGTTCCATCTTAACGAACCATTGATCAGAAACTCTTGGCTCAACTGTTGTATGACATCTATAACATGTTCCTACATTGTGAGTATAATCTTCAATTGAAACCATATAACCTTGATCTTGTAAATCCTTACAAACAAGTTCTCTTGCCTCTAATCCCTTTAGACCATTATATTTACTTCCAGTAAACTCGTTTAAAGTTCCATCATCATTCATTACATTTATAACTTCAAGGTTATGTCTTAAACCTACTTCAAAGTCATTAGGATCATGTGCTGGAGTAATTTTAACTGCACCAGAACCAAAATCCATTTCAACATAGTTATCTGCAATAATTGGAATTTCTCTATCAGTTAAAGGAAGTTTTAGCATTTTGCCTACCATTGATGCATATCTTTCATCCTTTGGATTTACGGCAACAGCTGTATCACCAAATAATGTTTCAGGTCTTGTTGTTGCAACAATTATTTCACCTGTTCCATCAACTAGTGGGTATCTTATATTCCATAAATGGCTTGCTTGCTCTGAATATTCTACCTCTGCATCTGAAATTGCAGTTTTACAGCAAGGACACCAGTTAATAATTCTATGTCCTCTGTAAATAAGTCCTTTGTTATATAAGTTAACAAAAACTTGTTTTACAGCTTTTGAACGTTGTTCATCCATTGTGAATGCTTCTCTTGTCCAATCGCAAGAAACACCCATTTTCTTTAATTGTTCAACAATTCTTCCACCATATTGGTTTTTCCATTCTGCTGCTCTTTGTAAAAAGGCTTCTCTACCTATTTGCTCTTTTGTTAAACCTTCTTCTCTTAATTTTTCAACAATTTTAACCTCGGTAGCAATAGCAGCATGGTCTGTTCCTGGTAGGAACAATGTTGAATAACCTTGCATTCTTTTAAATCTAGCAATAACATCTTGTATTGTTGAGTTTAGCGAATGGCCTAAGTGTAATTGTCCTGTTATATTAGGAGGTGGTAAAACCATTGTAAATGGTTCTTTTCTCTTATCTACTTTGGCTGTAAAATATCCATTTTTACACCAATCTTCATAAATTCTACCTTCGAAATCTTGTGGATTATATGTTTTTTCCATCTTCATATATTTATACTCTCCGTACTATTTTCTATTTATATACATGCAACGATACAGCCAACAACGGCAAATATCATGCCAACTATTTTTGCAAGGATATTCACATCTCTTTTTTGAGGATCTTTTTCTGACCACTTTTTAAATATGGAAATCTTTGCTATATAAGGTGAAGTCCATAACACTATTAAACCTAAAACCATCAATGTTATTCCTATTATTGTTTGTGGCTTAGATAATCTTTCTGGGTGAAATTCTATCCAAGATAATAAATCACCTGAAAGTAGCATTATTTATTTTCCTCTATTTCTTGTGCTATAGGGTTTCCCTTAGCATCTAATTTTTCTAATTCTCCACTTTCTCTTAATGCTTTTAATCGATTACCATATATTCTTGTGTAATTATAACCGGCATAAATTTGCCAAACACAACAAAACATTGCCCAAATCATAACTATATAGCTTAGCACTAGAGAAATAATCTGTAGCCACTTAACTGGCCAAGCCCAATCTTGAGTTAACCTATCTACAATGTTAAACAAGAATATTAGGCATAGTTCAACAAAGTTGAATACAGCACCATTCTTTCCCACTCGATTTGCCATTTGTTCAATTTGGTATTTTGATTTAACCATAAAGTATCTAGAAGATACTCCCATAAAAACTTCTTTTGCTATTAAAACTCCTGCAAACACCCATGTAGCCCAAACAAATTGAGTTGATGTTTTCATCGTAACAATAGCTAAAGTTAATATTGCAAAGCATTGAATTAATTTATCTGCAATTGGATCTATTACCTTACCAATGTCAGTTATCATGTTATATTTTCTTGCAATGTGACCATCTACAATATCTGTAATTTCTGCAAAAACAAATATAACTAAACCAACTACTATGTAAATAAATTGAGTAGCATTTTCTTTTGCTAAAGAGCCAAACATTAACCATAAATAAAATGGCAAACATATAAATCTTATGTAAGTCAAAATATTTGGTATTGAAAAAATGTCTTGTTTCTTAAATTGCATAAAGCCTCCAATTTATACATACGTATGAAAATTATAACACCCAAAAGGGAGTAATACAACTATTATTATATTAATAATAAATTATAAAACTTGGGTAAAAAGAGCGATTTTTACCCAAATTTTTATTATAATCAACGATAAAATTTAGATTATGCACTAAATAAATTCAACTAAATATAAATGACTTGTCCCTTTTTTAATGCTTCAACATCAACAAGTTTATCAAGTTCTCTTCTATATTTTTCAAATATTTTTTCATTATAGTTCATAGTAAATTCTGGAGAAATCTCCTCGCCATCTAAAGCTGTCTTTACAAACAGTGCAGCTATTGATGAACCACTCATCCAATGAAAATCCTTATCATCAAAAATTTGCTTCATATTCTTTAAAAATACTAGCATTTTCTTGTAGTTTTTCTCTCCATGACATATTGCAACGCCCATAGCTTGAACAAAAGCATAATGTATTGTAAAGTTTAGGTCCATAGCATATATTTCAGATACATCTGCAACATAAAATAAGCCATCTATTGCAACAGGAATTTTATCTTCGACACGATTAAGCATACTCTCAATTAGAATATGACATTGAGTAAGATCATCTATATATTGAACAACTGCTAAATGTAAAACTTTTTCTTTTAAAACTTGAAGTTGTTTAGCTTCTTTTTTCTTACTTTCAGGCGCTTGTGTAATCATGATTCTTGACACTAATTCAAAAACATCTCTAGTTCTTTTATCAGTAGATAACCATTTTATTTTATACACAATATCGTCACTATGATTTAGCATCTCAATTAAAAAAGGTGCATCATTAAGTTTCATACATTGGTGAAAATATTCAGTATAGATATTCCATAATTCTTTCCAATCCCCAAATGGCGCGTTTGCAGGAATAGGCTTAAGCTTTTTTGTCCCTTTTATGTAATCAACAAAATGTTTTGCATTAGATAATTCCCCATATCTTCCATTTAATTCAGAAAAAACTCCTAGAGCTTTTTCTTTAAGTCCTTGATTATAATATAAAATACCTAGATATGAGTTATATGTATAAGAATCAGGCTCATCCTTTATCCTTTGTTTTAAATATGCATAGCACTCTTCATTCAGTCCTGCATCAAGCAATGTTTGAATTATTCTATGGTACATAAATGTTTGTTCACAGTCTTTTTCAAGAAGTGGCTCTATTGCCTTTTTTAACGCCTCTTTATCCTTTTGTTCTAAACATGCTTGGCAAAGTAGCATTCTTATAGCAAAATCGTCACTAATTTCTTTTAATACTTTCTCCGCAAGTTCTCTTGCTTCTGCATAGTAATTCAAAAGCACAAGACACATTATTTTTGAGTAATATGCAACTTTTTTTCGCTCATTAGGAACATTTAATTTTAGTGCTTCATTTGCCTTATCAATAGCGGTTCCAAAATTACCTTCATTAACCTCATGGCAAACTTCATCTACTATTTGATCAAATCTAACACCATCGTTAATAACACTAAATTGTATTGGAGCTTTATCTTCACTTAAAAACTTTTCTATATCAAAATCGTTTGGTTGAATATTTAAATCTTCATCATTCTTTACATTTTCTAATTCTTCAAGCAAATCGTTTTCTAATTCAGCCATATCATCGGCATTTCTAAAGGAAATTAAACCTCTTGATTTTATATATCTTTTTGCTTTGTCATAGTAATATGAGGCAACTTCTTTTCTATTTAAAGATAAATAGTTTACAAATAGTACAACCATTGCCTCTTTATTGTTAGGTTCTTTTGATAGAACATCAAACATTAACTCATTTGAATATCCATACTTTAATCGAGCTGCATACATTTTTGCAAGTTCTATGTTTATCTTTATTTTTTCCTTTTCAGATTTAGTAAACTTAAGTGCGGACCTATAATAAACAGCAGCCTGAGCAAAATCGTCATTATCTATACAATCTTGGGCTAAGTCTTTATAATCTTTCACGCTACATGGCATCTTTATAATCTTACTCATCAAAAATGCTCCTTAAATCGCAAGCTCTATATACATATTTTTTATTACAAAATTGACAACCTACTTCTATTTTTCCAACTTCCTTTATTATATCTTCAGCTTCTTTTTTACCTAAAGATTTTATTAATTCTTTAGTCCTTTCATCTGAACAATTGCACTTATATATTGGATTAATATCTTCAAGTTGATTTATATCAAAATGACCAAAATAAAAATCTAAAGTTTCTTGTACTCCACCCTTTTCTTCTACAATTTTTGAAAAATCTTTAAATTGTGAAACTATATCTTGAAGGATAAAAATGTCACCTTCATCGCAATTTGGCATTGGTTGAACTATAATTCCATTTGCTGCTATACATTTACCATTTTCAACCTTAACACTTAGGGAGATAGCTGTTGGAAGTTGTTCTGAATATGTAAAGTAGTATGCAAAATCAAAATCAATATTTCCTGTAACTATTTGAGAAATTCCATTGTATGGTTCTTTCATACCAAAATCTTTAATTACATTTAAATAGCCCTTCTTGCCAACTATATCTGTAACACTACCACTAGCATTGGTATTTTCAATATAACCTCTAACTTGAGCTATAGAATTTCCACAAACCACTATTTTTTTACCAGTTCCGTCTCCTTGAACAATAATAGTAAGTTTCTCGCCTTTATCTTTAAAACCTGATGAAATAAAAGCACCAATCATTAAAACTTTTCCAAGTGCTACTGCGGCATCATCTGAAAGTTTATGATAATCAATAGCTTGTTGAATTAATTCTTTTGTATCTAAAATATCTACTATTGCTGTATTTTTAAATAATATTGCTCTTTTTATTACATCCATTTTTACTTTTTCCTACAAATAAATAATAATCTTCTTGATGAATTTTTAACTTTGTTAAAATCTACTCCATCAAAAACTTTTACCTCAAACTTGTATAATAATTCTAACAAATCTTGCTCTTTATGAAAATATTGAGTATGTTCTTCATCAATTCTTTTATATAAGTTATCTTTTTCTTTTTCAAAAAACGCAAGTGACATATTTACATGATCTTTTTTAAGTTCATTTGACCAAATATATGTGGCATTTTCTGAATCCTCACAAAATATATTATTCCCTATTATCTTCTTTAATTTATACTCTGATGAAACATCGAAAATAAAATAACCATCTTTCTTTATATTGTTAGATATATTTTCAAATAGTTTTTTTAATTTTTTCTTTTCTATGTAATTTATTCCATCACAAACACATGTCATAAAATCTACTGGATGAGGAAACTCAACATCAAATATATCGCTGTTTATAAAGGTTATATTTTGAAAATTTAAACGAGCTTTATCTCTTGCTGCATTTAACATCTCTTGAGACAAATCTACACCTATCATTTTATTTCCAAGTTTTGAAAGCATTATTGTCATGCTTCCTGTTCCACAACATAAATCTACACCTTCACCTTTTGTGTAGGATTTAATAATATCTAAATAACTTTGGTAATCAAAATCTTGCATCAAAATATCATAATATTTTGCAAGAATTGTATAAGCTTCCATTATTTTCTCTTTTTCTTGTTGTTAGTTTTTTGCTTCTTATCTTTGTATTCTTTGTTAGCTTTAGCCTTAGCTTTTAACTCATCTGCAACTTGTTTGTTATATAAATATGCAATAAAGTTATCCGTTAAGAATTGTGAATAAGCAATATTCATAACAGCATAGAAAGCAAATCCATAAACTATTAATACAACAACTACAAACCATACAATTGTATTAATTAAGAATAACAAACATGGAGCAACAAATATTACTGCCATTATTAAAATTTGAACACTGTTAATTAATGTTAAAAGTGCACCATTTTTTAAGCATATACCAAAGTTTTGCATTGGCTTATCTGAGAATCTATATGTAACAAACATTGGAACTGTAACAATGCAATACATTATAGCAACTAATCCAAGTAAACAAGCAAATACAGCAAGTACCCACCATATAGCAGGACAAGACCCTTGTATTGATGTATATTTAACAATTTCAAGAATTGAACAAACAGCACCCGTTGCAATTATTCCTAAGACAGTAAATGTAATTAAAAATTTATACCAGTGTCTTGCAATTCCCTTAAAGAAATCTCTAAATACATGAGTATCTACATCCCATAGGTAATTTCTCATAACATTGTAAACACCAGCCATTCCAATAGAGCCAATCATAAGTCCTGGAATTATGCATAAAGAATATAAAATTCTAGCATTATAGATTTTTGTTAAAGCCTCAGCTGCATATGCAGCACTTGTTGCACCATAACCCATTCCTAAATCACCAACAAATTTATAATTTGCTAAAATTGATGGTTCTATTATGTATGGAAGAATAACAACTAAAACGGCAAGTAAAGGTAAAAAGAAAATTGCACCTAATGCACTAACTCCCATTGTTTTTAATGGATGTGCACTAAATACACCAAACATTTGTTTGATTCTACCTTTATAATTTCTATCTCTACTATCTGGACTTAAATCATGTGCTACTGTTAATTTGCTAGCAAGTGTTGTTGTCATGCTCATATTAAGTTTCTCCAATTAA
>CAYZGK010000009.1:0-56807 GCA_964478025.1 uncultured Christensenella sp.
AGGACATTGCCGCATCCATAAAGAAGAGTTTATAGCTCTTCTTTTTTTTTCTGATAAATTACAAAAATTTAAGGCCAAATTGGTGTAATTTTTTGCCAAATAAGTTAGTAAAGGTATTATTTTTGTTTACCCATTTATATATAAGTGATAAAATACTCACAGTATGAAAAAGGTAAAATTAAGTAAAAATCAATTAATAAATGCAATTATTATTATGGTGTTATACCTTACATGGATAATATCTTCAAATGTTGTTGCGTATATATCTAATTTTAATGATTACCATTTATTATTAACAAATCTATTTGGGTCAATTTTAGCTCTTATTTTTGCAATTATTTTATTTGCCCCATTAATTCCTTGTTTTTCTAAACTTGTTAATTCAAGGGTTGAAGATGAAGTCGTAAAATTAAGAAGAAGTTATTCAATAAAGATGTTATATACAATAATTGTTGGATTTTTTATTTTTTCTATTTTGTGGATAGAGAAAATAAATGATGGTAATGTTCATCCAATAGCTGCAAAGGTTTGGGGAACTATAGAATTTGCTGCATCACTTGAGTTTATTTTTACAGTAATTTTCTCTATAGAATATTTTAGAAAAACTAGAGAATTATATTATATGGATAAACTACAACATAGCAACGAAGATATTCAAGAATAATTATTGTTTGATTATAGAAAAAAACAAGGCATTAAATATGCTTTTGTAAAAAAAATAAAAAGGAGTTTTATTTTGTATGCTAGAAGATAACAACAAAAATGAAAACATTGAAGATCAACCTAAAGCAGAAATTCAAGATGCTGGTCAAACTCCAAAAGAGGAGAAAGCACAAAAGAATAAAATTATGCTATGGTTTGAAAATCTTGGCAACAAGATTAAAGATTTAAGTTTAAAGGTTTATGCAAAACTTGGCTTACGTAATCTTATTATTGTTGGTTGCGTAATTTTAGTAGTAATTCTTACTGCTATTATTGTTCCAGTTGTAGTTGTAAACAATTCGTCAAAAACAAATACAAAAGAAATTGTTTATAAAGACCCAACTGATAGGCTTGCATTTACTTTAAGTACAGATGGATCTACTTATGAAGTTTCAGGAATTGGAGATTGCAAAGATACTGAAATATCTATTGGAGAAAAATATAATGATAAAAATATTACTTCAATCGGTAAAGATTCATTTTTTGGTAATGAAGATATTACATCTATTACAATGGGTAAAAATATAACAAATATTGGTGATTATGCTTTTTGTAGTTGTAAAAAATTAAAAGAAATCATATATAAAGGCACAAAAACTGAATGGAATGCAATAACAAAAGGTAAAAACTGGGATTATGGTTTAACTGGATTAGTTATTCGTTGCAGCGATGGTGATATTAATAACACATCAACAGCTACAGCTTCAGAAGGATTAGTTTTTGAGTTAAATTCTGATTCAACAGGCTATGTGCTTGCAGGAAGAGGAACATGTGAAGATAACGTTATATTAGTTCCATCAGAATATCAAGGAAAACCAGTTGTTGGAGTAAAAACTTTTGCTTTTTGTAATCAGGAAACTTATAAGGGTGATGATAAATTAACAGGAATATGTTTGCCTGATTCTATAACAAGTGTAGGAACATATTCGTTTGCTTGTTGCTCAAAATTAGAAAGAGTATCTTTACCACAATCTCTAACTAATATTGAGGATGGGGCCTTTTATGAAACAACTTCGCTTCAAAATATTACATTCCCATCATCTTTAAAGAAAATAGGAAAATTAGCATTTAATAATTCTGGTCTTGTAAAGGTTGTAATCCCTGAGGGAGTAACAACTTTAGGATATGAAACTTTTGAATATAGCAAAAATATTAAGTCAGTTACACTTCCAACAACAATAACAGATTTTGGTGATACTGTGGAGACATATAATGGATCGGAGTACGAAATAGATGCTGATACTTTCTATGGTTGTAGTTCATTAGAGGAAATTGTGTTACCAGAGGGTATTACAAAACTTGGAAATGGAATGTTTGGAGGTTGTGAAAAACTTACTGAAGTTTCCCTTCCTTCTACACTAACAGTTATTCCAAAGTATTTATTTACAAATAGTAAAAATATTAAGTCTGTAACATTACATAACACATTAACAAAGATTGAAATAAGTGCTTTTAATAATGCTTATGTTGATGATTTTTATTTTGATGGTACAAGAGAACAATGGAAAACAATTTTAACAAATAGTACAACAGATACGCACTTAACTAATATATTTAATCTAAATGCTTGTTTTGTTGCACATTGTACAGATGGTAATTATATAGATGCTGAAACAGCATATAATAATATGCAAAAGTGGCTTACAAATGTAAGTGGAACTGAAGGTGAGTATAATGGTGTAGAAGATTATTCTGAATGGGAAAGAATAGTTATTCCAACTATATACTATACATCTTCTTCATATGATCCTGAATATACATTAACTTCTATAGGTGCTGAAGTATTTGTTGGTCATGATGAAATTACAATAGTTTCTATTCCAAATACAATTAAAAAGATTGGAAAGAGCGCATTTGTAGGTCTAAAGAATCTTTCTCGTATCTTATATAATGGTACAAAAGAAGAATGGAATAATGTACAAAAAGGTGCAAATTGGAACTATGGAACAGGTGACTATACAGTATACTGCATAGATGGTGAAGTAGATAAGGTAGCAACAGATGTTGTATATTCAGAAGGTTTAAATTTTTCTGCAACAGATGATAGTAATGGATTTAAGGTAAGCATGGGAAATTGTACGGATAAGGCTATATTTATTCCAGCTACTTATGAAAACAAACCAGTCAAAGAAATTAAAACATCAGGATTTTCTAATGAACCTATTGTTTGTGTTATTATGCCTAATACCATAACAACAATAGGTGAACGAGCATTTGATACTTGTTCAGGTCTTAAATATGTTGAAATACCTGAAGGTGTAACATATATTGGAATGGGAGCTCTTAATAGTTGTTCAGCCTTAAAGAGCATAGAATTGCCATCAACTTTAACATCGGTAGGCTCTTCAGTTTTTTATAATTGTTCTAGTTTAAAAGAAGTAAAAATCAACTCAACACAGTTTGTATTATCGAGTGAAACATTTAAAAACTGCATAATTGAAAAAATTGATTTTGCTGGAACAAGAGAACAATGGACAACACTTATGGAAAATTCAGCATCAAACTGGATTGATTCAAGTTCTACAAGTTTTGTTGTAGAGTGCACAAATGGTAGATGTTTTGATAATGTAAATACAACAGATGATGTTTGCTATACAGATAACGAGGACGGAACTTGTACAGTGTCATCCCTTACAGTTTGTCCAAATCTTATTGTAATTCAATCTGAAGCAAATGGTAAAACAGTAACTAAAATTGCAGATGAGGTATTTAAAGATGAGAGAGTGACAAGTATAACAATTCCATCTACAATTACTTCTATTGGCAAAAATGCATTTAAAGAATTCATACCTACAAACTTCTATTTTAATGGTACAGTAGCTCAATGGAATGCTATTGAAAAAGGAGAAGGTTGGGCATCAGGAACTGAGTTTACAGTTTATTGTATTGATGGTGAAGTAGAGGTTGATTAAGAGTTTATATTAACCTTGAAAAAATCTTATAACTAAAATTAAAATGCGCCCTATAAATTTGAAAAAAATTAGGGGCGCATTTTTAATGCTTTTATATTTCTATTATTTGCTCGTTTATTCTGGGGTCGTGATTAACAAAGACGCCTTTGCACATTTATAACATGGATTATCTTTATAAAAGACTAAAAAAATAATGGTCTATAGAACCTATAGACCATATATTTGGCGCCCGTTGTAGGACTTGAACCTACGACACTGCGATTAACAGTCGCATGCTACTACCAACTGAGCTAAACGGGCTTACGTGTAAAGCATTATAATATTATTATAATATTAAACTATTGTCAAGAAAAAAATGCCGTCTTTTAAACTTTTATAGGGGAAAATTGTTATTTTTTATAATGGGGTTAAATATTTAATCTATATTCTTTTGGAGTTTTTCCTGTAGTCATTTTAAATACATGGTTAAAATGACTTTGAGAAGAGAATCCTAAATATACACTTATAGAGAGTAAGGATTTGTCCGTATATTTTAAAAGGCGTTTGGCTTCATCAATTTTTTCCTTTTGAATAAAATCAGATAAATTTTCACCAGTATCTTTTTTATATTTTTCAGATAAATAAGTTCTATTAATAAAAAGAGCTTTGGCAATATTAGTTGTTGTAATAGGTTCAGATAAATGATGACGAACATAATTAGCAACATCAAGAGCAAGTTTTGTTGGAGATTTTCCTTTTCTTATTTCATTTACTTTTTGAGTATAATCAACAACCATTCTATATTGCAAATTTATAATTTCAGATAAATCGTTTATAAGTTCACATTTTTGAATATACATATCACTTAATGATAGTGATTCTTCAACATCCATTCCGCCTGAAATTGCGGCTCTTGAAACAAGGGTTGCAGTGACTATAAAAGTGTTTTTAATTTGTCTTAATTGGTTTTGTGCTAACGTCCCACCACGCACTGCTGGTGCGTTTTTTACCCACTCTTTTAAGGCAAGAATATCTCCTTTTGATACTAGTGATTGAATTGTGTTTTCAATGGACATTGTGTTATGTAAATCATTAGGGCGGTTATTTTGAGCAGAAACTGTTTCCTTAATTTGTGATTGTGCAATATCTACCTCAATTTCCTTTTGCTTTCCTTCAAATATAGAAACCTCCTTAAGTTCAGCTTTTTCTCCATTTAGAACATGATTTAAAACGCAAAGGATTTGCATAATACTCTCAAGAGGCATTGGAATAATGCTTTTCATAGCTTTTACAAAATCCTCAGTTTGAGAAGGAGGTACATCAGCAGTGAAGGCCACTTCTTTTAACTCCTGCTCTGAAAGTGGAATTTGTCTAGTAGGCCCTATTATTATTTTTTGGTTACCACTATTTACAACTCCATAATATGCAAAATAAGAGTTAACAAAGTATCCTATATGATCATTTATAGAAAGTATAGAATTTTTATCTATACAAATAGGATCAATTGGAAGTTTTACAACTGAGTGATAAAAATCTAACTTTCCATTTTTATAGATTCTAATAGGGATTCCACTTAAGTTTCCCATAACAGTACATGTGTATTTTAAGTCTAATTTTGCCATATTAAATTTTCCTTTTTTATATGACAAATATATCATATTGCCGACAAAATTACAATACATTGACTCTCTTAGGTGTTAATATATAATTAAGGGAACTACTAAGATAGTAGTTAAAAGGAGAGATTATGATAAGTCAAGGGCAGTTATTTTCCGGAAAAATTTTTGAATCTCGCGTACATTCTCAAAATGTTACGAGTAAGGAAAAATGGCTTGGTTACTTAATTGGGCCATGTGGTGCATTATTGCTTAATGCGGTTTTAGCAACATATCTAAATGTTTATTATACTGATGTTTTAAATTTAACAGGTGTTTGGGGTGGGTTATTTTTAACTATATTCCCAATAATTTCAAAAATAATTGATGCTATAACAAATGTTATTATGGGTTATGTTATAGATAACACAAAGACTAAACAAGGTAAGGCAAGACCTTGGATTTTTATAGCAGCACCTCTTGTTGCAATAACGGGGGTTTTGTTATTTGTTGTTCCAAGTGGTAACCAAAAATTGCAAATTGCTTGGGTTATAATTTCATATAATCTTTTCTATTCATTTGCTTATACGATTTATAATATGAGTCATAATTTATTGGTTCCTTTATCTACTAGAAATACGATTCAACGTGGTGGTCTTTCTGTATTTAATCAAATTTCTACAATTATGATGAGTGGTATTGTTGTAGCTCTTGTGTTCCCAATGGTAGTAATGCCTATACTTGGTGTAAATAAATCTCTTTGGATGATTGTAATGAGCGTTTTGAGTATAATAGCGCTTCCATTTACCCTTATAGAATATTATTTTACAAAGGAAAGAGTAACAGAAGAACAAGCAAACTCTGATGTTCAAAAAGTTCCTTTTAAAGAACAATTAAAAATTGTTTTTAGTGATAAATATCTATGGATTATATTTATATACTTCTTTATTTATACATTTGGTACTGTTCTTAAAAATTTAGGGCTTGTTTATTATTGTAACTATGTTCTTGGAACATACAACGATGGAATAACACAAATGCTTGTATCAGTTATAGGTGGTATTCCGATGGGAATTGGTATATTCCTTGTATGGCCACTTGCAAAGAAATTTGGTAAACGTAACGTGACTTTATGGGGATTTGTGCTTTATGCACTAGGTAGTGCAATATGTTGTATAGCTCCAACAAATCTATATATAGTCCTTATTGGTCAGTTTATAAAAAATGTAGGAGGTCTTCCAAGTGCCTATGTATTTATGGCTTTATTTGCGGATTCTCTTGATCATATAGAATGGAAAAGTGGCGTTAGATGTGATGGTCTTGCAATGTCTATATATAACATTATAGCTGTTGCTTTAGTTGGTGTATGTACAGGTATTTTCAATGCACTTTTAGCAAAAGCTGGATATGTTGCGCCATCTATTAATGAACTTGGAGAAACAGTAGCAGCAGTACAAACAGGGGCTGTAAAGAATGTAATTACATTTGCCTTTGTAGGACTTGAGGTTATAACAGGTGCGTTACTTGCAATATTGCTTGTATTTTTCAATGTAGAGAAAACAATAAACAAAAAACAAGCAATTATAAGAGAGCGTCAAAAGATAGAATGCGAGAGTCGTGGTGAAGAGTGGATAGCACCTGAAGTTAAGGCAGCAGAGGATGAAAAGAGATTTGCTCTTGAAAATGAGGAAGCATTTATTGAAAACTTAAAAGCTAAGTGCGAAAAGAAAGGACTTAATTTTGAGCAAGAATTAGATAAACATAAAAAAGCTGTTTTAGATAAAGAAAATAAGGCTCAAGAAAAGAACCGTATTAAAGAGGAAAAGGAAAATCTTAAGGTTAAAAAGTTAGAAGAAAAGAAGGCTTTAAAACTTGCAAAACTTTCACCTATGCAGTTAGAAAAGTATAACGCACATAGAAAAGCAAAAGAAGCAAAAGAAGAAAAAGCATGGAATATTGAAAGACAAAAAGGTGAAGAGTATTATAAGAAAATTCAAATGGAAATAGGTAAATTGTCATGAAGGCTATAAATATAAAAACAGAATATCTAAATAATCCTATAGGCCTAGGAAATATAAATCCAAGAATATTTTGGAATTGTGACTGCGGTCAAAAACAAACTGCATATAGTATGCTTGCTCTTATAGATGGCAAAGAATATTTAATTGAAAAAGTTGAAAGCAGTAGGATGCATCTAGATTTTAACTTGCCACTTAAGTTTAGATCTCAAGTTGAATTTAAAATTAAGCTTTGGGATGAAAATAATGTGGAAGGTAAGTGGAGTGAGAGTAACTTCTTTGAAATTGGTTTACTTAACTTCGATGATTGGAAAGCTAAATGGATAAGTGGAAACTATAAGGTTAATAAGAAAAATAGATATCCAGTTGACTGTTTTAAAAAGGTTTTTAATGCAAATGATGTTAAAAAAGCTCGTTTATATATTTCAGCATGTGGACTTTATGAAGCAAAAATAAATGACAAAAAATGCGGAGATTTTGTATTTGCTCCGGGTTCTGTTGATTTTAGAAAAAGAATACAATATCAAGTATATGACGTAACAGCGCTTATAAATCAAGGAGACAATAATTTAATAGTAAGTCTTGCAGATGGCTGGTATCGTGGCTCTAGTGGCTCTAAAGGTAGAGTTAATACTTATGGCACACAAACAAAGTTTATAGCACAACTTGAAATAGAATCAAAAGATGGAAGTAAAGAGTTGATTTGTAGTGATGAGTCATGGAACTGGTCAAATGATGGTGAGATTTTATTTGCTGATTTAAAAGATGGGGAAAGAGTTGACGCAAGAAAAGAGCCTAGTTTTAGTGGAAGTGTAGAAGTTGTTAAATACAAGGCAAATCTTACGGCATCAGATAATTTTTATGTTAAGGAAAATGAAAAATTTTCACCTATTAATGTTATAAAAACACCAAAAGGAAAAACTGTTTTAGAGTTTGAACAAAATCTATCAGGATACATAGAATTTAGTCTTAATGCAAAAGAAGGGCAAAGAATTCATATTACACTTGGAGAAATGCTAGATAAAGATGGGGAACTTTCTTTAAAAAATATTCAATGCATATTTAAAGGTAAACCATCTCCTCTTCAAGAAATAGATTATATCTGTAAAGAGGGATTAAACGAATACAAACCAAAGTTTTTCTATGGTGGATTTAAATATGCTCAAATTGATACAGATATTCCTTTTGAGAAAGAAGATTTTACGGCAATTTCTGTATATAGCGCATTTGAAGAAACGTCAAAGTTTGAATGTTCAAATGATTTAATTAATAAATTCTATAAAAATACATTATGGTCGCTAAAGAGTAATTCAACTGATTTTCCATCAGACTGTCCAACAAGAGAACGTATGGGATGGACGGGAGATAGTGAAGTATTTTTTAACACTGCATCATATATGGTGAATTACGCACCATTTGCAAGAAAGCATGTTAGAGATATTTATGATAGACAATGGAGAAGTGGAAGACTAGCACAAATTGTTCCATATGCACATGAAGATTGGTTTATGTGGGTTATGAATGGATCAGTAGGCTGGGCTTGTGCGGGTGTATATATTCCACTTTATTATTACGAAAAGTATGGCGATGATAGACTTTTAAGAGAATACTATGAAGGTATTATAAAGTATGCAAACTTTATGATAAGACGTGCTGGAAAATGGGGCGGAGTGTACGCAAAATTTATTCCAATGTCACTTAAGAATAGAAAGTATTTTGTAAATTGTGGGCAATCTTATGGGGAATGGGCTGAGCCGAATGATGTAATGGCTTTTCAGTGGTTTGATTTTGCAGCTCCTCATCCAGAAGAATCCACAGCATATACTTATTTTACATTAAAAAGGGTTTTAAAAATTGCGGAAATTTTAGGTAAAAGCGAAGATAAAAGACTTATAAAGATAAAAGAATATAGTGAAGGTGCAAAAAGAGCATATCAAGAGTATGTATCAAAGCCAAAATATTCATTAGATACAAATAGACAAGCAAAATTAGTTCGTCCACTTTATATGGGGCTTTTGGATGAAAAACAAACTATATATGCAAAAGAAAGACTAATAAAAGCTATGGATAACTATAATTGGCGCATAGGTACAGGATTTTTATCTACTCCTTTTATTCTAGATGTACTTGCAGATATAGATATTAAATATGCATATAAACTTTTAGAAAATGAAGAATGTCCAGGTTGGCTTTTTATGCCAAAGGAAGGCGCTACAACAATTTGGGAAGACTGGGAAGGACCATCAACTGAAGATAAAGGTTGTGCTTCTTTAAATCACTATTCAAAGGGTGCAGTTTGTGATTGGTTAGTTCGCTGTATGTGTGGAATAAATGTAGTTAGTGAAAATGAGTTTTTAATTAAGCCTCAAGTTGGCGGAAAAGAAACTTATGCAAGTTGCGAATACCTAAGTATATATGGCAAAGTGTCAAGTTCATGGGAAATAAAGGATGGTAAAGTGCACTACAAAATTAGCATTCCATCAAATACAACAGCAAAAATTGTTATCAATGGAAAAACAAAAAGTGTTGGTGCTGGAGAATATGAATTTGAAGAATAAAAATTAAAAAAAAGGTGGAAATTATATGAAAAAGAAAATAAGTTTAGTAATAAGCATGCTATGCCTTTTAGTGTTAATGTTTACGCTTATATCATGTAGTAAGGAAGAAACTCCAAAGCAGCAAGAGGGCGTGATTTATCAATCTGAAGTTAAAGCCTTTTGGGTTGGAATAGGAAGAGCATATGTAACATTTGAGCATACAGTAGCTCCAAGTGAGCCTGAGGAAGGTAAATTATATGGTGATATTTTTAGCGTTGTAGTAAGTGCAGATAGTGGAAAAACATATTCGACATGGCTTACAGGTACCTGGAAAATAGATGGTGATATTCTTACAATAAATGCCACGTGGGAAGAGGGAGATAAATCTACTATGCTTGCTAATGCTACAAGCGGTGAGGATAAAACTTATCAAAAAGAAGATGGCAAGTTTGTTATAGGGGTTAAGCTTCCAAGTGCCGGAACAATAAACTTTGAAATCGTAGTATAATTTATGGTAAAGTTATATTGATGTGTTAGTAGTTATACTAACAAATATCATTAAGAGGAATAAAAAATGGAAAATAAGTATTATCTTGCAATAGATTTAGGGGCATCAAGTGGAAGACATATTATAGGATGGAGAGAAAACGGAGAAATAAAGACATTAGAGCTTTATAGATTTGAAAATCACATGGATAGTAATGATGGCCACCTTACTTGGGATACATCAAGACTATTTAAAGAGATAAAAGAAGGAATAAAAGTAGCATTTTCAAAGTATAAAAATATTGAAAGTTTAGCAATAGATACATGGGGTGTAGATTATGTTCTAATAAAGGATGGTAAATCTATAATGCCATGTTATGCATATAGAGATTTAAGAACAGAAAGTGCAATACAGGAAATAAATTCAAAGATACCTTTTAGCAAACTATATGAGCATACAGGTATTCAATTTCAAACTTTTAATACAATTTATCAACTATACAAAGATAAATTAGAAGGACGCTTAAATGGGGTATCAAACTTTTTAATGATGCCAGAATATTTTAGTTACTTACTTACAGGCAATATGAAAAAAGAATATACAGAAGCTTCAACAACTGGCCTTGTAAATTGTAAAACAAAAGAGTTTGATAAAGCTCTTATTGAAGAGTTAGGCTTGCCAGCAAATATGTTTACTCAGCTTTGTCAACCTGGAACTATAGTTGGAAAGTTAAAGGAGGATATAGCAAAAGAAGTAGGTGGTCAAACCGTTGTAAGATTATGTCCATCTCATGATACAGCAAGTGCATTTTATGCCGTAGATAACGAAGATGATAGCATCCTAATATCTAGCGGAACATGGGCAATAGTTGGTGCAAAAATCAAAAAAGCAAATGTTTCAAGTGAGGCTTTGAAATATAATTTTGCAAATGAAGGTGGAGTTGGAAATTTCCGTTTCTTAAAGAATATCACAGGTATGTGGATTAATGTATGTCTTAAAAATGTATTTGGTAAAAGTTTTAAGGATATGGAAAAACTTGCAGGTGAAAGCTCTTTTAATGGAGTATTTGATGTAAATGATAAAGAGTTTTCTTTGCCAGAGTATATGGATAAAAAAATTAAGGCATGGTTTGAAAGTAGAAATTTAGATAAGCCAAAGAGTGAAGGCGATTTATATCGTAGTGCTTATAGATCTATGGCAATGGGATATAAAAAAGCAATAGATGATTTAGAAAAATGTGAAAAAAGAAGTTTTAATAAAATATATATTGTAGGTGGCGGTGCAAATAATAAAATAGTTAATGAATTTACAAAAGAATTTACTGGCAAAGAAGTTATAGCAATGCCAATTGAAGCAACTGCAATTGGAAATTTAAAAAGTCAAATGGAGTTATAGTTATGAGTTATAATGAAGCAAAGGAAATCTATGCAAAAATAGGTGTAGATACAGAACAAGCAATAGAAAAATTAAAAAGCACAGCAATATCTGTACATTGCTGGCAAGGAGACGATGTAATTGGATTAGATGGTGGTGGTGCCGCATCTGGTGGTATACAAACAACAGGCAATTACATGGGAAGAGCAAGAAATTTTGAAGAACTTAAAGAAGATTTAAAAAAGGCATTTTCTTTAATGCCAGGGAAGAAAAGACTTAATCTTCATGCAAGTTATGCTTTGCTTAACGGCGAAAAAGTAGATAGAGATAATTATAGACCTGAGCATTTTGCGCCATGGGTAAAATTTGCAAAAGAAATAGGACTTGATGGAATAGATTTTAATCCAACTATGTTTTCTCATCCTATGGTAAAAGGAGGACTTACATTATCCTCTCCAGATAAAGCAGTTCGTGAGTTTTGGATAAAACACTGCAAGGCTTGTATTAAAATATCTGAATATTTTGCAAAAGAAATGAATAGTCATTGTCTTATGAATATTTGGATTCCAGATGGATTTAAAGATATTCCAGCAGATAGACTAACACCACGTCTTCGTTTAAAAGAAAGTCTTGATGAAATTTTAAAAGAACCTTATGATAAAAAGAGAGTAGTTATAGCTGTTGAGAGCAAAGTCTTTGGTATTGGCGTTGAAAGTTACACTGTTGGAAGCAACGAGTTTTACCAAAATTATGCAGCTAAAAATGATATATGCTGCCTTTTAGATAATGGACATTATCACCCACTTGAATATGTAAGTGATAAGATACCAGCCCTTCTTGCTTTTTATGATAAAGTTGCACTTCATGTAACAAGAGGTGTAAGATGGGATAGTGATCATGTAGTTTTATTTGAGGATGAACTAAAAGAAATAGCAAAAGAAATAGTAAGAAATAATGCGCTAGATAAAGTACTTATTGGATTAGACTATTTTGATGCCTCTATAAATCGTATATCTGCATGGGTTATGGGAGAGCGTAATATGCAAAAAGCTTTATTATATGCTTTGCTTACACCAAATGAGGATTTAAAGAAACTACAAGATAATGGTGAGTTTACCGAACTTATGTATAGACAAGAGCAATTAAAGACATATCCATTTAATGATGTATGGAGAGAATATCTTCAAAGACAAGGATTAAGTGATGATTGGTTTAATGAAATAAAAGATTATGAAAAAGGAGTGTTAAGTAAAAGATGAAAAACATATTAGAAGCAAAGTTTGTACAAGAATTATGCAAGATTACAAGTAATATGTATCGTCAAGGTTGGGATGAGAGAAATGGTGGTAACGTTTCCGTTTTACTTGATGAAAATGAAGTTAAGGAATATTTAGATGTAAATAAAGTTATAAGAGAAATACCAACAGGATTTGATGCAAAGGAACTAGTAGGTAAGTATTTTATAGTAACAGGAACAGGAAAGTATTTTAAAAACGTAATTGAAGATCCTGAAACTAATCTTGGAATTATTCGTATAGGAAAAGATGGATTAAAAGCAGAACTTCTTTGGGGATATAAAGATGGAGGAAAGTTCACAAGTGAACTTCCAGCACATTTAATGACACATGCTACAAGATTAAAAATAGATCCAAATCATAGAGTAGTTATGCATACACATCCAACATATACAATATGCATGTCCGCAGTATTGAAGCCAGATGATAAGTTATTTACAGAGAAATTATGGCGTAGTAATACAGAAGCAATTGTTGTGTTCCCAGATGGTGTTGGTGTACTTCCATGTATGGTATGTGGAACAAACGAAATTGGTATAGCTACAGCTAAGAAAATGGAAACATATAGATTGGTTGTATGGACAAACCATGGAATCTATGGAGTAGGCAAAGATATAGATGAAGCATTTGGATTAATTGAAACTGTAGAAAAGACAGCTCAACTATATATGCTTACACTAGGTAAAGTTGTAAATGAAATAAGTGATGATGTATTAAAAGGACTTGTTGATTTATGGCATTTAAAGCCACTTGATGGAATTTTAAAGAAATAAATAATAAAACAAAGTAAAATTATGGCCAACTTGAAAATTGATTTAGGTTGGCCTATTTTTTTTAATCAATATAAATTATATAAAAAAATATATAACACTTGACATATGTCAAGTAATTAGTTATTATTGATTTATGAATAAGTACAACAAACAAGTAATTATAGAAAAACAAGATTTAACAAAATTAAACTGGAGTAAGATTCGTAATTCTTCAGGAACTGCAGGATCTTTTTTGAAGTCTTTTGCTAAAGAAGGTGATAAAAAGATTTATTATAAATTATCTAATTATGACAACATAAAAGGCGTAGTTGGTACTGAGAATTTTAATGAAATTATAGTGGATAGGCTATTAGATATTTTAGGTGTTGAACATCTACATTATAAATTAATTCACGCTGATATTATTGTTGATGAAAAAAAATTGGACACCTATGTTTGTGCTTCAGAGGATTTTAAAGATTTAAATGAAGATAAGTTGCCACTTGATAATTATTATGAAGTTGAACATAAAAAAGGCGAGGTTAGACTTTTATTTTGCATAAATAGAGGCTGGGATAAATATGTCTATGAAATGTTTGTTATTGATTTTTTGATTTTAAATAGGGATAGACATGGGGCTAATGTTGAAGTTTTAAGAAATAGAAAGAATAAAACAATTAGACTTGCACCTCTTTTTGATCATGGCTTATCGTTGTTGTTTAGTTGTAATAACGATGAGGAAATATCTAATTTTAATGTAATGGAAGATAAAAAGATTAACTCTTATTTAGGAAGTAATTCAGCAAGGGATAATTTAGATTTAATTCCAACGGATAAACTTCCAGTTTTTAATCCATTAAAAGAAAGCGATAAAGAAGTTATATTTAAAGATTTAGATAAAATTATGAGTCAACATTTGATAAATAAAATTTGGAGCATGATTTATTCTAGATGGTGTTTTTATGAAGATTTTTGCAATAAAAGAAAATAGTAATCCAAAAGAAATAGGATATTTGTTTTATTATGAAAAATGTAAAGAATTTTACATAGAACTTTTAGATGGCTTGAGTGAATGGAATATTCCGATGTTGTTAGCTACACTTTATAAAAAAGGTGAAAGAACAATATTAGACTATTGGAGTAGAAAGTGGGTTTGTCAAAGAGTTGTGCCTAGTGATAGGCAAAATATAGGGCAGATTTTAAAAGATAATAATTTAAAATTTTACGATGAGTTTGGTTTGTTATGTATATCTAAAGGGAGATGTGAACAAGATAATTTTTATTTAGAGACAATTAAACTCTCTAACTTACCTAAAGGCATTGTTGAAAGAAGGGAAAAAAGAATACAAAATGTAATAAAAGTGAGAGAGGATAAATTATTTGTATTTTTTAAAAACAATGTTATTAAGGAATTTAAAATATTAAATAAGCAAAATGGCAATATAGATTTATTGGTAGATGGATATGGAATAACTATAAATGGTCAAGATGTTATAACAAGTGAAAAGTTATACCAAGAAGGAAAAACTTTGCCAATAACAGTAGATGAAATCTTAATTTTAATAAATGATAATATTGTTAACACAAAGGAAGCTATGCAGCTTTTAAATTGTTCAAGACAATATATAAATGAGCTTGTTAAAAATAGTATATTACATCCAATAAAAAACTATGATAAAACCACTATATTCTTTAAAAGTGAAGTTTTAAAAGTGAATAATTTTTAATTTAATTGTAATTTGTTGCCTGATAAAATTATAACCTATAAAAATGCAAAAAATAGGTTAAAATAGGTTAAAATAGGTTAAATTAAAAACTTTCAAAAAATAGTTTAGTATTTAAATTATTGTAAAGCGGATTTAACTTGTATAATCAACTATCAATAAATATATTATCGATTTTATATTTATCTATTTACTTTTTGTTTTCAACAAGATAAAATATTTCTTGAAATCAAAAAAGATAAGGAGGATTTTTTATGGCACGTTTTACACTTCCAAGAGATTTGTATCATGGCAAAGGTGCCCTTGAAGCATTAAAAACTTTTAAGGGTGAAAGAGCAGTCATTTGTGTTGGTGGCGGTTCAATGAAGAAGTTTGGTTTCTTAGATAGAGCAGAAGCTTATTTAAAAGAAGCAGGCTTTGAAGTTATGGTTATTGATGGTATTGAACCAGATCCATCAGTAGAGACAGTTATGGCTGGTGCTGAAAAGATGTTGCAATTTAAACCAGATTGGATTATTGCAATGGGTGGAGGCTCTCCAATTGATGCAGCTAAGGCTATGTGGATTAAGTATGAATATCCAAAGTGTACTTTTAAAGACATGTGTAAAGTTTTTGGAATTCCGGAATTAAGAAAGAAAGCTCATTTTTGTGCAATTTCATCAACATCAGGAACAGCAACTGAAGTTACAGCATTCTCAATAATAACAGACTATAAGCAAGGAATTAAATATCCAATAGCTGACTTTGAAATTACTCCAGATGTTGCAATTGTTGATCCAGACTTAGCAGAAACAATGCCTAAAAAATTAGTAGCTCATACAGGTATGGATGCTATGACTCATGCAATTGAAGCATATGTTTCAACAGCTAATTGTGATTATACAGATCCTCTTGCTATTCACGCAATTGAGATGATAATGAAAGATTTAATTCCATCATACAATGGAGATATACAAGCAAGAGATAGAATGCATAATGCTCAATGTTTAGCTGGTATGGCTTTCTCTAATGCGCTACTTGGTATCGTTCACTCTATGGCTCATAAAACTGGAGCTGCATTTGCAGATTATGGTGCACATATTATTCATGGTGCAGCAAACGCAATGTACTTGCCTAAGGTAATTGCATTTAATGCAAAGAATAAGGAAGCTAAAAAGAGATATGGTGTAATTGTTGATTACATGGGAATATGTAAAAAGTCAGCATCTGATACAGAAAAGGTAAAAGCTTTAATTGCATATTTAAGAAAGATGAATGACGATTTAAATATCCCTCATTGTATCAAGAACTATGGTGCAGATAGTTATCCAACAGAAAACGGATTCGTTCCAGAAAAAGTATTCTTAGAAAGATTGCCAGAGATTGCAAAGAATGCAATTAAGGATGCTTGTACAGGATCTAATCCAAGAAAACCAACACAAAAAGAAATGGAAAAACTATTAAAGTGTTGTTATTATGACACAGAAGTAGATTTCTAATATAAAAAATAACTTATTAGGTGGCAGATGTTCTGTCACCTAATAACACGTAATAAAGGAAAGGTATTGTTGATTTTTTAAGAGTGCATTGACAATGCTTAAAATAATGTTATTATATAAAAGGTGCAATTAATAATATTATTATTAATCTAGAATTGTAGGGTTAAAGCCCTGTTTACTTTGAAAAAAATAAAACTTATATATTAACGAGGAAAAACATGTACAAGATTGTTAGAAAAAAATGTTTAAATCCAACCGTTACTCAAATGGAAATTCAAGCCCCTCTAGTTGCTAATAAAGCACTACCTGGACAATTTATCATTTTACGTGTGGATGAAGATGGCGAAAGAATTCCTTTAACAGTAGCCGGAACAAATAAAAAAGACGGAACTGTTAAGATTATTTTCCAAGTTGTTGGTGCAACAACAGAGAAGTTAAATCACAAAAATGAAGGCGAATATATACAAGATTTCGTAGGCCCTCTTGGAGTTGCTACTCATATGGAAGGTATTAAGAAAGTTTGTATTGTAGGTGGAGGAGTTGGATGTGCAATCGCTATGCCAATTGCTCAGGCTTTTCATGAATTAGGTGCGAATGTTACAAGTATTATAGGCTTTAGAAGCAAGGATTTATTAATCCTTGAAGATGAGTTTAAGGCTTGCTCAGATAAATTAGAAGTAATGACAGATGATGGCTCATACGCAAGACACGGAAATGTAACAGTTCCTTTAAAGGAAATGCTACAAAATGGTGAAAAGTTCGATATGATTATAACCATCGGACCACTTATTATGATGAAATTTGTAGTATTAACTGCAAAAGAATTCAATGTTCCAGTAACTGTTTCAATGAATCCTATCATGATTGATGGAACAGGTATGTGTGGTGGATGTAGATTAACTCTTAATCAAGATGGAAAGAGAGTTACAAAATTTGCTTGTGTAGATGGTCCAGATTTTAATGGATATGAAGTAGATTTTGATGAAGCAATGTCAAGAGGCAGAACTTATGTAGATTTTGAACGTAAGGCTCATGCTGAGACATGTAATTTATTTAAAAACGTATAAGGAGGAACTTTAATTATGGCTATAGATCCAAAGAAGCATGAAATGCCAACTCAAGAGCCAAAAGTACGTGCTAGAAACTTTAAAGAAGTTGCTCTTGGTTATACAGAAGAAATTGCAGTTGCTGAAGCTACTCGTTGTTTAAATTGTAAAAATAGACCATGTGTAAGTGGTTGCCCTGTAAATATTTCTATTCCAGATTTTATTGCAAAGGTAAAAGAGAAGGATTATGAGGAAGCTTATAAGATTATTCATAAAACTTCATCACTTCCAGCTGTTTGTGGTCGTGTATGTCCACAAGAATCTCAATGCGAAGGAAAGTGTACTCTTGGCGTTAAGTTTGAACCAGTAGGAATTGGAAGACTAGAAAGATTCGTTGCTGATTGGCATAATGCTAATTATAAAGGCAATATTGAAGTTCCAGCTTCAAATGGTCATAAGGTTGCTGTAGTAGGTTCTGGTCCTTCAGGATTAACTTGCGCTGGTGATTTAGCAAAGAAAGGTTACAAGGTTTCTATATTTGAAGCTTTACATACAGCAGGTGGTGTACTTGTTTATGGTATTCCTGAATTTAGATTACCAAAATCTATTGTAGCAAAAGAGGTTGAAGGCCTTAAGGCACTAGGCGTAGATGTAGAAACAAACGTTGTTATTGGTAAAACTTTAACAATTGATGAATTGTTTGAAATGGGATATGAAGCAGTGTTTGTAGGCTCAGGAGCTGGTCTTCCAAACTTTATGAACATTCCTGGAGAATCATACAAGGGTGTTTATTCAGCAAATGAATTCTTAACAAGAAGTAATTTAATGAAAGCATATAATGAAAACTCAACAACTCCAATAATGAGAGGCGGAAAGGTTGCAGTTGTAGGTGGCGGTAACGTTGCTATGGATGCTGCAAGAACAGCTTTAAGATTAGGTGCTGAGAAAGTTTATATTATATATCGTCGTTCTATGGAAGAATTACCTGCAAGAAAGGAAGAAGTAGAGCATGCTATGGAAGAGGGTATTGATTTCCAAATTTTAAGAAATCCAGTAGAAATTTTAGGATATAAAAATGAAGCTGACCCAAGAGATCCTAAAAATGGCTTTGTAACAGGAATTAAAGTCCAAAAAATGGAACTTGGCGAGCCAGATGCTAAAGGAAGAAGAAGACCAATAGCTATTAAGGATTCTGAGTATGTAATTGATGTAGATACAGTAATTATGTCAATTGGTACATCTCCAAATCCACTTATTAAAAATACTACACCAGGATTACAAATTAATGATCATGGTGGTATTATTGTTAATGAAGCAGGCTTAACTTCAAGACAAGGCGTATACGCTGGTGGTGATGCCGTTACTGGTGCTGCTACTGTTATATCTGCTATGGGAGCTGGTAAGTTAGCTGCTAAAGGCATTGATGAATATTTAACAAATAAATAATTATATAGGCTTCCAGATTTTTTGGGAGCCTAAATTTTGCAAAAATAAATAGAGGAAAATATGAATTTACAAATCGACTTTAATAAAATCGACGAAATCTTAGATTTACACGAAAGAAAACAGCAATACATAATAGCAATTCTTCAAGATATTCAAGAAATTTATCACTATCTTCCAAGGGAAGTTTTCCCATATTTAGCTGAAAAATTAAATATGAGTGAAGTTAAAATTTTTAGTGTTGCTACATTTTATGAAAACTTTTCACTAGAGCCAAAGGGCAAATATGTTATTAAAATTTGTGATGGAACTGCATGTCATGTACGTCACTCTGTTCCTATCTTACAAAAAATAAGAGAAATCTTAGGTCTTGATGAAAAAAAGAAAACAACAGATGATTTAATGTTTACTGTAGAAACAGTTTCATGCTTAGGTGCTTGTGGACTTGCTCCAGCTCTTACGGTTAATGATGAAGTTCATCCAGCAATGACTCCAGAAAAAGCTGTTGAGTTAATAGAAAAAATAAAGGAGAGCGAATCAAATGATTAAAACAAGAGAAGAACTAACCTTATTACGTAATGAAATGAAAAAAGCCTATGATGCGCAAGTAGAAAAGGTTATTGTTTGTGGTGGAACAGGATGTGTCGCTGGTGGTTCAGTTAAGATTTTAGAGAGATTAAAAGAACTTATAAGCGAAAAAGGATTAAAGGTTGATGTTGAACTTGAAAAAGAGCCTCATGATAAATCTATAGGCGTAAAACAAAGTGGTTGCCATGGTTTTTGTGAAATGGGTCCGCTTGTTCGTATAGATCCTCAAGGTTGGCTTTATACAAAGGTAAATATAAATGATTGTGAAGAAATAGTTGATAAAACTATTTTAAAAGGCGAATGTGTTGAAAGACTTGCATTTAAGAGAAATGGTGAAATCTATGCAAAACAAGAAGACATTCCATTCTATAAAAAGCAAACTCGTTTAGTATTAGAGCATTGTGGAAAAATTGATGCAAATTCTATTATGGAATATATCGCAATTGGAGGTTATGAAGCACTTGAAAAGGCTTTATTTGAAATGACTCCAGAAGATATTTGCTCTGAAATTTCTAAGTCTTGTTTAAGAGGTAGAGGAGGCGGTGGTTTCCCTACAGGTAAAAAATGGGAACAAGTAAGAAGACAAAAAGAGCCTAAGAAATATATCGTTTGTAATGGTGATGAGGGAGACCCAGGTGCATTTATGGATCGTTCAATAATGGAAGGCGACCCACATAAGATGATTGAAGGTATGATGATTGCTGCCGTAGCTTGTGGTTCAGATGAGGGTTATATTTACGTTCGTGCTGAGTATCCTCTTGCCGTAAAGAGATTAAAAAATGCTATTGCACAAGCTGAAGCATTAGGACTTTTAGGCAATAATATTTTAGGTACGAATTTCTCATTTAAGTTACAAGTATGTAAAGGTGCAGGAGCTTTCGTTTGTGGTGAAGGTTCTGCTTTAACTGCCTCAATTGAAGGTAAAAGAGGTTTCCCAAGAGTTAAGCCTCCAAGAACAGTTGAGCATGGATTATTTGATAAACCT
The DNA here is from genome assembly GCA_964478025.1 of uncultured Christensenella sp. Classification (GTDB taxonomy): domain Bacteria; phylum Bacillota; class Clostridia; order Christensenellales; family UBA3700; genus UBA3700. Next base: position 20,916 of record CAYZGK010000009.1, read on the forward strand.
ACAGTTTTAAATAACGTTGAAACATTTGCAAATGTAGCCCAAATAATAATAAAGGGTGCTGATTGGTATTTATCTATAGGTACAGAAAATAATAATGGAACAAAAGCATTTGCTTTAACTGGTAATATTAATAACACTGGCTTAATAGAAGTTCCAATGGGTACAACGCTAAGAGAAATCATCTTTGATATAGGTGGTGGAATTAGAGGCGATGGTGAGTTTAAAGCCGTTCAAATTGGTGGTCCATCAGGGGCATGCTTAACAAAAGAACATTTGGATTTACCACTTGATTTTGATCACTTAAAACAAATAGGAGCAATGATTGGTTCAGGTGGACTTGTTGTTATGGATAATCATACATGTATGGTTGAAGTTGCAAGATTCTTTATGAACTTTACACAAAATGAATCATGCGGTAAGTGTATTCCTTGTAGAGAAGGAACAAAACGTATGAGAGAAATACTAGAGAGAATTGTTGCAGGAAATGGCAAAGAGGGGGATGTTGAGTTATTACTAGAACTTGCAGATACTATATCTCATACAGCTCTTTGTGGACTTGGTAAGTCAGCCCCATCTCCAGTTATTTCAACTATTAAGAACTTTAGAGATGAATACGATGCTCATATAAAAGATAAACGCTGTCCAGCAGGAGCATGTAAAAAATTAAGAACAATAGAAATTGACCCTGCCAAGTGTAAGGGATGCTCAAAGTGTGCAAGAAATTGTCCAGCATCTGCTATTACTGGAAAAATAAAGGAACCATTTAAGATAGATCTAACTAAGTGTATTAGATGTGGCGCATGTATTACAAATTGCGCGTTCCAAGCTATAAAGGAGTATTAATATTATGGAAGAGAAACAATATTTAACTATAGACGGAATAAAGGTCGAGATAAATGGTGAAAGAAATCTATTAGAGTTAATTAGAAAAACAGGAGTAGATTTGCCTACATTCTGTTATAACTCAGAATTATCTATATATGGTGCTTGTCGTATGTGTATGGTAGAGAATGAAAAAGGAGGCCTTGAGGCAGCTTGTTCAACTCCACCTAGAGCCGGCATGGTGATAAAGACAAATACAGAAAGATTAAGAAGATATAGAAAAAATATTCTAGAATTATTACTTGCAAATCATTGTTCTGATTGTAATACTTGTGATAATTCAGGAAAGTGTAGACTACAAGAATTATCCACTCACTTTAAAGTAACTCCAGGTAGATTTACAAATACATCAGTTTCTACAAAACATGAAGATGAATCATCACTATGTATATCAAGAGATGCAGGTAAATGTATTTTATGTGGCGACTGCGTAAGAATGTGTAATGAAATTCAAAATGTTGGAGCTATAGATTTTGCTTATCGTGGTTCTAAGATGAGAATTTCTACTGCATTTGATATGCCTCTTGCTGAATCTCCTTGTGTTGGTTGTGGCCAATGTGTTGCAGTATGTCCAACAGGTGCGTTAACACTAAAGAGTGATGTTCATAAAGTATTTGAAGCAATTGATGATCCAACTATTACAACAACAGTTCAAGTTGCGCCAGCAGTTAGAGTTGCAGTTGGCAAAGAGTTTGGATTAAAATCTGGCGAAAACGTAATGGGTAAAATTGTATCTGTATTAAGAAGACTTGGATTTGATGAGATTTATGATACTTCATTTGGTGCAGATTTAACAGTTATTGAAGAGTCTAAAGAATTTATTGGAAGATTAGAAAAAGGCGAGAAATTGCCAATAATAACATCGTGCTGCCCAGCATGGATTCAATATGCAGAAAAGAAACATCCTGAGATTTTACCTAATATATCTACATGTAAATCTCCAATGGAAATGTTAGGAGCGCTTCTTGTAGATAAACAAAAAGGTGAAAATAAGAAAACATTTAATGTTGCTATCATGCCATGTTCAGCAAAGAAATTTGAAGCAGCAAGAAAAGAGTTTACTCATGATGGAAGACCTGATGTAGATGTTGTAATGACAACTCAAGGTTTAATTCACTTGATAAAAGAATCAGGTATAGTATTTAGTGAAGTAGAACCAAGTTCTGCAGATATTCCATACGGATTAAGTTCAGGAGCCGGTGTAATATTTGGTGTTACAGGTGGCGTAACAGAAGCTGTTTTAAGAACTGTTGCAGGAACTAAAACTCAAAGTGATTATATGAATGTTGAATACATAGGCCAAAGAGGATTTAGTCCAATAAAGGAATTCTATATTCCTTATGGAGACAAGAAGTTAAAGATGGCTGTTGCAAGTGGTCTTGGCAATGCGGAAAAATTAATTCAAAGAGTAAATAGTGGAGAACATTTTGATTTAATTGAAATTATGGCATGCCCAGGTGGATGTGTAAATGGTGGTGGTCAACCTGCATCAACAAGAGTTGTAAAAGAATCTAGAGGTGCTGGATTATATGAAGCAGATAAACTAGCAAATATAAGAAAATCTGATGATAACCCATTAATTGCAAATCTATATAAAGATGTTATAAAAGATAGAAATCATGAATTATTCCATGTAAACTATATTAAAAATAAAAAGTAGGGAGAAAGTATGGCAATTAGTATAATGAAAGCAACTTTAGGTAGGTTGCCAAGATATCTAAAATATTTAAAATCTATTGAGGATGAAATGCCAACAATTTCTGCAACAACTATTGCTAAAGCATTAGAGCTTGGTGAGGTTCAAGTAAGAAAAGATTTAGGCTCTGTAAGTGGTAAAGGAAAACCAAAGATAGGCTACAATACAAAGGAATTAATAGGAATGCTTGAAAGTGTTCTTGGTGTTGATAAAGTAAACACTGCAGTAATTGTAGGTGCAGGAAGATTAGGTAGAGCACTTTTAAATTATTCTGGATTTGAAAAATATGGATTAAAGGTTATTGCAGCATTTGATACTGTAAAAATAGATGACACAGTACTTCCTATGGAAAAGTTTGGAGAATTCTGCAAAAAGAACGATGTTAAAATAGGTATAATTACTGTTCCAAAAGCTTCTGCTCAAGAAGTATGTGATTTAATGTTAGAAAATGGAATACAAGCTATTTGGAATTTTGCACAAACTGCATTGATTGTCCCTGATAACGTTGTAGTGCAACAAGAAAATTTGGCTTTATCTCTTGCGTACTTAAATTACCAATTAAAAAATAAATAATAGATAAGATAAAATAAATGAGGCACTTTAAAAGTGCCTTTTTTATTATTGAGCGTTATTTAATTCTTCTTTAGCTTTTTTAATTGCAACAGTTAACTGATCTGCACATGATGTATCGTTATTTCTACAAGTATTGCCTTCAAGCTTTTTTATAATTTCATCGGCATTCATACCCTCAAGTAGTTTTGAAATTGCCTTTAAGTTTCCATTGCAACCACCTTTAAATTCTATATTAGTCACAATGTTGTCATTTAAATCAAAAGATATTTGATAAGCACAAACTTTCATTCCTGTATTATATGTATAGTGCATAGTATCACTCCTTAAACGCTTGTAAATATTTATATTTACATACTTCTTTTTTATGATATAATATCATATGTAGTTAAATTTATAAACTAGAATAAAAACAAAAAAAGGAGAAATTAGTATGAAGATTTTTATGATTGGCGGTACAGGTCTATTAGGATGTGAAGCTGCTACAGAATTAATCAAGATGGGTCATGAAGTTAAATCTGTTGGTTTACCAGGATTAACACCTAAGGATGCTCCAATTCCAAAAGAGATGGAATTAATTGAAATGGACATCAACAAGGCTTCAGACGAAGAAGTTGAAAACTTATTAAAAGGTTGCGATACATTTATATTCGCTGCTGGTGTAGATGAGAGAAAAGAATGTCCTCCACCAGTTGCAGAAGTTTACAAGAAATTCAATAACGATCCATTACAAAGATTAATACCTATTTGTAAGAAGGTTGGCATTAAGAATGCTGTTGTTTGTGGATCTTACTTCTCATATATGTATAAATTAGCAGCAGGTCTTGCAAAGAACCCTGCAAATCCAAAACAAAAAATCAAGTATACAGGTGAAGCTTTCTTAGCACAAAACCCATATATTAAGTCAAGAATTGAACAAGAAAAGATTGTTGAAAGTTTCTGTGATGATACATTCTCAGCATCAGTTCTAGAACTTCCTTATATCTTTGGTGTTCAACCAGGTAGAAGACCAGTTTGGACAATCTTAATTGATCAATTAAAGAGAATGGATAATCTTCCATTTACAATGTATCCAGCAGGTGGTACAGCAATGTTAACATGTAACCAAGTTGGTCAAGCTTTAGCAGGTGCTGCTGTTCAAAAGCCAGGTTATGGATTTAGAGCTATTCCAATCGGTATGTATAACTTAACATGGAAAGAATTCTTAGCAATTGTTTATGATGCTCGTGGTATGCATGGAAGAAAGATTGTTTCTATTGCTCCTTGGATGATGAAACTTGGTATGAAGAGTGTACAAAAAGACTATGAAGCTAGAAATATTGAATCAGGTATGGATCCATTCCAATTACCATATACAATGGATTATAACTTATTCATTGATCCAACAGAGACAAAAGCTTTAGGAGTTAAAGAAGCTGATATTAAGAAAGCTATTTTTGATTCTATTGACCTTTCTATTAAAGCCGTTAATGGTACTGCTAAATTAGTAGGAATGGAAGGCGAAGCTAAGAAATAATTAGCAAGTTGATAACAAAAAAGTAGGACTGCCATTTAGCAGTCCTATATTTTTGTTATTAGTGTTTAATGTTATTCGCTTTTTAAAATAGCATCGGCAACATATAAGCCGTTAGCACCAGCTTGAGCAAGACCTCTTGTTATACCAGCGCCATCACCAATTGCGTAGATGTTAGGTAAAATTTGGAAGTTATCATCTATAAATGTTGGTTTAATAGAGTAGAACTTAGCTTCAACACCATAAAGAAGTGTATCGTAGTTTGCAGTTCCTGGAGCAATTTTATCTAATGCATAAAGAGTTTCGATAATATTGTCTAATTGTCTTTTTGGCATACATAAAGATAAATCACCTGCAACAGCTCCTTGCAAAGTAGGAATTGTTCTAGATTGTTTTAATCTATGTTCATTAGTTCTCTTACCATCAACTAAATCTCCAAATCTTTGAACTATAACGCCACCACCTGCTACCATGTTTGCAAGTTTACAAATATGCTTTGCATAAGCAATTGGCTTGTTGAAAGGTTGAGTAAAGCGTTGAGTTGCTAAAATAGAGAAGTTTGAGTTCTTTGTTTTTAACTCTGGATTAGAATTAGCATGTCCATTAACAGTAAGTAGACCTTCGTTGTTTTCAATAACAACCTCGCCACCTGAGTTAAAACAGAAAGTTCTAGTAATATCTCCATGGCACTTAGTTCTATAGGCAATTTTTGGTTCATAAATCTTTGCTGAGATGTTTTCCCATATAATTCTTGGAAGTTCTACACGAACACCTATATCTACTTGGTTGTTAGATACTTCGACTTTATTATTAACGCACCAATCTCCAAACCATTCAGAGCCAGATCTACCAACAGCAATAATTAGATTTTTATAACCAATTTCTCCAGATTTCTTACATGTAACGATTTTATGGTCGATTAATATATCTTCAACTTCGTCTTCTGTAATTACTGTAACATGCTTATTTAAAAACTCCATTAGGTTAGACATAACTTGGTAGTTACCATCAGTTCCTAAATGTTTTACAGTTGCTTGAAGTAAATGTAAGTCATATTTTAAAGCTTCTAGTTTGATATTATCATCTGGGAAATACAATTTTTGTGTTGCCCCAAATTCATTTAAAATATCTGCAACTTGGTTTATATATTTTAGAGTATTTTCATCCCCAATATATTCTTGTAACCAGCCACCATATTCTGTTGTAATATTAAACTTACCATCAGAGAATGCTCCAGCACCACCTATGCCTTCCATAATGGCGCATTGTTGACATTTAATACAATGGTCGACTAAATGATTAGAAAGTGGGCACTTTCTCTTGTTTATGGCCTTACCTTTGTCTATTACACAAATAGATAAAGAAGGATTTTCTTTTGTTAAACGATAGGCAGACATTAAACCACCAATACCGCCACCTATAATTACTACATCGTATTCCATTTTTACCTCCGTGCTCAATCGCACTTGCATATTATAACATAATATGCGGTGGAATAAAATAGGTATTTTTTCGATTTTACAATAGCCGATTGAAATTAGTAGATAATGCATTCTTATTTCAGTTTTATTGAAAATAATGAAATAAGAATTTAAATTTTCTTTCCTTATTTCACAAAAACACCATTTTGTGAAATAAGGATTATAATAATTGTGCGTTTTAAAAGAGTATAAGAATAAACAGGGTAGGTTTTGTTGCCTATCCTTATTTTAATAGATTTGATTTTAGAAATTAGTATTTTGCAAATGCTGAATATTCTATAGGAGTTTTTATCTCTATAACCTTTTTAGATAAATTAGAATATTTGCCATCTAAATCAGGGAATTTTAATTTATATGCACAAAGTAATTGTCTCTTCATTTTTAATTTTTTATTAATCGCATTTTTACCATATTTGCTATCGCCAACAATAGGGCAACCTAAATCTGCCATATGAACTCTAATTTGATGTGTTCTTCCTGTTTGAAGTTTAACATTAACTACTGAATAATTTTTTCCTTCTTCCTTTACATAATATTCAGAGATAGCTTCTTTAGAGTCTTTAACTTGGGCGTTATATGATTTAACAACACCAGTGATAGGATTTTTTCTTAGATATGATTTAATTGTTCCAGATTTTTCTTTAGGGCAACCTACAACAACACATAGATATTCTTTTGTTATCTTATGATTTTTAATAAGAATCTCCATTACTCCTAGTGTTTCTTCATTTTTTGCCATAATAACAAGTCCAGATGTTCCTGTGTCTAATCTATGGCAAAGCTCAAGATAATTGCAACTTTCTTTTTGTTGAACATATTTCCTAGCTCTTAAAATTAAAGAATCTTTTTCTTCATCTTCATAGTTTTCTACAACAAGACCAGAAGGCTTGTTTGCTATTAAGATGTTATCGTCTTCATAGGCAACATCTAATGTGTATGAAGGAACAAAATCCAATACCTCATCCTTTATATATAAAGTGATAATGTCTCCATATTTAAGATGAGTATTTAATGGTACTTTTTCCTTATTAACTTTGATTTTATTTTCTCTTAAAAACTTGTTTAATTTACTAAAATTTAAGGAAGTATAAGTTTCCTGTAAATAAGCGTCTAATCTTTGATCTTGTTCTTTTTTAAAAATTATAGTTCTCATGGCTTTATTATATCATTTTTCTAAAATAACAATACTATTTAATATAGAAAATTTTATAAATGTGATTTATTTAAGTTCTATTGTTTTAAAACTTGAAAAACAATTTGATTGACAAAGGACTTTTGTATGTTATAATTATCATAATATTTCTAAGGGAGTAGCAACCATTATTAATGGGGTAGGTCAACATACTGGGAAATCCCTGGCCTTCATTAAATTGCGAGACTTGGATAGTGTTTATGCTATCGGGTCTTATTTTTTTTACTCGTAGCGAAGGAGATTTAATATGGATTACTTTATTCCTATTTTACTAATCATTGTTGGTTTAGTATTTATTGTAAAAGGTGGAGACTGGTTCGTTGATGCCGTTATGTGGATTGCTAAAATTTCTCATATTCCAAGTTTTATAATTGGTGCAACACTTGTATCTTTATGTACAACTCTTCCAGAACTTTTAGTATCAAGTTTTGCTGCTGCAAAAGGTTCTGCTGATATGGCAGTAGGTAACGCTATAGGTTCAGTTACTGCAAATACAGGTTTAATTTTAGCCTTAACATTAACTTTTGCGCCTTTTACTATTGAAAGAAAAGATTATATGCTAAGAAGTAGTTTATTAATAGGCTCTATTGCATTGCTTTTTGGATTATGTGCTACAAGAGTTTTAAATCCATGGCTTTCTTTATTAATGTTCGTTCCATTAGTTGTATTTATGTGGGATAACTTAAAGAAAGGCAAACAACATATGCTTGCTAGAAAAGAAACTGACAATGTGTCAGGTGTTGAGGTTGTAGAAAGTGAAGAGGAAAAGGAACTAGAAGAAGCTCCTAAAAAAGATAAAAAGACAGTAATTACTAATATTGTAAAATTTATAGTTGGTGTTGTTGGTATTGTTTGGGGATCAGATTTACTTGTAGATTATGCTTCAGAGCTTGCTACGCTTCTTGGAATTTCAGAAGGTATTATTGCTGTAACAATTGTAGCAATTGGAACTTCTTTACCAGAACTTGTAACAACAGTTACCGCTCTTGTTAAAAAAGATTCAAGCTTATCAGCTGGAAATATTATAGGTGCTAACTTAATAGATATATGTTTAATATTACCAATATGCGCAATAATTTCAGCCGCAGCTGGAGCTACTGGTCTTCCTGTATCTTTACAATCTATGTATTTAGATTTCCCATTCTGTTTAGGCGTATCTTTAATAGCATTAGCGCCTGCTCTTGTTACTAAAAAGTTTCATAGATGGCAGGGAATTACAATGCTTTGTGCATATGTAGCATATATAGTTTTGTGTATATTAATGACAAAAGGAATAATATTTGCATAAGTTAAAAATAGGCCACTTAAAAGCAATTTCTAAGTGGCCTAAATATTTATAATTCAAAAAATTAATTTCCACATTCAATACTTATTGTATTAAATAAGTTTAAAACTTCTTGTAATTCTGTATTTTTCTTTTCTTCGTCTTTTCTATCCAAAACGATATTACCTTCATGCATCATTACTAATCTGTTGCCATATTCTAGGGCATATCTTAGATTATGAGTAACCATAAGGGCAGTTAGATTTTTTTCTTTTATTATCTTGTTTGTTAATTCCATTACTATATCAGCAGTTTTTGGATCTAGTGCTGCAGTATGTTCATCTAAGATTAAAAATTCTATTGGAGTTAGTGATGCCATAAGTAAAGATATAGATTGTCTTTGTCCGCCAGATAGAGAACCCATTTTTACATTCATTTTATCCTCAAGTCCAAGACCAATAGAAGCAACTAAATCTTTATATTCATTAATTTTCTTTCTTGTGATTCCGGGAGTTAATCCAAACAATTTTCCTTTATTATCTGCAAGTGATAGATTTTCAAGTATAGTCATATTAGAGGCAACACCTTTAGATGGGTCTTGGAAAACTCTACCAAAACGTTTTGCTCTTATATGTTCTTTTTGAGAAGTTATATCTTGTCCATCAATTAGAACTTGACCTACATCTTGTTTTATTGAACCTGCAATTAGATTTAAAAGAGTAGTTTTTCCTGAACCATTTGAGCCTATAATTGATACAAACTCTCCCTTTTCTACTTTGAAATTAAAGTTATTAAAAACTTCTGTTTCATTAACTGTTCCTGCATTAAATTTCTTTGAAATGTTTTTTAGTTCAATCATTTTTAGCACCTCCTGTTGGAGAAGATGAAGGGATATTTAAAATATCCATAACTTTATTATCTATTGAATTATTGTTTGATGAGATATCTTTATTTTTCTTTACTCTATGTTTCTTTAAGAAATTGTTTATTATTAAAATTAAAGCAAATGCAACAGCGTTCATTAATTTTAAATAAGTTCCATTTTGATCAATTAAAGTAAAGTAATTAAGTGCAAGAGCATAAATTAAAGCTCCAACAATAACAGCAGTTGTAGATTTTACATACTTGGCTTTAGAAAAGATTGCAAGACCTATTATAACGGACGCTAGAGCAGTAACTACTTTTCCTGTACCGCAAGTGTTATCATAGTTCATAGTCATTTGTGCATATAAGGCACCTGCAAAGCCAACAAGACCATTTGCAATACCAAGACCTAGTATTTTATAAGAACCTGGATCTTTTCCTAAAGATGTAATTAATGACTCATTGTTTCCGGTTGCAATTAACATCATTCCAAACTTACTCTTGAAGAATAAATCTAGAAGGATTTTTATAATTATAACTATTGCAAGAAGTATAAGTATTACTTTGTAATCTTCAAGTCTTGTAGTTCCATTATTAAATATTCCATTAAAGTTATGGGCAATATATGAAAAGTTAGTTATTGAATACCCAGTGTCGGTAAGAAGCGTTGTAAGAGCAAGCGTTATAGACAAAAGAGCAGTCATAACAATAATTCCTGCAAGAAGCTTTGAGATTCCAAATTTAACGTGTAATATGCCCGTAATTGAGCCCATAATCATTCCTGCCATGAATCCTGCAATTAATGCAATGATTGGATGAACATGAAGTGTGTATATAAACACTGTTCCAACGACACCCCCAAGAGGGAAAGTGCCGTCAGAAGATAAATCAGGGAAGTCTAGTATAGAGTATGCTATGTACATTCCATAAGCAAGTATTGCATAGCATAATCCTAATTTAATTCCATAAACTGTTGTTGATAAAAATAAGTCCATAATTATCCTTTATGCTTTAACATCAGTAAGTCCTGTGTATGTAGGTACTGTGATGTTTAATTTTGTTGCTGCTTCGCTGTTGTAGTATGGAGTAGAATTGCCTTCCATTGTTTGAGCTTTAACATCAGATATAGGTGTTCCTTTTAATATAGATGCAGCTTGAAGACCTGCTAATTTTCCAACTGTTATATAATCAATAGAAGCTGCAGCTAAGCATCCGTTTTTAACTTGTTCGATTTCTGAACCAAATACAGGTATTCCTTTTTCATTAGTAATTGAAAGTATTTCATTTAGTTTTCCAACGATTGTATTATCAAGAAGGTTTACTAAGCAATCAACACCTTCATTTAAAAGGGAAGTAGTTGCTGTTGTTATTGTAGTAATATCTGCAACTGTTTTATCAACGATGCTCATGCCAGAATATGCTTTAGCAGCTTCCTTTAGTGAGGCTAATTGCATTTGGTCTGAATCTTCCTCTGTAGACATTAAAACGCCGATTTTTAAATCTGTTTTATTAAGCATAGCAACCGCAAGTGATAGAGTATCTGCAAAAGGACATAAGTCACAAACTCCAGTGATGTTTTCAAATGATTTAACTGTAGATACATCAGTTACTGCATCATATACAACAGGTATTCCAGTTCCAGAGGCAGCAGTTGCTGCTTGTATAGCAGAAGGAGTTGCAATTGCAATAATGACTTTTGCTTTTTCATTTACAAGTTTTTGAGCTTGTGTTCCAGATACCTCAGCAGTGAAGTTTGAGTTTACATATTCGATAGTGTAGTCATCTAAATTAATTCCGCCTTCTTTTAATCCTTGAAGGATGCCTTCATAGCAGTTGTTTAGTGAACCATGAGTTCCAAATTGAATAATACCAATAATTGGTTTAGAAGATGATGAACATCCAACAAAGCAAGCTGTTGTTAAAGCAGCAATACATACGATAGCTAATATAATTGTAATAATTTTTTTCATTTTTTTTAATCTCCTTAATTTAAATTTTTAGTTAATAATTTTGTTTTAAATTAAGCCTCGCCATCGTTTTGTTTTCATTTTTTCTATCTCCTTTACAAATAAAAAATCCCAAGTAGGATATATCCATACTTGGGACGATAATTTTCATTTCGCGGTGCCACCCAAATTAATTCTTTCGAATTCGCTTTATTTCTTTGTACTAACATACATATCATCTTTTATACGGTTATGATTCCGTCGGTTATTGGCCGCCCTCATAAGTCCATTTCATTTTACTAGTTATCTATTACGATTCCACCATCCGTAACTCTCTATATGACTTTCATAAAACTACTTTTCTTAATCGTAGGTTTTATCTATGTTGTCTTAATAATAAACTCAATTTTTTTATGTGTCAATAATTTTTTTTAATTAATTTTGTTTGCATAATTTTGTGCATAAATGCATAAAATGAGTTTGTTTTTATGGAACTATAAAATCAAGAGAGGAAGGAAGTATATCAACTAAAAAGTCCTTTCCTACAAACATTTCTCCATCTAAGCAAAGTTCAAAATCTTTATCTGAATAAACATGTGCTTGTTTTATTTGTTTATACACCATATGGTTTCCAACAATTGCTGGAGCTTTTTCTAAATGTTCTCCTCTTTGATAAGGTCCCATTAAAATTATAAATTTAATAAGCGGAATTGGAGTAAATAGACATGCTTCAATTAAACCATCATTATTCTTTGAACGAGGAGCACAGCAGTATGATCCACCTACATATTTATGATTTGCAAGAGTGCATAATAAAAGTTTTCCATTGGTTACTTTTTCTCCATCAAGTTCAACATCGATTTTATTAAATCTTCCAGTTAAAATTCCATGAACTACACCTTTTGGATAAGCATTCTTGCCACCTTTTTCTTTTATTTCATTTGCCTTTGAGCAAACAACACTATCAAAGCCAAAATTGATAGCATTAATAGAATATCTAACCTCGCCGGTGTCTTTATTTGTAGCTTTTAACATATCAATTCTAGATATAGTTCCATCTACTAATTTTTGAATAGATTTAAAATCTTTATCAGGGTAGTACTTAATTAAATCGTTTCCGGAGCCATATGCAAGAACACCAAGTTTTTTGTTTTTAGAACCCATCATTCCAAATGAAACTTCATTTATTGTTCCATCGCCACCGCAAGCAACAAAACAAACATCATCGTCTATATGTTCCTTACAATAGTTTTGAACAAATGATAGAGCATCTTTTGGACCTACAGTTTCATGAATATCATAATCTATAGGCTCTCTTAAATTAGGTATTTGATCTTTTACTAATTGAAGGGAATTTCTTTTTCCAGCATTCCCGTTTACAATAAAAATATATTTCATAGTTTATTTTGCCTTCTTTTTATATATTGTATTAATTATAAAAAATAGAGAATAAAATATCAAGTTTTGTTATTTTTTAAGGGGGCAACAAGAAACTTTAACTATAAGAATATAGAACAAGGAATTTTATATAAAAGGCTGAAAATACTAGCAAAATCGGCAGACGAAAAATTTATTTTTGGCGGAAACGTTAAAATTTGGGGGCATTCCGCCAAAAATAAATTAAAAATTGATTCTAAATATTTGAATTTTATTTAATAAAAAGTAACTACAAAGCTATAATAAGAATATATGAAAAAATTAATAATTTTTGATTTAGATGGAACCCTTTTAAATACTATTGAAGATTTAACAGATAGTGTTAATTTTGCATTGGATAAATTTTCTATGCCAAAAAGAACAATTAGCGAAGTTAGATCTTTTGTTGGAAATGGTATTGCAAAACTTATAGAAAGAGCTGTTCCTAAAAATACAAATAAAGAAGTAGAAAATAATGTATATAAAATATTTAAAGAACACTATACAAATAATTGTAATAATAAAACAAGACCTTATGATGGTATTTTAAAACTACTTGAAAATTTAAAGCAAAATAAAATTCTAACTGGCATTGTTTCTAATAAAAATAATGAGGCAGTAAAGAAGCTTAGTGATATATATTTTAGTGGTGTAATTGATGAGATCAGAGGCTTTGTTGAGGGAAGTAAAACTAAGCCTAATCCTGATAGTGTAAACTTCATTATAAATAAGTTTAATATAGATAAAAAAGACTGTTTATATGTTGGAGATTCTGATGTTGATTACTATACGGCAAAAAATGCTGAGATAGATTGTATAATAGTATCATGGGGATTTAAAGATAGGGATTTTCTAGAAAAGTTAGATAATGTTATAATAGTAGATAGTATTAAAGAATTACAGGAGAAAATATATGATTGATTCTTTATCTAAAGAGGCAATTTTAGCAAGAGAGCATGCTTATTGTAAGTATTCTTCCTTTGCAGTGGGTGCAGCCCTCCTTACAAAAAGTGGTAAGGTTTATACAGGCGCTAACATAGAGAATGTTTCATTTGGTGCAACAATATGTGCAGAAAGAGTAGCTATATATAAAGCTATATTTGATGGTGAAAAAGATTTTGTAGCAATAGCAATTGCAGGTGGAAGTAAGGATGTAGATTTTACATCACCATGTGGCATTTGCAGACAAGTTTTAACAGAGTTTTGTGATAAGGATTTTAAAATAATTTTAACAAATGGTAAGGAGAATAAGGTATTTAAGTTAGGAGAGTTAATGCCGCTATCGTTTGATACTATAAAATAAATATGAAGAAGTTTTGTTTATATGTCTTGGTTTTTATTATGATGTTTTCGGTAATTTTTGCTTTTTCATGTAATAAAGATAAAGAGGAAGAATTACCAGATGGGTACAACTTTACATTAATGAGTTTTAATATTCGTCAAGATACAATGTTTGATGGAAATAATAGAAGCTGGAAAAATGTTAGAAAAAATTTAGTTATAAATTATTTGCTTGAAAAGAGCGCAGATATTATTTGTTTGCAAGAGGTTAAAGAAAACCAAGCAGAAGATTTAAAAGAAGGATTAAAGAATGTATACAACATCGTTTGGTATCCAAGAACAACTGATGGTTCAGATTCAGAGGGATTGGCTGTTGCGTATAAGTTAGATAAATTTAATTATTTAGAAGAAACGAGATTTTGGTTAAGTGAAAACCCTGAGAAGCAAAGTAAAGGATGGGGTGCTAATTACTATAGAATTTCTGTTATGGTTTCACTTCAAATAAAGGATAAAGATATTATTTTTGATGTATATTCAACTCATTTAGACGCATTTAACGTAAAAGCAAGAAATGAAGGGATAAAAGTTGTTGTAGATAAAATTGCAGAAAGAGGCAATGTTTCAATTGTCTGCGGAGATTTTAATACGACAAAGGATAATGAAAGTGCAGAGTGCTACACATATATTTCTACAAGTATGGATGATGCGCAGCAAGTAGCAAAAGATTCAGATAGTGGTATAACTTATCAAGATTTTGGAAATGGTGGTACTTTTGATGATTCTATAGATTTTGAGTTTTTAACTAAAAACAATTTCTATGTAAAAAGTTTTAAGATACTAAGAGATACATATATTGATGGTGATACAGAAATTTATTATTCTGATCACTACGCAATTATGAGTGATGTTATATATAAATATTAAGAGTTTGAATCTTGACTAGAAGGATTATTTAATTGTTCTAACAATTCTTTTCTTTCAACAAGGTAACTTTTTATTTTTGTATAAAGTGTTTTGAAAATTAGATAATCAAGATAAACAAATAGGGCTGAGCATAGTAAAACCATAATTGCAAGTCCTATTATTTTTATAGTAGATGCGGCAAGTGAAGCTGCTTTAGAGATTGCTATAAATGAACTTATAATAAGTAAAATATCCGTAACTGCAATTGCTATAAAGCAAAAAGTTAGAACTATTGTAAATACAATATAAAGTGCATCGGTTGTTGTTATATCTTGTTTTGTTATTTTCTTTTCTTTCATTATATTTCCTTCTTAAATAGTGAGCAGTACGCATTTGAAGAAATGGCTTCTTCGTGCCCAACAAGTCCTAATTTTTCTGTTGTTGTTGCAGATATTGAAACTTTAGATTCATCAATTCCCATAGCCTCAGCAAGAGAAAGTTGAATAGCTGGGATATATGATGCCATTTTGGGTTTTTGTGCCATAATAACTGCAGATACGTTGTTTATGCTATAGCCTTGATCTTTTATCATTTGAACAACTTCCTTTAAAAGAATAATAGAAGATATTCCTTTATATTTATCATCAATATCAGGGAATAATTGACCAATATCTTTATTATGAGAAGCAGATAATAGGGCATCCATTATAGCGTGAGTTAAAACATCGGCATCTGAATGACCTAAAAGTCCTTTATTAAATGGGATTGTGTATCCACCTAAAACTAATTTTCTATTTTCTACAAGTTCATGAGTATCCCAGCCAACACCAACGCTAAAAGATTGAGGAATAAATTTTGCTAAATCTTCCTTTGTTGTTATTTTAATATTGCTTTGAGAACCGCGAGTTATATATACATCGCCTACGTATTCTTGATATAGGGAAGCATCATCTGTAAATTGTCCAAAATTTGCTTTTGCCATCGCGTATGCGCGTTTAATTAAATCATATTTAAATACTTGTGGAGTTTGTACTCTAACAAATTGGGTTCTATCAACTGGGGTTGAACCAAATTCGCTAAATTGACGAAGAGAGTCTGTCTCATCTATGCAAGCAACAGCAGTTCCTTTTTTTATTGCACCTTCAATTGCGCTATCTATTACTTTTTGTGAAACAAATGGTCTTGCTCCATCATGAATTATAACAAGGTCTGTATCTTTAGAAACAACCTCAAGGGCGTTAGCGATAGATTCTTGTCTATCAAGGCCTCCTAAACATACCTTTATGTTATTATTATGTAGAGTAGAGACAAATTCTTGGAACCACTCAAGATCGATTCTACTGCACGCTAAGATTATTTCTTGAATGTCGTCTCTGCAAAAGGCAGAAATGGTCTTTTGAATAATAGGCATTCCACCTATATCAAACTTTAGTTTATTGTATTGAAGGCCAACTCTAGATCCTGAGCCGCCACAAGCTATAATACAACTAATTTTCATTAATAATCACCTCATACATATCTTGTGAATCTTGTTTCTTTATAGTTTCTTGTACGCTAAGAATTTTAAATTTAAAGTTATTGTCTCCAAAGTGAAGTGTAACGATATCTCCTACTTTAACTTGAACACCGGCTTTTGCAGGTCTTCCATTTAACTCCACACGAGAGGCATCGCAAGCTTCGTTTGCGACAGTTCTTCTTTTAATAATTCTCGATACTTTTAGAAACTTATCTAATCTCATACAAATTAATTTTATATTTATTAAAATAAAAGTGTCAAGATTTGCTATATAGGGAAAATATGAAATAATTTGTCTATTTTGAAAAATTTTACAAAAATTTTACATTAAAATTCCAAAAATTTAAAATTTTACAAAGATTTTACATAAAAAAATCGAAAAATAAATATTTTTCTAAATTATAAAAAATTTGTTTGACTCAGGGGAATGTTTCATATATATTTATTTACGCACGTTAATTATTTAGGGGGAATTTTGCAATTTTTTCTAAATGTAAGCAAAGAAAATTTATTGAAGGAGGGTACAATATGCCTCAAAATATGACACATAAAGTTAAGTATGGCGACAATATTAGAGAGTCTTTCTCTAAGATTAAGGAAGTTTTAGACATGCCTTACTTGCTTGAAGCTCAAACGGATTCTTACAAAGAATTTATTACTAAGGGTATTCAAAACGTATTGGATGATTTTTCTCCAGTAGTCGACAGAATGGGAAGATTTAAGTTGTATTTCTTAGGTTTCACACTAGAAGGAACTCCTAAGTACACTCTTAAAGAATGCCATGAAGGTGATCACTCTTACACACTACCTCTATACGTTAAAGTTAGATTAGAGCGTACTGAAACGGGTGAAGTTATTGAAGACAAAGTATTTATGGGAGATATTCCACTAATGACTGACAACGGAGCATTCGTTATTAATGGTGCTGATCGTGTTATCGTAAGCCAATTAGTAAGAAGCCCAAGTGTTTACAATACTTTTGAAAAGGACTCAAAAACTGGTGAAGAAATTTATTCTACACAAGTTATGCCACAAAGAGGTGCTTGGATTGAATTTAAGCAAGATCAACATGGTGTAATTTCTGTAGCTGTAGATAGAAAGAGAAAATTCCCAGCGACAATTCTTATAAGAAATTTATTAACTCAAGGTACAAACGAAGAGTTAATTGAATTATTTGGAGATGAAGAATTCTTAAGAAAGACAATCGAAAAAGATCCTACAACAGATTTAGAGTCTGCAAAGAGAGGATTATATGAGCGTCAACGCCCAGGTGAGGAAGTTTCAGATGAGGGTATTAAAATCCTTCTAAATAATCTATTCTTCGATGATAAGAGATATGACTTAATGAAAGTTGGTAGATACAAAATCAACAAGAAGTTATCTTTAGCTTATAGAATTGAAGGATTAGAACTTGCTGAAGATGCAGTAACAGAAGATGGTGAAGTTATACTTCAAGCTAAAAAGGCTGGCTACTTAAAATTAGAAGATGCAAGAAAGATTCAAAATGCTGGTATAAATAGCGTTAAAGTTATTTCAATTAACGGCGAAACAGTTAAAGTTTTAGGTAATAAATCTGCAAATATTGTTGATTATGCTAAGAACCTTGGAATTAAGATTTCAGATAAAGTATTAGTTGCATTATTTGGTGAAAATTCAGAGTATGATGATCAAATTATCTATACTCCAGTTTTTGATAAAATTATTGCTGAACATAAGACAAGCAAGGCTTTTGAAGAGTATGTTTTAAAGAACACTATTGAAGCATCAAAACTTTTAATTGTTAAATGTTTAACTCCAGATGATATCCTATCTTCATTCTCAAATAATTTAGGATTATCTCATGGTGTTGGTAAAACAGATGTTATCGACCACTTAGCAAATAGACGTGTTCGTTGCGTTGGTGAACTTTTAGAAAACCAATTCCATATTGGTATTAGCAGACTTGAAAAACAAATCAAGGAAAACATGGCAAGAACTCAAGAAAGTGATGATTGTAGAATTCAACAATTCATCAACATTAAGCCAGTTTCAGCTGTAATTAAAGAGTTCTTCTGTTCATCTCCACTTTCTCAATTTATGGATCACCATAACCCAATTGCAGAATTAACAAATAAGAGAAAATTATCTGCATTAGGACCTGGTGGATTATCTAGAGAAAGAGCAGGCTTTGAAGTTCGTGATATTAACCATACTCACTATGGTCGTCTATGTCCAATTGAAACTCCAGAAGGTCAAAACATTGGACTTATTTCATCATTTGCTTCATATGCTAAAGTTAATAAGTATGGATTTATTGAAGCTCCATATAGAAAAGTAGATAAAGAAAAAGGTATCGTTACAAACGAAGTAAGATATCTTCAAGCTGATGAAGAAGATAATTACATCGTAGCTCAAGCTAACACTCCATTAAATGAAGATGGTTCGTTTGCTGATGATCGTGTAATGTGCCGTATTAAGGAAGATATTCGTGAAGTAGATAAGTCAAGAGTAGATTATATGGATGTTTCTCCAAAACAATTAATCTCTGTTGCATCTGCTTTAATCCCATTCCTTGAAAACGATGATACAGCTCGTGCCCTAATGGGTTCTAACATGCAACGTCAAGCTGTACCTCTACTAAAACCAGAATCTCCAATGATTGCAACTGGTATTGAGTATAAGATTGCTCATGATAGTGGTGTATTACAACTTGCTAAAAACGATGGTGTTGTAAAGAGTGTATCTGCAGATAAAATCGTTGTAACAACAGTAGATGGCGAAGATGTTTATAATTTACAAAAATTCGAAAGATCTAACGCTGGTACATGTATTACACAAAAGCCAATTGTTTCAAAAGGACAAAAGGTTATAAAGGATATGGTTCTTGCTGATGGACCAGCTACTCAAAATGGTGAACTATCTCTAGGCCGTAACATTTTAATTGGTTACATGTCATGGGAAGGTTACAACTATGAGGATGCTATCTTAATTAATGAAGACTTAGTAAAAGATGATGTATTTACATCAATCCACATTGAAAAGTTCGAAACATCTGCAAGAGAAATCAATAAGTTAGGTTCTGAACAAATCACAAGAGATATTCCAGGCCTTTCTGATGATGCATTAAAGAATCTTGATGAAGATGGTATCGTAAGAATCGGTGCTGAAGTTAACTCAGGAGATATCTTAGTTGGTAAGACAACTCCAAAGGGAGAAACAGAACCATCAGCTCAAGAAAGACTATTAAGATCTATCTTTGGTGATAAATCTAAAGATGTTAAAGATACATCAACAAGAGTTCCACATGGTCAATCAGGTGTTGTAATTGGTGTTAAAGTATTCACTAAGAAGAACAAAGAAGATATGGAACCAGGTGTAAATAAACAAGTTAGAGTTTATGTAGCACAAAAGAGAAAGATTGGTGTTGGTGATAAGATGTCAGGTCGTCACGGTAATAAGGGCGTTATTTCAAGAGTATTACCAAGAGAGGATATGCCATTCTTAGCAGATGGTACAAGATTACAAATTGTATTAAACCCTCTAGGCGTTCCTTCACGTATGAACATCGGACAAGTCCTTGAAGTTCACTTAGGTTATGTTGCTAAGAAACTAGGATTAAAGATTGCAACTCCAGTATTTGATGGTGCAAAAGAATCTGATATTAAACAATTATTAAAGGAAAATAACTTACCAGAAAATGGAAAGTTCATAGTATATGATGGTAGAACAGGTGAAGCATTTGAAAACCCAGTTACAGTTGGTTACATGTACATGTTAAAACTTTGTCACATGGTTGATGAAAAGATGCACGCAAGATCAATTGGACCATACAGCTTAATTACACAACAACCTTTAGGTGGTAAGGCTCAATTCGGTGGACAACGTTTCGGTGAAATGGAAGTTTGGGCACTTGAAGCTTATGGTGCTGCTCACATCTTACAAGAAGTATTAACAATTAAGTCAGATGATGTAACAGGAAGATCTAAGGCATACGAGGCTATTGCAAGAGGAAATCAAATCGCTGAGCCAAGTACTCCAGAATCATTTAAGGTTCTTGTTAAGGAAATGCAAGCTATTGGTCTTGATGTTAGAATTCAAAATGAGCATGGTGCTGAGGTTGATTCAATTACTAACTTCACAGACCCTGCTGATACAAATCAACAAGTATACTCAACTGATAGCAATCAATTACAAGAACAAGAAATTTCTCTTGATAATTTGTCTGATGCAGATAGTAACAATAATTTAGGTTTAGATGAAAACATAAATGATAACGATAACAATGATGATTCATTTATGAATATATTTGAAGATAAAGACGATAAGGAACCATTTGGTAATTTGTTTACAAATGGCGATGAGAATGAATAAGGAGATTAATTATGGCAGACGTAAATAATTTTGATTCGATTAAAATAGGCATTGCCTCTCCTGAGGTTATAAGAGGATGGTCTCATGGTGAAGTTACAAACACAGAGACTATTAACTATAGAACTACAAAGCCAGAGCCAGGTGGTTTATTCTGTGAAAGAATATTTGGACCTACAAAAGACTTTGAATGTGCTTGTGGTAAATATAAAAAGCAAAGACAAAAGGGATTAATTTGTGACAAATGTGGCGTTGAACTTGTTAGATCAAAGGTAAGACGTGAAAGAATGGGTCACATTGAACTTGCTTGTCCAGTTACTCATATTTGGTATCTAAAGGGTGCTCCATATAGAATGAGTTCGCTTTTAAATATTCCATTAAAGGAATTAGAGTTTGTTGTTTATTACAATAAATATGTTGTATTAGATAAAGGTACTTCTAATTTTGAATATAAACAAATTATTACAGATGAAGAATATTATGAAGCAATTGATGAATTCGGTCCTGGTTCATTTAGAGCAGGAATGGGAGCAGAAGCTGTTAAGGAATTATTAAAGAATATTGATCTTGAAAAGGAATATAACGACTTAATTAAAGAAATTGAAACAGCAAAAGAAGGAAGTGCAAGACAAAAGGCTATTAAGAGATTAGATGTTGTTCAAGCATTTAAGAATTCAGATAATAAGCCAGAGTGGATGGTACTTGATGTAATTCCAGTATTACCACCAGATTTAAGACCACTTGTTTCAATTGATGGTTCAAGCAGCAAGTTTACATCTTCTGATATCAATGAATTATATAGAAAAGTAATTCAAAGAAATAACCGTTTAAAGAAGCTTTTAGAGCAAGGTACTCCAAGCGTTATTATAAGAACAGAAAAGAGAAACGTTCAAGAAGCTGTTGACGCATTAATTGATAATGGTCGTCGTGGTAAGGCTGTTTCTATTAACAATAGAAAAGTTAAGTCATTAACAGAATCTTTAAAGGGTAAACAAGGTCGTTTCCGTATGAACTTACTTGGTAAGCGTGTTGACTATTCAGGACGTTCAGTTATCGTAGTTGGTCCAGAATTAAAGATGTACCAATGCGGTCTACCAAAAGAAATGGCTGTAGAATTATTTAAACCATTTATTATTAAGCAATTAATAGATAAAGGTTTAGCTTCAAGTATTAAAAATGCTAAGAAGATCATAGATAACCCAACTTCAGATGTATGGGATATACTAGAGGATGTTATTAAGGATCACCCAGTACTTCTAAACCGTGCTCCTTCACTTCATAGACTTTCTATCCAAGCATTTGAGCCAGTACTAGTTGATGGTAGAGCTATTAAACTTCACCCACTTGTTTGTACAGGATTCAACGCAGACTTCGATGGAGACCAAATGGCTGTTCACGTACCTCTATCACTAGAGGCTAGAGCAGAAGCTAGATTCTTAATGTTATCTACAAACAATATCTTAAAACTATCTGATGGTAAACCAATTGTTTCTCCATCACAAGATATCGTTATGGGTTCATACTACTTAACAATGCCTGAAAATCCAGAAATTGCTAAGAAGAATTTAGAAAGACGTGTATTTAGAAATCCAGAAGAAGCTTTAATGGCTTACCAAATGAAACAAATTCCAATTCAAAGATTGATTGAAGTTAGAGTTTCAAAGGTTATCGATGGAGTTACAAAGTCTAAGAGAATTAAGACAACAGTAGGAAGATTAATCTTCAATAATGCTGTTCCTCAAGATATATTCTATGGACTAGATTCAGATATTGATACATTCAATGACTTTAGCGTATCTGATGATAAGAAAGATGAATTAGACTTAAAAATCAATGCAAAGATTGGTAAAAAGCAATTATCTAAGATTGTTGATGTAGTATTTAGCAACAAAGGTGCTACAGAAACATCAGTAGTTCTAGATAAGATTAAGGCTTTAGGTTATAAGTACTCAACAATTGGTGCTATGACAACATCAATATTCGATATGCATGTTCCAGAACAAAAGAAGGGCATTATCGAAGAAGCTCAAAAGAAGACAGTACTTATTGAAAAAGCTGCAAGAAAAGGTTTAGCTACAGAGCAATCTCGTTATGAACATACTATTGAGGTTTGGTCAGATGCTAAGAAGGAAATTGAAAATATCCTTAAGAGTCAATCAACAGACTATAACCCAATTTGGATGATGGCTAACTCAGGTGCCCGTGGTGGTATTGGACAGATCGGACAATTGTGTGGTATGCGTGGTATCGTCGCTTCTACATCAGGTAAGAACATCGAGCTTCCAATTAAGTCTTCATATCGTGAAGGTCTATCAGTTTTGGAATATTTCATTTCAGCTCACGGTGGACGTAAAGGTATGGCTGATACAGCGTTAAAGACAGCTGACTCTGGTTACTTAACTCGTCGTTTAGTAGATATTGCTCAATCAGTAATTGTTTACGAAAACGATTGTGGAGATAAGAAAGGTACAGTTGTTAGAAATATTGATTACCAAGTATTTAGAAATAACATCTTAGGATTAAAGTTAGCAGAAGATGCTGTTGATTCAAAAGATAATGTTATTGTAAAGAAAGGTACTGTAATTACAGATGCTGAAGTTCTAGCATTATATAACAAGAAAGTTGCAAGAACTAGTGTTGAAAAGAATAAGAAGGTTGAGGTTGAACCATTAAACGAAAAAGCAGGTAAGACATTCATTGAAAAGATTGATGGTAGATTTGTTATTAATGATGTAATCAATCCAACAACTGGTGAAGTAATTGTTCCAGCAGATACAATGATTTCTCAAGCTCAAGCTAAAGCTATAGATAAAGCTGGTATTCATGAACTTATAATTAGAGCTATCGTTTCTTGTAAAGCAAAACATGGTGTTTGTGCTAAGTGTTATGGTAAGAATATGGCTTCTGGTAACATTGTAAAAGTTGGTGAAGCTGTAGGTATTATCGCTGCTCAATCAGTAGGTGAACCAGGAACACAATTAACAATGAGAACATTCCACACCGGTGGTGTTGCTACAGCCGGCGATATAACAAACGGTCTTCCTCGTGTACAAGAATTATTCGAAGTTAGAAGACCAAAAGGTCAAGCTGTAATTTCAGATATTGACGGTGTTGTAAGAATTGAAGAAACAGAAAAATCAAGAACAGTTTATGTTGATGGTGTAGATAAATACACAGGCGAACAAGTTAATAAGGAATATCCAATTGACTACAACAAGAAGATTTGTGTAGAAGATGGCCAAAAGATTTTAGCTGGTGACAGAATTACATTAGGTTCTATTTATCCACAAGATTTATTAAGAACAAAGGGTGTTGCAGCTGTTCAAGATTACATTATCCAAGAAGTTAAAGCAACATACGAAGCATCTGATGCTGAAATCAACGAAAAGCACTTAGAGATTATTGTTAAACAAATGCTAAGAAAGGTTAGAATTGTTAACGCTGGTTCTACAAAACTTGTTGTTGGTGATGTAGTTGATGAAAATATCCTACAAGAAGAAAACCAAAAGATTCTTGAAGAGGGTGGAGTTCCAGCTCAAGGACAAAGAATCCTTCTTGGTATAACAAAAGCTTCTCTTGCTGTAGATTCATTTATCTCAGCAGCTTCATTCCAAGAAACTGCAAGAATCTTAGCAGATGCTGCTATGAAGGGTAAGGTTGACCATCTACAAGGCTTAAAAGAAAACGTTATTATTGGTAAGTTAATTCCAGCTGGTACAGGTTGCAAGTGCTACCAAGATATAACAACAGTTTCTAAAGCTTCAGAAGTTAACATGATTCAAGAAGATAAGTCTTACGAAAAGAATAACGAAAGCTTAGATATTGAATAATTAAAACATCTATAATTTATTTCTATGAAGAGTGTTGGAGGGACCAGGCCCTATGAAGACACAGCAACCTCAAGTAAGGTGCTAAATCCTGCAAGTTCACTTGAAAGATAGAATTTAAGGCCACTATCAATTAAGTAGTGGCCTTATTAATTTAGGAGGATAAAATGTATAAACATTATTTTACAAGCGAAAGCGTAACAGAAGGACATCCAGATAAAGTTTGTGATAAAATCTCAGATTCAGTTCTTGATGCTCTATTAGAACAAGACCCACTATCTAGAGTAGCTCTAGAGACAGTTTGTAATACAGGTTTCTGTTTAATGACTGGCGAGGTTACATCAAATGCTAAAGTTGACTTTGAAAAAGTTGCAAGAAAAGCAATTTTAGATATAGGTTATGATAGTGAGGATAAAGGCTTTGATGGAAATACATGTGAAGTTATGATAAAGGTAGATAAACAATCTACAGATATTGCTATGGGCGTAGACTCAAGTTTAGAAAATAAGGCAAAAGATGAGGATAAATATGACTTAATTGGAGCAGGAGACCAAGGTATGGTATTTGGCTATGCTTGCAATGAAACAAAAGAATTAATGCCACTTCCAATATCTCTTGCACATAAATTAACAAGAAAGTTAACTGAAGTTAGAAAAAATGGAACACTAAAATATTTAAGACCAGATGGCAAGGCTCAAGTGTCTATTGAATACCATGATGATAAGCCATATAGTGTTTCTGCAGTTGTAGTTTCAGCTCAACATGATGAAACAGTTACAATTGAAAAACTTAGAGAAGATATTAAAAAGTATGTAATAAATGAGGTTATTCCAAGTAATCTTATAAATGATGATACAAAATTCTATATTAATCCAACAGGAAGATTCGTAATCGGTGGACCTCATGGAGATAGTGGGTTAACAGGAAGAAAAATTATTGTTGATACATACGGCGGATATGCACCACATGGCGGCGGCGCATTCTCAGGAAAGGACCCAACAAAGGTAGATAGATCTGCTTGCTACATGGCAAGATATGCATGTAAAAATGTAGTTGCAGCGGGCCTTGCTGATAAGTGTCAAATTGATGTAGCATACGCAATTGGTGTAGCACATCCTGTAGCTATTCAAATTCATACATTTAATACAGGTAAAATAAGCGAAGAGAAAATCTCTGAAATTATAAGAAAAGTATTCGATTTTAGACCACTTGCTATCATTGAAAAATTAAATTTAAGAACTCCAATTTTTGCTAGTACGACAAATTACGGACATTTCGGCAAAGAGGATTGTGGCTTTGCATGGGAAAAGTGTGATAAAATTGAAGAAATCCAAAAATTAGCTAAGGAGATTTAATGAATCTAACTGGAGAGGTTGTAGAAGTAAGATTTCGAAATCTTGAGAATTTTTATACTATAGTCTATGTAGATACTGGACTTAATGTTGAGGCATGCGTAGGATATTTCCCTGATGTAAATGTAGGTGAGTATGTTTCAATGGAAGGACAGTTCATAGAGAATAAAATGTATGGAACTCAATTTGAAGTTGAAACAGTAGTTGTACAACCTCCAACTAATAAAATGGCAATGATTCAATACCTATCTTCAGGATTGTTTCCAGGTATTGGCCCTAAGATGGCTGAGAAAATCGTTGCAAATTTCCAAGATAAAACAATTGAGGTTTTATCCTCAGACCCGGATAAATTAGCCCAAATTAAAGGTATAACTTTAAAGAAGGCAAAAGAGGTCGTTTCAAAATTTATTTCACAAGAACATATGAGAGGAATACTTATGTATCTACAAGGATACGGAGTAACCCTTTCTATGGCCATGAAACTATATTTAGCATATGGCGATGATGTTCAAAAAATATTAGAGAAAAATCCTTATAAGATAGTGGAAGATGTTGATGGTATAGGCTTTAAAACCGCAGATACTATTGCTATGAAAATGGGAATTGCTTTTGATAGTGAATTTAGAATTCAAGCAGCAATTACCTATATATTAACTGAAGTTGCTAATAAAAATGGTCATACATATCTATACTATAGAGAACTTGTAGGTGAGATAATTTCGCTCCTTAGACTTGAGGTAGATAAACATCAAGATTTAATAGAAACATGTATTAAAAAATGTGAAGATGACTGCAAGATAATAATTGATGAGAAAAATGATCAAAAATTAGTTATGTCTTATCCAATATATCTAAAGGAAAGAGATATAGCTAAAAAATTAGTTAGACTTTTAAATTCTTCAACAAAAAATATCTTAGCAGATATAGATGCAGATATTTTAGAGTATGAGCAAGTAAATCATATATCTTTAGATACAAAACAAAAAGAAGCAGTAAAAAACTCTTTAATGTATGGTGTTTCCATAATAACAGGAGGACCAGGTACTGGAAAAACAACAATAATAAAGGCAATTATTTCAATTTTAAAGAAATTAAATAAAACTTTTAAATTATGTGCCCCAACAGGAAGAGCAGCAAAAAGATTATCTGAATCCACTCTAGAGCCTGCTTCAACTATTCATAGAGCACTAGGCCTTGCCGTTGTAGATAATATATTTAAATTTGAATATAACGAAACTAAAAACTTAACTGAAGATGTAATAATTATCGATGAAGTTTCTATGTGTGATGTTTATATAATGGGATCACTTTTATCTGCCTTAAAAAATAGCGCAAGAGTAATATTTGTAGGCGATAAAGACCAATTACCATCAGTAGGTGCAGGTAATATTTTATCTGATATGATTAATTCAAAAGTTATACCAGTATCGTATCTTTCTAGAATTTATAGACAAGGTGAAAAGAGTATGATATCTTTTAATGCCCATGAAGTTAATATGGGTAGAATGATATCTTTAAAGAACGATAGCTCAGACTTTTTCTTTAAAGAAGCTAAAGATAGCGAAGATGCAGTAAAACAAGCTGTTTCTATGGTTGAAAATAGACTTCCTAAATTTTACCATTTATCTCAAGATGATATTCAAGTTTTAGCACCAGGTAAAAAGGGAATTGCGGGTGTTGAAAATTTAAATAAAGTATTTCAAAGAGAATTAAATAAGAATTTTGATGGACAAGAAATAAAATACGGAAACAGTGTATTTAAAGTAGGAGATAAGGTAATCCACATTAAAAATGACTATGAACTAAACTATGTAACTAAAATGGGTGTAGATGGCATGGGAATTTTTAATGGCGAAATGGGGAAGATTGTCTATATTGATGAAAATATCCCTATAATAAAAGTTGAGTTTGATGATGAAAAAATAGCAACTTATACAAGAAAAGAGTTTGATGAACTTCAACTAGCGTATGCTATAACTGTTCATAAATCTCAAGGATCAGAATTTAAAATTGTTGTATTTATAGCTATGGAAAATAGCTATATGCTTGCAACAAGAAATCTACTATATACAGGAATTACTCGTGGTAAACAAGTGGTTGTAATTATTGGCTCTAAGGCGATTATAGCCAAAATGATAGGAAATAATAAGATAGATAAGAGAAACTCAAGGCTATTAGATTTTTTAAGAGCTGAGGCTGATTTTAATTTAGATAATTAAATTTTTAAGATTACATATTCTAAAAATTAGAGCAAATTGTATCGTTTTAACTTTCTAACAAGATTAATAAATCTTGACTATTTGCGCGTATACATGTAATAATCTTTTAGAAAGATTAAGCCACTATAAAGAGAGGTTAATATGGGATTTTTTTCAAAGTTATTTATGAATCATAATGCTAGAGAATTAGCAAAGATTGAAAAAATAGTAGATAAAGTAGAATCATTTAAGCCAAAGATGGAGGCTATGAGTGATGAAGAACTTCGTGGATGTACACAAATATATAAAGATAGGGTTGCAGCAGGTGAGAAGTTAGAGGATATTTTACCTGAGGCTTTTGCAACAGTTAGAGAAGCTTCAAAAAGAGTTTTAAATATGGAGCACTATAGAGTTCAATTAATAGGTGGTGTAGTACTTTTCCAAGGAAGAATTGCCGAAATGAGAACCGGTGAAGGTAAAACTTTAGTTGCAACACTTGCAGCATATGTAGCAGCACTTGAAGGAAAAGGTGTACATGTAGTTACCGTCAATGAGTACTTAGCAAAGCGTGATGCTGAGTGGATGGGTAAGATATATAAATTTTTAGGACTTACTGTTGGTATTAACTTAGCACAAGCATCTCCAGATTATAAAAGAGCACAATACAATTGCGATATTATGTATACAACTAATAATGAATTAGGCTTTGATTACTTAAGAGATAACATGGTAACAGATAAATCTCAAAAGGTTCAAAGAGGATTACATTTTGCAATAGTCGATGAGGTAGATAGTATTTTAATTGATGAAGCTAGAACTCCACTTATTATCTCAGGACAAGGAACAAAGAGCGCTGAGACATATATTACAGCAAATAGATTTGTTAAAACTTTAAATGAAGAAGATTATGAACTTGATGAAAAAGAAAAGACTATTTTCTTAAATGAAAATGGCGCTATCAAGGCTGAAAAATATTTTAATGTTGAAAATTTAGCAGATTATGAAAATCAAGAATTAAAGCACTATATAGATAATGCTCTTAAAGCTAACTTCATAATGAAGAAAGAGGATAACTATATCGTTGTAGATAATGAGATAGTTATTGTAGATGAATTTACTGGTCGTCAAATGATTGGAAGAAGATACTCAAATGGTCTTCATCAAGCAATTGAAGCAAAGGAAAATGTTCCAATTAGATCAGAAAATAAAACACTTGCTACAATTACATTCCAAAACTTATTTAGACTATATCCAAAACTTTCTGGTATGACAGGTACAGCTATGACAGAAAAGACAGAATTTGAAACAATATACTATCTAGATATTGTTGAAATTCCAACAAATAAGCCTGTACAAAGAATAGATAGAAATGACCAATTATATACAACAAAGAAAGGAAAGTATGCAGCTGTTTTAAGAGATGTTATTTCATGTTATGAAAAAGGTCAACCAGTACTTATTGGTACAGTATCTATAGATAAGTCAGAAGAACTTGATGCACTTTTAAAGAAAAACAAAATTCCACATAATGTATTAAATGCTAAAAACCATGAAAAGGAAGCTGAAATTGTTGCTCAAGCAGGAAAATTTAAAGCTGTAACTATAGCAACTAACATGGCTGGTCGTGGTACAGATATTTTACTTGGTGGTAACCCAGAGTTTTTAACTAAGGAAAAATTAGCAAACTTAGGATATTCTCATGAAGCAATAGAAATTGGTTCATCAATGGCTCCAATTGCTGAAGATAATAAAGATGCATTAAAGGCAAGAGAAGACTACAAGAAGTACTACGCATTATTTAAACAAGATACAGACAAAGAAAAAGAAGAAGTTATAAAAGTTGGCGGATTAAAGATTATTGGTACAGAGCGTCATGAATCAAGACGTATAGATAATCAGTTAAGAGGTCGTGCTGGTCGTCAAGGAGATCCAGGTGAATCTATATTCTATCTATCAATGGAAGATGATGTTATGAGAATCTTTGGTGGAGAGCAAATGAAGGCTATTTGTGATAGACTTGCTGTTGATGAAAATACTCCAATTGAAGCAAAGATTATAACTAACCAAATAAGAAATGCACAAGCTGCAGTTGAGGATAGAAACTTCTCTATAAGAAAGCATGTTATTGGTTATGATGATGTAATGAATGAACAAAGAAAGATTATTTATGAACAAAGAAATATAGTACTTGATGGTATGGATGTTCATGAACAAATTAAGGCTATGATGAAAGATGTTATAGCAGAGATTGTTCATAAATATGTAGATTACAAAGTTTACCATGTTGAATGGAATTATGAAGGTTTCAATAAAGAACTTGAAGAAAATGTACTTGCAAATGGTACTAACTTAATGACTCCAGATTATGTAGAAAAGTATGATACTGAAGAAGAAATTACAAATGGTATCTATGAAGTTGCTTTATCTCAATATGAAGGAAAGATTGAGAAAGTAAATTCTACAATGAAGGAAGATGCTATAAACAACATAAAGAATGCGCCAAATATCCCACAAGAAGAAAAGGACAAGATCTTAGAACAATTAAATGGTTTAAATATGAACTTTGGTATGTATGAGAGAGATTGTCTTTTAAGAAATGTAGATAGAAATTGGATGGATCATATTGACAATATGGATCAATTAAAACAAGGTATCTCACTTGTTGCATATGGACATCAAGATCCAGTTCAAGTTTACAAGCAAGAAGGATATGAAATGTTTGAAGCAATGAACCAAAAGATACAAGAAGATGTTGTTAAGGCATTATGTAAGGGTGAATTTGCAGGAAGATTAAATATAGGTCTAAAAAGACCAGCTCAACCAATAAAAACTAAGACAAATAAAGATGAGCAAGCAGGTCAACCAATAAAGGTTGCTAAAAAGCCGGGTAGAAATGACCCATGTCCATGTGGTTCTGGCAAGAAGTATAAAGACTGCTGCGGTAGATAATGTTAACACTTGATGAATTAAAAATGGATTTCAACGAAATTAATAAAGCGCTTTTAAATTTAAAAAAAGCGCTTAATTTCGATATGTTAAATTCTAAAAAAAGTGACCTTGAAAAGAAACAACAAGAAGATGGATTTTGGGAAGATATGAAGAAAGCAAAAACAATAAACAAAGAGCTTTCATATATCAATGGAAAAATAGATAGATATAATAAATTGGCAGTAAGAGTAAGCGACATTGAAGTTTTAATTGAACTTTCTGAGGAAGCTAACTCTCAAGATGAGTATGAGTCAATAGACAAAGAAATTAAGGCCATAGACAAGGAAATTGGTGAGTTTAAGATTTCTATACTATTAACTGGAAAATATGACCAAAATAATGCAATTTTATCTCTTCACGCTGGGGCTGGTGGTACAGAGGCACAAGATTGGGTTCAAATGCTTTATAGAATGTACACAAGATTTGCAGAAAGATCAGGTTACAAGGTTACAGTTATTGATTCGCTTGCAGGTGAAGATGCTGGAATTAAAAGTATAACATTTAAAGTAGATGGCGAAAATGCTTATGGCTATCTAAAAGCTGAGATGGGCGTTCATAGACTTGTTAGAATATCTCCATTTAATGCAGCAGGAAAGAGAATGACATCTTTTGCGTCACTAGAGGTTATGCCAGAGATTGAGGATGATGACGATATTGTTATAAATCCTGACGATATAAGAATTGATGTATTTAGATCAAGTGGTGCAGGTGGTCAAAAGGTAAATAAGACAGATACTGCAATTAGAATTACACACTTTCCAACAGGTATTGTAGTTACGTGTCAAAATGAAAGATCGCAACTTCAAAATAAAGAAGTAGCATTTCAAATTTTAAGGTCTAAACTTGTAGAACTTAGAGAAAGAGAAAGATTAGAAAAAGAAACTGCACTTAAAGGTAATATAAAGAAAATAGAATGGGGTAGCCAAATTAGAAGTTACACATTCTGTCCATATACTCTTGTAAAAGACCTTAGAACAGGTTATGAAAATACAAATATAGCACAAGTTATGGATGGGGACCTTGAAGGGTTTATAAACGATTATTTAGTGAAGGCAAACGAATGTATATAGATGAAGCTAGAGAAAAATTTGAAAAGATAAAAAATAAGGAAGATAAAATAATCCTTGCTGTTGAATCATCATGTGATGAAACTGCTGTTGCCATAACAAAAGGTAAGGAAGTTTTAGCAAATATTATTGCGTCTCAAATAGATATACATAAAAGATATGGTGGAGTAGTGCCAGAGATAGCTTCAAGAAATCATATAATGGCTATACAAAATTGTGTAGATGAAGCACTAAAAGAGGCAAATATGAAACTTGATGATATAGATCTATTTGCCGTAACTTATGGTGCTGGACTTTTGGGTGCCTTGCTTGTTGGTGTGTCTTATGTTAAAGCACTAGCTTTTGCTACAAAAAAGCCGTTAATTGCTGTAAATCATATAAAGGGTCATATAGCAGTAAACTATATTGCTAATAAAGATTTAAAGCCGCCATATATTTGTTTAATAGCATCAGGTGGACATACGGCTATTGCAAAAGTTTCAGATTATGACGATATTGAAATCTTGGGTCAAACACAAGACGATGCTTGTGGTGAGGCTTTTGATAAAGTTGCAAGAGTTTTAGGACTTCCATATCCTGGCGGACCTCAAATACAAGAGATAGCAAAAGGTGGCAAGGCAAGTATTGAGATGCCTATACCTTATAAGGATGTAGATACATTAGATTTTTCATTCTCTGGAATAAAGACAGCTGTTATAAATTATGCTCATAAAATGGAATTAAAAGGAGAGGAGATAAATAAAAAAGATTTAGCCTACTCATTCCAAGATAGAGTTACATCTATTATGGTAAATAATACTATTTTATGCGCAAGAAAATATCATATAGGTACTGTGGTTATAGCAGGTGGCGTTGGCTCAAATGAAATGCTAAGAGACAAAATGTCGCAAGAAGCAAAGAAGAATAATCTATTTGTTTATTATCCACCAGTTAAGCTTTGTACAGACAATGCAGTCATGATAGCATCGGAGGCATACCACTCAATTTTAGCGGGTGCAGAACCTGTAGATATTGACTTAGATGCGGATGCAAATCTTAAAATTACTGACTAAAAAGCAAATTTTACAAAAATTTTACATAAATAATTGCGATAAAAACTAAGAATTGAAAAATCGCTGAAAAATCATAATTTAATCGTTTGACTTAATAATTATTAATGTGTAATATTTATCGTGCTATGTATGGGAGACCATGCACTGTATTGCTATAAATTCGAAGGGATCAAGGTGTACGAGAACTTCGATAATTATACAAATTTGAGTTTATCCTTCGGGGTTGCTGGATGGCTCATCCGATCAAAATTTTACAGGAGGTAAAAGTATGCCAACAATTAATCAGTTACTTAAGGCTGGTAGAGAAAAACAAGTAGCAAAGAGTACTACACCTATCATGAAGGGAAACCCTCAAAAGAGAGGAGTTTGCTTATCTGTTACAACAACTTCACCAAAGAAGCCTAATTCTGCATTAAGAAAAATTGCGAGAGTTCGTCTTGTTAATGGAATGGAAGGTACAATTTATATTCCAGGTATCGGCCACAATTTACAAGAGCACAGCGTAGTTCTTATTAGAGGCGGAAGAGTAAGAGATTTACCAGGTGTTAGATATCACATTATTCGTGGTACATTAGATAGCGCTGGTGTTGCAAAGAGAATGCAAGGTAGATCTAAATACGGCGCAAAGAGACCTAAATAGTCGGATGCACAAAACAACAATCTAAAAAAGGAGATAAATAATTATGCCAAGAAGAAATAGTGTTCCAGTAAGAGACGTATTACCAGATCCTACTTACAACAGCAAAGTTATAACAAAGTTTATTAACCAAGTTATGTACGATGGTAAGAAGGGTACTGCACAAGAAATCGTTTATGGAGCTTTCGATATAATTGAAAAGAAATTAGGACAAAATCCAGTTGATGTTTTCACAAAAGCATTAGCAAATGCTACACCAGAAACAGAAGTAAAGGCTCGTCGTGTAGGCGGTGCTACATACCAAGTTCCATGTGAAATCAGACCTGTAAGACGTCAAACTTTAGCTATCAGATGGTTAGTTTTAGCTTCAAGAAAGAGAGGCGAAAAGACAATGATGGAAAGAGTTGCTGCAGAATTAATCGATGCTTTCAACAATACTGGAAATGCAGTTAAGAAGAAAGAAGAAATGCATAGAATGGCTGAAGCTAACAAAGCTTTTGCACATTATCGTTGGTAATAACCAAAAATTAATAAGAGAGGACAAATATGCCTAGAGAATATTCGTTAGACAAGACAAGAAATATCGGTATCATGGCTCACATCGATGCTGGTAAAACTACAACATCAGAAAGAATCCTTTTCTATACTGGTATCAACCACAAAATTGGTGAAGTACATGATGGTGCTGCAACAATGGACTGGATGGAACAAGAACAAGAAAGAGGTATTACTATCTGTTCTGCTGCTACAACAACTCACTGGAGAGGACATGTAATCAACTTAATAGATACTCCAGGACACGTTGACTTCACAGTAGAAGTTGAAAGATCATTAAGAATTCTAGATGGTGCCGTTGCATTATTCTGCGCAAGAGGCGGTGTTGAACCACAATCTGAAACAGTATGGCATCAAGCTACAAAATATCATGTACCAAGAATTGCTTTCGTTAATAAGATGGATAAGGATGATGCAAGTTTCGAAAGAACAATGCAAATGATGAAGAAGCGTTTAAAAGCTAATCCAGTTCCAATGCAATACCCAATGGGTTCAGCTAAGGACTTTGCTGGTGTTATCGATTTATTAACAATGGAAGCTGTAACATTCGAAGGAAACAATGGTATTAACGTTGTTCGTAATCCTATCCCTGATCAATACAAGGAAGGAGCTGAAGAATACAGATTAAGAATGCTTGAAGAAGTAGCAAATTATGATGATGATATCATGATGTTATTCTTAGATGGTGCTACAGGTGTTGACCAAATCACTCCTGAAATGATTAAGCCAGTTGTAAGAAAAGCTACTATCGGTATGAAGATGACTCCATGTTTCTGTGGAAGTTCATTAGGAAACAAGGGAACTCAATGTTTACTTGATGCTATTGTAGATTACTTACCATCACCACTTGATTTACCAGATGTTGAAGGTAATGTTCCAGGAAAGAAAGATGAGAAGATTACTCGTCCTGCATCAGATGATGCTCCACTTGCTGGTTTAGCATTCAAGATTGCTACAGACCCATTCGTTGGTAAGTTAGCATACTACAGAGTATATTCAGGTGTTCTTGAAAAAGGATCATATGTATATAACTCTACAAAGGATAAGAGAGAAAGAGTTGGTCGTATCGTAAGAATGCACGCTAACTCAAGAACAGAAATTGATCAAGCTCATGCTGGAGATATCGTAGCTATTGTTGGATTAAAAGATACAACAACAGGTGATACACTTTGTGATGAAGCAAATCCAATCGTACTTGAATCAATGGAATTCCCAGAACCAGTTATCCAAATCGCTATTGAGCCTACAACAAAGGCTGGTCAAGAAAAGATGGGACTTGCTTTACAAAAGCTTGCTGAAGAAGATCCTACATTCAAGACATATACAGATCAAGAAACAGGACAAA
>CAYZGK010000010.1:0-56072 GCA_964478025.1 uncultured Christensenella sp.
GCCTACTCTTACTCCATTATTATACTCAATATTAATCTCATAAGGAATATTCTTTAATTTCATATATTCAATATTCTCTTCGCTATGTCCACCACTAATATATTTGCGATCATGTTTAAAACTACCCTTAATGATATGCTCTTCTCTTTCCTTTTCAACAAGGTTTTCAACTTTGCTTTCCTTTGTACTTTTTATATTTATTCTTTTTATGTTAAATCCTTTGTCTTGACCAATATTTTTAAAACTATTTATTCTTCCATTGCCTTTATTCATAAAGCCTCCTATTAAAATTTTAAATTTATAAATTTTTTAACAAAAAAATCATATTATGTTCCTTTTTTGTCTCATATGTTTCTGTAGTATATTGCTAAAATACTTACACAACATTAACTACAAACCAAGTTTAGCAATATATACCTTTTTGATTCGTTATGTTCTTGTTGATTAAAGTTGATAAAAGATGAGGTTTTTATGTTTTGTTTTTCAAACTTTGTAAAAATTTTAAAAGATCATTCTAACGATAAAACTATCTCAGATGAAAAATTTATGAATTCATTATTTAGTGAAATATTTTGCTCCTGTAATTCTAATTCCTCGGAAGAGTTTCCATATAAGAACAAGGACGTAGTAAGCAGAATAATGAATAAACGTGAAGATATGCCTTTAGTTATTAGAAAAACATTATTAAATTCTAATTTAAACGATTTAAACGATGGACTAAAATTTTTTTATAAAGATTACATAAATAAAGATGAATTAAATCATTTAGTTTCATCTTTATCTGATCTATATATTAATGATAAAACTATACCAAAAACTTCAAAGGAAAAACTGTCACAACTAGAGCAAAAAGATTTAATCATCTCATTTTTATTAATAGAAACTGCAAAAACATCCAATAATATTATTAACAAAGCTGTTAATATATTCAAAATAGGAGATACTGAAGTTAACTATATTGTATGTGATTTCTTAAATTTTATATTTAAAAACAAGTTTTCCAAAACTTTAAAAATAGCTGTCATTCCTGTTGATACTAATTTTAAAGTACATGTTTCGAATATAAATGATACTTCTATTGTAGTATCTCCCAATACAATACATGGTAAATGGGTAAACAAAATGAAGGAAAATGGATTTTCTGAAAGAGATTTACTTGAACAATTACATAAAGAAAATGGAAAAATTGGAGATATTATTCCTTTTCAATATAATAATATTATTTTTTATTTGCTTGCAATTTCAAAGTTTAATGAAAGGAATGTCGCTTACTCTTCAAAAATAGATATTGAAAATTCTATTGTTTCATTACTTAATTATTATAATGAGCGGGGTTTGTCTTATGATTTATATTTACCTTTAATTGGTACTGGTTCCTCAAGGGCAAAGTTAAGTTATATTGAATCTTTTAATCTAATTCTCAACACTATCAAAAACAACCTAAATATTTTTAATGGAAAAATAAATATTGTTATATACGATAAAAATTATGAAAAAATGGAGGATTTTTTAAATGGATTTTGGAACTAAAACTTATATTGCCGCCGCTTGGAATGAAGACCAAGATGCAATACAGCAATTACTTGAATGGAGTGAAAATAGTTGTTTGTTTTTTGAATTTAAAAACATTCATGACTATAAACAATCTAGAGACACAAGTTTATCTTGTAGTATTAAAAAATCACTATCTGAAAGAATGGATATGTGTAAATTATTTGTCCTTATTGTTGGAGATAAAACTACAAGTGTAACAAAAGGTTCTTGTGAATATTGCCGCTATAGATATTCGGTAAAAGCAACATGCACACCTACGAATAAAAGTTTCATTGAATATGAATGTGACAAGGCTAAAAGAGACTGGGAACATGGAAAAATTAAAATCCTTGTACTATACAATTATTCTTCTATATATAGATATAAATGTCCGGAATCATTAAGAAATATAGGATATCATTGTGCAATGAAAGAACAGGGCATATATAATTATAAAAAAGTTAAACTTGCATTTATACAAGCTTAATTATCGTTTTTTTATACAAAAAAAACACCTTTAATATTATCTACTATTTTTAGACTTATTAAAGGTGTTTTTTATTTTATTGACTTGCTTTTAAATTAATCTTTTTCGCCTGCCTTGCAATTTTCAATCCAAGAAACATCGCTTGGAATAACTAATTTTTCAACATTATCTTTATTGTACGTAAACCACTTTTGATAATTATTTGCAGATCCATAAAGTTTTGCTGTCCATAAATTTTCTGTATGATAGTAACAGAACAAACCTTCTTCCCAAATAGTAATTGTTTGGTGTTGTTTTTCATAAGAAACTGAAAAACCACCTGCAGCTGATAAATTTTTTCTACCATTTTCTAAAGCTTCTGAATTATTTGAAATATTAACATCAAACTCTATTGTATATAAACCCTCATCTTCGTCATAAGTAACTTTACCATCAACTAGTGTATCTGCAGTAATTAAAGCATTATCTATCTCATCATATGAAACTCTTACGTGTTTAAATTCGTTATATTCTTCCCTTGTATAAATTTTTGGTGCATGTTTATCTCCAGATTTTGCCATATTTTCGTATATGATTGGTGAATTTGACGTTAAAAATCTATCTAAACAATCTTCTTCTAATGCACTTGAACCGCCATGTCTTTTATAGATGGTTTCACCACCATCGTTTGTATATCTTTCTTCTGCAGATTCCATAACATTCTTTACCAAAGAACTTGCATCTGGATCTATAGTAAAGTTTTGGAAAAACCACTCTTTTTTATCTTTAACTATATACTCTCTAGAGTATGCATAGCTATCTTCATTTCCTGCAATTAAAACAGTAGATTTTCCAAACGCAATACTTGCATAATAATCCATTGCCATTAGATTACTATTAGCTAAGTTATAAAGATAATCTATTGTCTCTAAAACATCTCTGTCGCTTGATAACTCATCGGATTCACTATTTAATTTTTTTATCTTTGATGCATCTACTGAAATAACAGTTTCTGCAACTTCACTTTTTGGTTCTTCTCCAATATCGTCAAAGTCTATGTCATATTCAGAACTTTTACCGCTTCCTATTTCTTTTTTACATCCTACTAAACAAACAGACATAACTAATATACTTATAGTTGCAACTAAAATTAAAAATTTTTTATTCATATATATAACCCTTTTAAAATTATTGATATTTTTATCATAAAGTAAATAAAACAAAATAACAATAATTGTTTTTTATTATTTTTGTTAAGTTTTTGTAATATTTATTATAGAATATTAGTATATTGTAATATATAAACAATATTAATAAACAAAAAAAACGGAGGTTTTTATGCAACCTATTAAAGAAGGTAAAGTTAGAGAAATTTATGATAATGGTGATAGTTTAATTATGGTAGCAACAGATAGAATAAGCTGCTTTGATGTAATTTTAAACAATACCGTTACTAATAAAGGAAAAGTTCTTACTCAAATGAGTAAATTTTGGTTTGATTTTACAAAGGATATTTGTGATAACCACTTAATCTCAGTAGATGTTAAAGATATGCCAAAATTCTTTCAAAATTCAAATTTTGAAGGCCGTACAATCATGTGCAAAAAACTTCAAATGTTACCAATTGAATGTATAGTTAGAGGATATATTACAGGTAGTGGATGGGCAAGCTATCAAAAAAACGGAACCGTTTGCGGAATTAAACTTCCAGAAGGTCTTAAAGAATCAGATAAGCTTCCAGAGCCTATTTATACACCATCAACAAAGGCAGAAATAGGAGATCATGATGAAAATATCAGTTTTGAAAAATCAATTGAGGTCTTAGAAAAAAGTTTTCCTGGAAAAGGCCTTGAATATGCAACAAAAATTAAAGACTATACTATAGCTTTATATAAAAAATGTGCAGATTATGCCTTAACAAAAGGTATTATTATTGCTGACACAAAATTTGAATTTGGTTTAAATGAAAAAGGAGAAGTCGTTATAGGGGACGAAATGCTAACGCCTGACTCTTCTAGATTCTGGCCTGCAGATTCTTATGTTCCTGGTAAAAGCCAACCTTCTTTTGATAAACAATTTGCAAGAGATTGGTTAAAATCTAACAAGCATGATTGGACTCTTCCTCAAGAAATCGTAGATAAGACTATAGAAAAATATCTACAAGCATATAAACTACTAACAGGAAAGGAACTATAAAAATTATATTGAAACTTATTAAAGACTGTAACAACAAAGAAGTTGCTGCAGTCTTTTTTTTATTTCATTAAATCAGGATTCAACAAAAACTCTATATAATTTACGATTAAAATTCCATTTTCATCATAATGAGTATCTATTTCATCATATGTAACCAATATCTTTTTAAAGCAATCTGGAATTTTCAAAAGTGCTCTTTTTTCATCAAATGCATCATTTACCGATTTAACTATCTGAATATAATATTTTGTTTGTTCTTGCATGCATATAAAGTCTACTCTTAATTGATTTCTTGCCATTTTATCAAGATTATTTTTTTCAACAATTTCAACAAAACCAGTGCTAACCATATAATCTCTTACACGCAATTCAAGGTAAACTATATTTTCAATATAAGATAAAATATCTAATTCTCTATGATTGATTAAAGTGTTTCTTATTCCAATATCTGAAAAATAATATTTTTTTGGCGTATCTAAGTATTTTCTTTTTTTAATATCTAGCCTTTTTATTGATTCAACAACACAATTTTCTTCAATATAATCTAGATATTTTATTATAGTTTTAGATGTTATCTTTGATTTCTTTAAGAATTTAAAAATGCTTTTTATTTTTTCTGAGTTAGTTAATGTACCTACTGAAATAGATAAAAGATTTAAAATCTTATATAAATCTTCTTTAGATTTTATTTGATTATTTTGCAATATGTAATCAGTATTAATTTTAGTTAATGATGTAAGTGCGTTAATTTTTTCTTCTTTCGAATCATTCAAAACAACATTAGGAAATCCACCATATAGTTTGTATTCTTCAAAAGCATCTAATCTTTCTTTTTCACAACATCCATAAAATTCCGAAAAACTTAATGGATAAACATTTATCTTTATATATTTATCTATATCTATATTAAAAGTATTAACGCAATTACCTATAATATATAAGTCAATATTATTTGTTGCAGTAAAATTATTTATAGGATCAATAATATCGTCAGATAAAGATAAATCATCCAGAAAAACGTAGTATTTGTTATTATCTAAAATCTTATCTTGCATATTTTTGAAAAACTCATCTATATTCTTAACTTTTGTATTTTCAAATGAATAATATAAAATATGATTTTCGTCAATTCCTAAACTTATTAAATAGTTATGATAAATCTCTTGAATTAAAAAAGTCTTACCGCAGCCTTTAACTCCAGAGATTAGTTTTATTAATCCATTATCTTTTGATTTAATTAGCTTATTTAAGTATATATTTCTTTCTATCATAAAACCTCTTTAGAAAATATTTAGAGTTTATTTACATTTTTCTTTCCTATTATATAGCTTAATTTAGCTAAGTTCAACACATTTTTGCGAATATAATTAATGATAATATATTTTTTTGCATTTTATTACATATTTATATCTTATATTACAAAACTGCTTCATTAAAGCACCCCCACGACACCAACAATATTAAAACTCATCTTTAAAGCTCAACAAACATAAAACCTGGCAACCAACAAAACACATTTGAATTAACGCAAAATTATCTATATATTAAAATTTATAAACCTTTTTTCTAACTCAGTCTTTCTTCTATATAATCAAATTATTTATCTTCACCTCTTTTTACCTAATGTTTTATTTTTATCAAATTTTCTGGTTGTTTTCTGGTTGTTTTTTACTGGCAGAAAACATCCAGAAAATATAAAAAAAAGAAATAGTCAAATTATTAAAAAATAATGGTCAAATTTCAAGAAAAGATTTATGTATAATTTTAAATCTTACAGAAGGAAGCATTAGGCATCATTTAAACAAACTTCAAGAAAAGGATAAAATTGAACATATAGGTCCTGACGGAGGCGGATACTGGAAAGTTAATGATTAAATCATATGAAATTATGTAACATCGTGCAAGTAACAGTATTTACTTGCGCCCACTTATATAATCTCACTTTTATAAAAGGAGCTAAAATGTCTTTATTTAAAAAATTTAATTCACTATTTTAAAATTCAACGAAAAACATTTATATTATGCAACTTAACGCAACAGCATCTGCACAAACTAGACTATCCAGATCAACCAAAATTACAACTTGAGCAAAAAAACACAAAGCAATTTTTACAACAATGCAATTTCTACCACATAAAAAAATACAACAATAAACACTCGCTCCGTAAAGCCTATTAATGTTTAGCAAACAATTCAAATAGCAGCGTGGATTTAATAAAACAAACTATTAACTTAATTTAATAGAAAAAACAATATCAATATATTTTTGATATTGTTTACATTTTTATTTCCTATATTTATACTATATTTCTCTTATTTTTCTAAAATTCAACATCATAACAACCATTTGTTGTCATTATTTACATTTTTCTTTCCTTGTTTATAATAGAAACAAACTTATTTGAAAATTTTAACAAAGCCACTTGAACATGTTAACCAATCTTTATACACTCCATTGTTAGGATCGCCATTTTTAGCAAAAGCTATTATTCTTTCTATAATTTCATTTGCAAGATTTTGATCATATTCTGTAAATTTTCTCCAACTTTTATCTAGATTGTTAAAAACATACCAAAGATCTGAAGAATGAAATGTTCCTTTGTCACACTCTGGCAAATTATGTTCAAATTTATATAACCAACAATTAATTCCGCTACTTGTTAATTTCTTAGCATACGACTTTATCATGCTCTTTAAAACAGGAGGGAACATATCTTTTTCAACCATTCCCATGACACACGGAATCTTTGCCTTATTTAAATTGTCTTTTACTATATTTTCATCAATAACAGGTTTTGTTAACAACATCTTAGATATAATTGACGTTTTATTCCAAGCTTTAAACAACTCTTCTTCGCTTGCTTTATCTATATCTCCAAGATTTTCCCTTATCTTATTCCAGTACTTATAATTTGGCTTACTTTGAGGCAGCAAAAGTTTTCTTACGCCTCCACCACTAATCATAATAGCCCTTTTTATCTTTTTCTCAATATTATCAATTGAAATAATATCCTGAACACTCATGGCGCCAGCAGATTGACCCATTAGCGTAATATTTTCTTTATTGCCACCATAGTCTTCAATATTGTTATAAATCCAATCTATTGCACATAATTGATCATATAACCCAAAATTGCAGCCCCTTTCTTTTTCAGCGTAATATCCAAAAATGTTTAGTCTATAATTTAATGTAACCAAGATAACGCCTTTTTCTGCATATTTTGTACCATCGTAAACTCCTTCTCCAGACGAGCAGGTTGTAAACGATCCTCCATGCAAATATATTATAACTGGAACTTTACTTGCGTTTTTTGGGGCAAATATATTTAAAAACTGGCAATGCTCACTATATTTTTCAACTAAATTTCTTCTAAACTCTTTATTATAAAAATTACTATCCACATTTTCATTATAGTAACTTCTATGCTGAGGACATGCAGCACCATATTCTTTAGCATTATAAATGCCTTCCCAGCCTTTTACCTCAACAGGTTTACAAAATCTATTTGCGTTACCATATTTGATTCCTAAAAAGGAAAGGCTGTTTTCTAGTTCAATTCCTTCAATGTCCCCACAGCGAGTTTTTAATATCATTAAAATTAATCCTCCACAATGGTTATTGCATTGTTTTCATATGACTCTCTTAGCTTTTCTTCCTTTAATACTTGAAGTTCTGCTACTTTCTTTTTAGAAAGTGGATATATAAAATATAAAGAAATAGCCATCAACGCGAACATCACAGCTGGGATTAATGTTGCCAAATCATACATTGTTTTTAGATTTTCATAAGTTTGAACAGCTCCTTTT
Organism: uncultured Christensenella sp.; assembly: GCA_964478025.1. Taxonomy (GTDB): domain Bacteria; phylum Bacillota; class Clostridia; order Christensenellales; family UBA3700; genus UBA3700. The sequence goes on from CAYZGK010000010.1 coordinate 8,003, forward strand.
TCGTAAGCATAATTCATTCCCAAAAGGGCACCATTAACAGCAATTGCCGCAATTACTTGACCTAATTTTCTAAAGAAATTAAATACTGAATAAGCCGTTCCGTCATCTCTTTGACCTGTCTTTACCTCTATATCATCAATAGCATCTGCTGCCATAGACCAAACCTGAAGCGTCATAAATGTTTGTCCGCAACCACTTACAAAGCATAAAACTAAGAATAAATATTTCAATGTACCTGGCTCTACTCCTCTTAATGCAAACAATAGAAGGTTTGCAAGTGCTGCTATTGCCATTCCAACTGCACATAAAGATCTCTTACCAAATGCTCTTACCATTTTAGGAGTTACAAACATAAATATTAACATTGGGGCGTAAGTACAAGCTGTTGAAACAAGATTCATCCAGTTGGCTCCAAAATAATCATTAAATAAATATAAATAGAAACTTTGAGTAAACATTTGTCCTGCTAAAAGAAGCATAGCAGCTAAACTTATACCAATGAACGCTCTATTTGTTATTAAATTCTTAAGAACTCTCTTTGTTTCTCCCTTTTTATTCTCTTTTGGTTGTGCTACAACTCTTTCTTTATTAACTTTAAAGGCTATAATAAGCATTATCATGGATACTACAGACATTATTATTACACCTATTATAACAGGCTTAAATTGCATATCTGTAATGACTTTTCCGTTTTCTCCAATTACTTTATTACCAAATTCATCAACTCTATCTGCATAAGCAAAAGTAGCAATTAAAAGAACAGGAATCGAACCAACTCCAGCACCCAGTGCTCTCCAAATTGAAAGCTTATTTCTTTCTTTTTCATCAGTTGTTACAACTGAAGCTAACGAACCATATGGAATTTGAATTGTTGTATAAACCATTCCAAATATAATATAAGTTACTGTTGCATAAATACAAGTACCAACATAATTAGAATCTCCACCTAGTCCTGGCCATTTCATAAACATTAAAATCGCAGATATTCCAAGAGGTGCTGCCATGTATAAGAACCATGGACGATATCTACCCCATTTAGTAGGTTTTAAAATATCACAAATTCTTCCCATCATTGGGTCGTTTATTGCATCCCATATACGAGCAGCAACAAACATTATCATAATAAATAACGGACTTAAATTAAAAATATCTGTATAAAACTTTTGTAATAATGTTGTTACAAGTGAAAAAACCAAACATCCTGCAGTATCAATCATTGCATATGCAATGTAATCCTTTGTTTTTAATCCACTTGTCATTGAAATAAAACTTGTTTCTTTTGTCTCTTCCATAATTCCCCTCTAGAATAATATATTTCCTTTTTTATTATATTATTTTTGGGTCCTTGATTCAATGACAAGTAAATATAAACATTCTATCTTCTTCTGCCTCCTTGAGGTTCACCACCTATGCTTGTAGAAGACCCTATAGTTGTAATTGTTGAAGATATTGTAAAACTTGAAAGAATTGTTGAATCACCTTGTATAGTATAAGTTTTTCCTTCTTCAAACTCAGGGCAAGAAAATATAATCGATTGCGCAGTTTTTTCAAGAGTATAGCTCATTATTTCATTACCTTCTTCATCAAGTACACTAATCTTGGTACCACTTTGTATTTGAGATTTCACTGCAAGTGAAACAATATATTGACTTGAGTTAGAAGCTGGAGTTTCTACCATTCCTAAAGAGCCTGCAGCAAACAAGTATCCACCATTTACTAAAATTCCTGTTTCTGAATCCAAAGATGAGTCTCCACCTGATGTTGGACCATCAATATATAGTGCTCCTCCCGTTATTAATACAGAGCCGTTTGAGTCTATTCCATCACCCGAAGCATTAATTGAAATTTTGCCATTTTCTATGTATATATAAATATCTTGCTTGTCTAAAGTATCTGAAGCAGCGTTAATACCATCATCTGAAGAAACTATACTTATAACTGTATTTTCTCCTACAATTTCTATTTTTGCCCCCTCTATTCCCTCATAACAAGAGGATATTGTTACACTGCAATCTTTTATTTGAACATAATCATCGGCAGTTATTCCATCATCCTTTGTCTCTATTGTAAACTCTCCACCATTTATGAAAACATTACCAGAGTTTACATGAATTGCATCATCTGTTGTGTTAATATTTAAAACACTTGAATTAATTATTATATTATAATTTCCATCTACAACATCTTGCTCTTCATTATTAGTGTCAGTATAAGAAATTTCGCCTACTTTTAATCCCTTACAACTTTGAGCTAAAGCATAATAGCCACTCATATTTCGAATTTCATCTGAGGCAACTTTAGAATATGAAGATCCTACTTTTTCCCATCTAAAGTCATCTTCCGTAAGTTCGTATGTTTCCATGTTTTCTGTTGTATATGCAACAAACTGGCTGTTTGTTGTTATATCACAAGTACTTTTATTCATATAAATAAAGGTGTCAGCTTGAATACCATCTCCATATACATCAGCAACATAATTTGTGTTCACCATGTAGACATATCCTTCGTTTGATAAAAATCCGGTTTCGCCGCTATTAATCGCATCTAAAACATCATCTTCATCGCATTCGGCTCTAATTCCATCTTTTGATTCCTCACTGCTTGCGTTTGCATTAATAGAGGCACCATTTGCCATAACGTTTCTAGCATTTATTCCATAATTAGCAAAGTTTAGATTTAGTGTTGCATCTAAGATATAAAGATCTTTTGAAACTTTTATTGAACTTTTAGTTGAAGATGTTACATTTATAGTTCCACTTCCATTTATTATTAAATTACCTTTTACATGTATAGCATTTGTATCATCTAAAGTTGTAGATATACTATTTGTTGTTCCTTCTACTGCCGTTATAATTAATGTTGATTTTTTATTCTCATTAGATATTCCTATAGCATTTGTTGAAGAAATTGTAGCATTATTTAAAAATAAGTGTACAACCTCCCCCTTTCCTACAGAAACAACAACATTTGAATATTCTCCTTCTAAAATATAATCTCCAGCCGTTTCAATTAAAACACTTGTATCAGTAATCAAAGTAGCTGAACTTGAGTCTGTTTTTTCAGAGTATTCATTTATTAAATCTTCATCAATATTAGAAGTTAATAATTCTACTTCACTACTTAAATCAGTTAACGATTGTACTGAAGTATATCCCTCTCCGCCACCGCCTAAACTATCTCCTGGATTTATAAAATCATCTTCTTTAGAACATGCGGTAGTAAAGACTAATGCAAAAATTACAATTACAATCAATAATACTAAATTCTTCTTCAAAGTAAAAATCTCCTTTTTTTGATAGTTTGATTAAACCATAGAATTTTAAATTTTAATTAAAGATTTTTTAACATTTTTATTCCAAAATTAACACACTTAAAAAACCTTTGGGCGAAAAATATAAAAAAATGTGCTTTTTCGCCCTGAAATTATTTTCAATAAAAAAATAAAAAATTTCTTATATTAAATTTGTTAAATTATTAACATTTTTGAATCACTTTTTATCAAAAAAAATGGACTGCCATTTGACAGTCCATAACTTCTTTTTAACTTTTATTAGTCAGCTACATATGGTAATAAAGCCATTTCTCTAGCTCTCTTGATTGCTGTACATAACATTCTTTGATGTTTAGCACATACTCCACTCATTCTTCTTGGAACAATCTTACCGTTTTCTGTAACAAACTTACGTAATTTTGCAATATCCTTATAATCAACACTTGTAGCTTTATCTACGCAGAAATTACAAACTTTCTTACGAGGAGCTCTCTTTCCATTAGCATTGAAAGGACGTTTTCCATTAGCTGCTGGAGCAGCTGTTTGTGTATTTACAACCTTCTCTTCCATTTTTAAATCTCCTTAATTAAAATGGTAAATCGCCATCTGTTGTTTCTTCAGTTAATTCTTTCTTTTCTTTTACAACATTATTTGTATTGGCGTTACCTGTTACCTCGCTACCTTGGCTATCACGAGGAGTCAAGATTTCCATATCTTCAACTACGATATCAACCGAAGTTTTATTTGTACCATCTTGTCCTTGGTATTTATTTATTTGAATTGATCCAACAATTGAAACCTTCTTTCCTTTAGATAAATAGTTTCCAGCAAAATCTGCTTGATTTCTCCAACAAATAACATTGAAAAAGTCTGTATTATTTTGTGAATTCTTATTTACAGGTCTTCTACCTACTGCTAAACCAAATCTAGCATAAGCTACTCCGGATTCTGTTGTTCTCTTATCAACATCTGTTGTTAAATTGCCAATTAAAAATACCTTATTCATTAATTTTTCTCCTATTTCTTAATCATCATGTGTCTTACGGCTTCATCAGTAATACGAACTAATCTTTCGATTTCTGCTGGAACTGTAGCTGGCGCTGTGAACTCGATTAATACATAATATCCTTCTGTTTTGAAGTTAATAGGATAAGCATACTTACGTGTGCCCCACTTTTCAAGTGTATCTACTGTTCCTTCTTCAGAAGTGATAGCTGAACTAATCTTATCAATAAATGATTGCTTTACTTCATCAGAAGCATCGTTATCAATAATTAATAGTAACTCGTACTTGTTCATGTTCTAAATCCTCCTTTGGTCTAATGTCCCCTGACTTTCTCAGGAGCAAGAGTTTTGAAAAAATATTCAAAATGTATTAATAATATACCATTTACCCCTTTACTTTGTAAAGCAAAAAATTAAATGTATAAATTAACATATAATTACATGTTTTTCTCTAACAATTCGATAGAGAAATGCAATCTTCTTAATGTTTCTTCCTTTCCTAATAAAACAGCAAGTTCAGTAGCCCCACCTGGAGTTGAAGCTGCAGCGGATATGGCTAATCTTAATGGCAAGAATATTTGACCAGTTTTTATTCCAAGCTCTAGAGCCGCATTAGTTAATAATTCTTTTAGAGAATCATTATCCCATTTTTCAAAATTTGGCAATATGTCTTCACATTTTTTCAATGCTTGATATGCTATTTCTTTTGTTATCTTCATTTTCTTATGCTCAAACATTTCTACATCATATTCACCAAATTCCTCTAAGAAATTTACTTTATCTGGAATATCACTAAATATTTCTGTTCTTGGGATTAATAGTTCTGCAAGTTTTCTATAGTCATACTTTCCCGCAATCTTACTCTTTTCAAAGTAAGGAGTTGCATATTTTACAAACTCATCAATAGATAGTTCTTTTATATATTCACCATTTAACCAACGCATTTTTTGTTCATCAAAAATACTTGGAGAATGTGAAATTCCACTAATATCAAATTGCTCTAACATTTCTTGCATTGTCATTTTTTCTTGATTGCTCTTTGGAGCCCATCCTAAAAGTGCAATATAGTTAACAATTGCCTCTGGTAAATATCCTTTTGCTAAGAAATCTTCAAAGTTTGCATCTCCATATCTTTTTGAAAGTTTTCTTTGTGCATCTTTCATAATTGGAGATAAATGCATATAATGTGGCCTTTCCCATCCAAATGCATCGTACATTAAGTTGTATTTTGGAGTTGAAGAAAGATACTCTACTCCTCTAATTACATAATTTATTGCCATTAAGTGATCATCTACAACATTTGCAAAGTTATATGTTGGCATTCCATCTGTTTTTATTAATATTTCATCTTCCATATCTTTATTTGGAACTGAAATATGACCAAAAACCATGTCATCATATTCACTTACGCCTTCTTCTGGAATGTTTTGTCTAATTACGTATGGTTCTCCTGCATCTAGTCTTGCCTTTACTTCTTCTTTTGAAAGTTTTAAACAATGTTTATCATATTTTCCAATGCCGTTTTCGTCTTTTAGAGAAGCCAATCTTTCTTTTGTGCAGAAACAATAATATGCTCCACCTTTTTCAACTAGTTCCTTTGCATATTTTAAATAAAGGTCTTTTCTTTCACTTTGAATGTATGGACCATATCCACCATCTTTATCTGGGCCTTCGTCATGAGTAATTCCAGCTTTTTCCAAAGTTCTATAAATTACATCTACAGCACCTTCAACATATCTTTCTTGATCTGTGTCTTCTATTCTAAGTACAAATGTTCCATTGTGTTTTTTTGCCCATAAATAAGCATATAAACATGTTCTTAAATTTCCTATATGCATAAATCCTGTTGGGCTTGGTGCAAATCTTGTTCTTACTTTTTCCATATGTAAAACCTCTATTTCTTAATCCTATTTAGAATACCATATTTTTGCCTAAATGTGTATAATATTATACGAATGAATTATAAAAGAGGCAACCATGCAAACTTATTTTGAAAGTTTAGTAAAAGATACTTTAAAACTTGTATCTATTGATAGCGTACAAGCAGCTCCTACCCCTAATGCTCCTTTTGGAGAGGGTGTCAATAAATGTATAGATGAATTCTTATCTATCGCAAATTCTTTTGGCTTTAAAACTCACAACGAATCTGGATACTATGGCACAGCAGTAATTGGAGAAGGCGAAGAATTTGGAATTTTAGGACATATGGATGTTGTTCCTTTTAATAAAGAAGAATGGTCCTATAGTCCATATGGTGAAATACAAAACAATATTCTATATGGCCGTGGTGTCCTAGATGATAAAGGCCCTACTTTAGCTTGTTTATATGCTGTAAAACAATTAATTGATGAGGGCTTCGTTCCTTCTAAAAAAATTAAGTTTATAGTCGGAGGAAATGAAGAAACCGGTTGGAAATGTATTGAAAGATATAACGAATTAGAAACAATGCCTTTTACTGGAATCTCTCCAGATGCAGATTTCCCTGTTATTAATTGCGAAAAAGGAATCTGCCATGTAAAACTTTACTTGCCTATCCCTAATGATTTAATAGACATAAAAGGAGGAGAGAGACCTAATATGGTAATTGCAAAATGTTCTGCTAAAGTTGCAGGAAAATTACCTCCATCTAACGACAAGAATATTACCATATCTCAAAAGGATAACAGTACTTTCATTCAAGCTGTAGGTATTGCTGCACATGGTTCTACTCCAGAAAAAGGAGATAATGCCTTTTTACATATCCTTAAATATTTAAGTGAAAATCTAAAAGATTATGCTCTTTTATACAATGCATTAAAAGACTGCGATGGAAGTGGCCTTAAATTAAATGTTAGCGATAAAAAGAGTGGTGCTCTTTCTTGTAATATAGGAGTTGTTGCTCTAAAAAATAATAATTTAGAGATAACATTAGATATTAGATATCCTATTTCAATAAATGAAAATTTTATAGTAAATAACATATCTAAAGTATTTAATTGCAAAGTTGAAATTATTCACTCTCAAGCGCCACTATTTGTGGATAAAGATGATCCGTTAGTTGTTAAACTCCTAAACGCATATAAAAAAGTAACTGGCGAAAATGTTTCCCCTATAACAATAGGCGGTGGAACATATGCAAGAGCGCTAAAACACGGAGTTGGATTTGGTCCTGTTTTCCCTAATGAAGATTCTTCTGCTCACGAAGCAAATGAACATCTTGATTTAAAACTTTTTGAAAAGGCTTATAACATATATTTAGAAGCAATAAAAAGTTTATGTTTTTAATATCTCACTATATAAAAAATCCCCAAAGTTTGTCGCTTTGGGGATGATTTTTTTATTTTTTAAAATCCTAATTTTCTTTATTTTTATCTATAACTTCTTCAGATACAGGCTCTATTGTGTCTACATCTGCTTTCTTTGGTTCTTCCACAATATCTATTTTAGGATTTACTGTTTGAGGCTTTTCTTTTTTGTATTTTTCCTTTTGATTTTCTCTTGCATCTATTTGTGCAATAACCTCTTCTGGAGTTTTTCCATCAAATAAAGCTTCAACATCTTCTGTATAGATAGTTTCTTTTTCAAATAATACTTTTACCATGTTATCTAAAACAGTTCTATTATTATTTAAAATATCTAATGCAACTTTATAGTTCTTATCTAGAATATTCTTAATTTCCTTATCTATATTTCCTGCCATTTCTTCACTATAGTTATGAGCAGTTCCATAATCTTTTCCTAAGAACACTTCTTTATCTGCACCCAAGAACATATTTCCAATAGAATCAGACATACCCCATTCTACTACCATTTTTCTTGCAACAGAAGATGCTCTTTCTATATCGTTTGAAGCACCAGTTGATATATCTTTTATAACTATTTGTTCAGCAGCTCTACCTCCTAACATCATAGCAATGGTATCATTTAACTTGTTCTTTGTAACATGAGAATCATCTGTCTCAGGTCTTGTTAAAGTATAACCTGCGGCTTGTCCACGAGGAATAATACTTACTTCTTGTACCTCATCACAGTATGGCAACATTCTTGCAACAATTGCGTGTCCCGATTCGTGGTATGCTGTAATTCTCTTATCTGAATCAGTAATTACTCTACTCTTCTTTTGTGGTCCTGCAATTACCTTATTTATAGCCTCTAGAATATCTTCCATAACTATAACGTTTCTATTAGCTCTTGCAGCTAAAATTGCAGCTTCATTTAATAGATTTTCAATATCTGCACCACTAAATCCTGTTGTCATTCTAGCAATATTTTTAAATGTAACATCTGGAGCAAGTGGCTTATTTCTTGAGTGAACCTTAAATATTTCCTCTCTTCCTTTAACATCAGGAGTATGAACATAAATTTGTCTATCAAAACGACCCGGTCTCATTAATGCTGGATCTAGTACATCAGCTCTATTTGTAGCTGCCATTACTATAATTCCTTCATTCTTTTCAAAACCATCCATTTGAACTAGAAGTTGGTTTAAAGTTTGTTCTCTTTCATCGTTTCCGCCACCAAGACCAGCTCCTCTTTGTCTACCTACAGCATCAATCTCATCAATAAAAACAATACAAGGTTGGTTTTTCTTAGCTTGAGCAAACAAATCTCTAACTCTTGCTGCACCAGTTCCTACGAACATTTCTACGAAGTCTGAACCACTTATTGAGAAGAATGGAACATTACTTTCTCCAGCAACAGCCTTTGCAAATAATGTTTTACCGGTTCCTGGAGGTCCTATTAAAAGAACACCCTTTGGAATTCTTGCACCCAATTTTGTATATTTACTTGGATTCTTTAAGAAATCTACAATTTCTCTAAGCTCCGTCTTCTCTTCTTCGGCTCCTGCTACATCTGAGAATCTTACTGTAACATTCTTTGTTAAACGAGCTTTTGTTTGTCCAAAACTCATTGCTTGCTTGTTTTGTCCACCGATTTGTCTAAAGATGAAGAACATTAATATTAACATTACTACAACACCTAAACCTGGAACTAAATAAGATGTCCAAGAATTTGTTGTTGTAGGATTGTCATATTTTATAGAAACTCCAGAAAGTCCCATTCTACTTATTTCTTCAGCAAAAGTACTTCTTGCTGGAATTTGTGCATAACTTTCTGCATAGCTTGTTGGCTTCTTATTAAACTTTGTTGTATCTGCTGCTGTTGTATAGTAGACTGTATACCCGCCCTCTACATAGATAGCAGTAACTTCCCCATTTTTAATTTGATCCATCATATAGTTGTAATCAACTTCTTTAGGACCATTGTTTTTGCTATACAAAACAGACCATAGCAATGCAATAATTAAAACTACTGCTATGGAAATAATGATGTATCTTAATACGTTACTATTTCTATTTTTTGTCAATTTTCTATACCTCTTAATTTCATTAAGTCAAGTTATATGATAGTTTACTAACATTGTTTTTGTCAATATTTATAAATAATCTTTAATTTCTTTTATATATTACTAGTAAATACTAAATTTAACCTAAAGTTTAAACTGGAATTTACTTTTTCAAATTTACATTAAAAATTGAATATCTTTTCCTTTTATTATATAATTATCTTACGTTATAAATTCTTGGAGGATTTTTATGTATTTAATAGGTATAGATGTAGGCGGAATGAGCATAAAAGGTGGAGTTGTAGATAGCGAAACTGGAAAAATTGTTGCTCAATATGTTATTCCAACAACGGAAACATATACAAAAGACTATAGTATAAGTGAAGATATCTCAAAAGTTATCGATGGAGTAATTAAAGAATGGGGCCATCCTTTCAGTGAAATTGTAGGAATTGGTATAGGCCAACCAGGTTCTATCGATTCTGAAAGAGGCGAAATTCGTTACAGTAACAACATCGCAATAGAAAATGTTCCTGTTGTAGATGAATTACATACAAAGTACGATTGCCCTATTTATATAAACAACGATGCAAACTGCGCTGGACTTGGTGAATTTATTTTCGGTGCCGGCCGTGGTTATAAGGATGTTGTATTCATAACTCTAGGAACAGGAGTTGGATCTGGAATAGTAATAAATGGCAAATTATTTGAAGGAAGATCATCCGCAGGTGCTGAAGCTGGACATATGGTTATTGTTCCTAATGGTGTTCAATGTAGCTGCGGTAGAAAAGGTTGCTGGGAAGCTTATGCTTCAGCCTCTGGATTAATTAGACAAACAAAAGAAGTTATGGATAAATATCCTAACTCATTAATGCATGAAATTGCAAAGGAAGAAGGAAAAGTTTCAGGAAAAACCGCATTCGTTGCTGCTAAAAAAGGCGATGAAGCTGGACAAAAAGTTGTAGATCAATATATAGAATACATCTCTATCGGTCTTATAAATATGGCAAATATCTTTAGACCTGATGCTATTTTAATTGGCGGTGGAATCTCTAGAGAAAAAGAATATTTAACAGTTCCTCTTCAAAAGAAAATGGACGCTGAAGCTTATGGCGGCAAACATAATCCAAGAGTTATTGTTAAGGCTGCATCTTTACAAAATGATGCCGGAATTTTAGGAGCAGCAGCACTAGTAATAAACAATAATTAACAAGTTTATAAACAAAATATCATAATAAAAAAAAGACAGACTCAATGTTTGTCTTTTTTTATTTTATTACTCTTTAATTTTTTCTAAATATTTAGGTTTTAAAATTTCATTTATTCTTAACTCTATCGTCTTTATATAATATTCTTTTCTATCATTAGACATGATTAATAAATCGTTATATTTATTAGGTATTTCTTTTATAAACTTAATAATATCATTTAATTTATCTTTAACCAATTCATAAACTTTTATAATAGCTTTATCTAAATCTTTATTTTTTAAACTTAAAATTTGAAGATTAGGTATTCTTTTTCCTGAAATATTTTCATATGCTGTTATGCCATTTAAGGCACTGCTTTTTAATTTTACTTCATCTTCTAATAAATTTTTTATTCTTTCTTCGCTTGCTTTACCATAAAAGGAATTACCACAATCATAGATAGGCGCTAATTTATAAGTATTGGCATCTTTAAACTTAATAACACCCCAGTTATCTTCGTTTCTATCATTATTATTGATTATCATATCTATTATAAGAACTTCAAAAAATCTTTCTTTGGCATTAGGTATTTTACTTAATATGTCATTATAATCAAGTTGAAATATTATTTCATTTATATTTGATGGAGAACAATAAACGTCATCGTTTTTATTCATAATTAAAGGATTAGTATCATTTCTAAGTGCAGTATATGGGATTAAAAGTTCATTTTTATCATCATTAATAAAATCTCTACAGGCACATACTACCTTTTCTCTTTTGCCATCAAAACATACTCCAAGTATAGTATCGTGCACTTCATATTCAAGTATCTTATATATTTTACTCCCAATGTATTCAGATAAAGGGCTCGTAACATAAGAAAGACCCGCAACCTTATCCATGCCAATAGTGTTTTTAGGAAACTTTAAAAACCAATATTCATTTTTATATATAATTCCTCTTTTTTCTCCAGCCCTACCTGCATATTCCAAATTTCTATCACTTAAAGGGCAACTACTAAAATCTATTATATCCATTATAAAGTATACCTCCTTACAAGCGTTCTCCATTCCGTTTCTGTTATTATATGATGAGTAGCTTCATATTTTCCCTGTGAATCAATAGCATCGGCAATATTCATATAAAGGCCATAATCATCTAAAATGTCTGCATCTTCTGCTTTTTTTACTAAATCCAACATTGTAGGTGTTAACTCAAAATCAATCTCTATTTCATTATTAATATAATTGTATTTTCTATTCTCATTTATATCTTTTTTTATTAATCCCAATATATATTTGTTAACATTATCGCAATTATTGAGTTTGTTAATTAAAACCTTATCGTCGTTTCTAACACGAACTTTAATAGTTTTATAATTATCCTTTAAATAAGAATTGATATATTCTTGTTGATTAAACATAAAACCACCTCTTTGTTTTATAATATATCATTTGGGGGCAAATGTAAACTATATAATTACAGGAACATAATATATGTCGCTAAAAATTTCCAACAATCTTTTGGTTATTTTAATAAATCGAAAAGATAACCTTCATCCGCCTTGTGCTTCCCGTGAATGCGACAATATTCAATAATGGCAGATACTAATTTATTAATATCATCTTTGAAATATTCATCATAAAAAATAGACTGCTAAGAGTTTTTATTTCTTAACAGTCTAATTATTAATTTAGGTTTTTATTATTCTTCAGGATTTTCTACTTCTTCTGAAGTTTCTTCTGTTTCCTCTACTTCTTCCATATGAGGAACTGCTGCTATTGCTGCAACAACTTCGTTCTTTTCGTTCTTCTTAATAATAACACCTTGAGTATTTCTTCCCATCTTTGAAATTTGGTCTACCTTAACTCTCATTATTACACCCTTATTTGTAACAATGATTATGTCATCTTTTTCAGGATCTACAAGTTTTAAGTTAACAACATTACCAGTCTTTTCATTTAATACACCTACTTTAACACCCTTTCCGGCTCTTCCTTGTAGTGTATATTCATCAAGAGAAGTTCTCTTTCCATATCCGTTTTCAGTAATTGTTAATACTTCTTGTCCTTCTCTTACAATTGCCATATCTACAACTCTTTCATCTTTGTCTAGAGAAATAGATTTAACACCTTGAGATGATCTTCCTGTTTCTCTTATGTCTTTTTCATGGAATCTTATACACTTTCCGCCAGTTGAAGCCATAATAATTTGATCATCACCTGTTGTTAAAGCTGCTGCAATTAATTCATCATCATCAACTAAAGATATTGCAATCTTACCATTGTTTTGAATTCTTACGAACTCATCTAATGATGTCTTTTTAATTAATCCTTGCTTTGTTGCTAATATTAAGTAAGCTTTCTTGTCTTCTGGTCTTGCATATTCTTCTATGAACTTTTCAGGAACAGGAACAAATGCATTTATCTTTTCTTTGTTTTCTGCTTCATTGCTTAAACCGGTTAATAAATTAACAATTGCTCTTCCTTTAGATTGATTTGTTGCTTCTGGAATTTGATAAGCTTTTATTCTATATACCTTTCCTTTATTTGAGAAGAATAACATATCATCATGAGAATGAGTAATAATAACACTTTGAACGAAATCATCTTCCTTTGTCTTATGAGCTGTCTTTCCCATTCCACCTTTATTTTGTGCCTTATATTCAGCAACTGGCATTCTCTTAATGTAGCCTTGGCTTGTTATGGTTATTGCTACATCTTCCTTCTTAATAAAGTCACCATCCTCTAGATTTGCAGGATCAAATGTTATTTCAGATAAACGAGGAGCACCATACTTATCTTTTATCTCTAATAAGTCTTGCTTAATTATTGCTGCAACTCTTTCTGGTTTTGCAAGTATATCTTCAAAATCTGCAATTGCCTTATTTAATTCAGCAAGTTCTTCCTCTAATTTATCACTTGCTAAATGAGTTAAACTTTGTAACTTCATTTCCATAATAGCTACAGCTTGTCTTTCAGATAAGTTATGCTTGCTCATTAAGTTTTGAATACCTGATTGCCTATCTTCTGAAGACTTGATAGTCTTAATAACTTCATCAATATTCTTTAATGCAAGTAATAATCCTTCAACAATATGAGCTCTTTCTTGTGCTTTTGTTAAATCATAAGTTGTTCTTCTTGTAATAACACTCTTTTGATGTTTAATATACTCTTCTAGAATTTGTTTTAAATTTAAAATTCTTGGTTTTCCATCAACAAGAGCAAGCATAATCATAGAAAATGATGTTTGTAGTTGTGTTTGCTTATAAAGATGATTTAGTACAACTTGTGGAACTGCATCTTTCTTAATTTCTATAACTACTCTCATACCATCTCTATCTGAATGCTCTTTTATTGAAGAAATTCCCTTAATCTTATCATCTCTAACTAATGCAGCTATAGATTCAACTAATTGAGATTTTATAACCTGATAAGGAATCTCAGTAATAACTAATGAACTCTTACCTTTTTCATCTTCTTCAATTTCTACTCTAGATCTTAAGATACAAGAACCTCTACCCGTCTTATAAGCTTCCTTTATTCCTTCATTACCTAAAATTAAGGCTTTTGTTGGAAAATCTGGAGCTTTAATATATTGCATTAAATCTTCAACTTCTAAGTCAGGATTATCTATAAGCGCTATAGTTCCATCAATAACTTCAGATAAGTTATGAGGAGGAATTGATGTTGCCATACCTACGGCGATACCATCAGAACCATTTACTAAAAGGTTTGGGAATCTTGCTGGAAGTACAACTGGCTCATTACGAGTATTATCAAAGTTAGGTTTCATATCTACCGTATTTTTATCGATATCTCTAACCATCTCTGATGCAATCTTGCTCATTCTTGCTTCTGTATAACGGTAAGCAGCAGCGCCGTCTCCATCAACTGAACCAAAGTTTCCATGCCCATCAATTAAAGGACATCTAATTGAGAAATCTTGAGCTAATCTTACCATTGCATCGTAAACTGATGAGTCTCCATGTGGATGGTACTTACCTAAAACGTCACCGACAACGGATGCACACTTTCTAAATGGTTTATCTGATGTTAATCCTTGCTCATCCATATCGAATAAGATTCTTCTATGAACCGGCTTTAAACCATCTCTTACATCTGGAATTGCTCTTGATACGTTTACTGCCATTGCATAGGAAATAAACGAATAATCCATTTCTTTTTCTAAAGGTCTTTCCTTTATTATGGATCCTTCTAGCATTTCTTTTACTGTTTTCTTAGTTTCTTCTTTCTTGTCTGCCATATTTACCCCCTACTATATATCAAGATCCTTTACTAAATCTGCATTTTTCTCAATAAATTCTCTTCTTAATTCTGGCTCATCACCCATTAAGACTCTTATTTTATCGTAAGCTCTTTCTGCATCATCTACTGTAATTCTAACCAAGGTTCTCTTTTCTGGATTCATTGTTGTTTCCCAAAGTTGTTCTTTGTCCATTTCTCCTAAACCTTTATATCTTTGAATTTCACCTTTTCTATCTATACTTTCCATATAGTCGTTTAAACTCTTATCATCATAGAAATATCTTTCTTCTTTAGTTCCAACTTTCTTTGTAACTTTATATAAAGGTGGTTGTGCAGCATATAAGTGTCCTTGCTCAATAACTGGTCTCATAAACTTATAAATAAATGTAATTAATAATATTCTAATATGAGCTCCATCTACATCGGCATCGGTCATAGATACAATCTTGTCATATTTTAATTTTTCAACATCACATCTTGTAATATATCTACCTGTATCATCTTTTTGGTCAATACCACAACCAAATGCTGTAATCATATTTTTAATTTCTTCACTCTCTAGAGCTCTATTTAAAGAAGCTTTTTCTACATTTAAGATTTTACCTCTAAGTGGCATTATTGCTTGGAATCTTCTATCTCTTCCGGTCTTTGCTGTACCACCTGCAGAATCTCCCTCAACTAGATATATTTCACACTCTGATGGGTCTGTTGATGTACAATCTGCAAGTTTGCCAGGAAGTCCAAATGATTCCATAACACCCTTTCTTATTGTTTCTTTTGCTCTTATAGCTGCTTCTCTTCCTTTTTTAGCATTAATAGCCTTTCCTATAATCTTTTGTCTTATAGATTTGTTTTCCTCTAATAATTCGCCAAATTTTTCTTCAACAGCATCAGAAACAACAGGTCTTATTCCTGGAGTTCCAAGTTTTGTTTTTGTTTGTCCTTCAAATTGTGGATTTTCTAGTTTTACTGAAACTACAGCAACCAAGCCTTCTCTACAATCTTCACTCTTTAAATTTTCTACTTCTCTATCTTTTAATAATTTAGACTCTGCTATATATTTCTTTATAACTTTAAATAAAGCATATTTAAAGCCATCTAAGTGTTGTCCACCTTCAATAGTTCTAATATTATTAGCAAATGTTAAAATTTGATCATTATATCCAGAGTTATATTGTAAAGCCACCTCAAGCTCAAATTTTCTTGTTGCATCATGATCCTTGAATGTTCCATTAGTTGTAAAATATAAAGGTTCAGAAGGCGTTAATCTTTCTCTAAATTCATCTTCCTTCTTTTCTCCCTTTTCAACTTCTTGCTTTTCTTTTTCTTCAAGGTCCTTTTCTTTTTTATTAATCATTTCAATATATTCAACAATACCACCATTATATTGGAAGGTTTCTTGTTGTTCTTTTAAATATCTACTATCCTTATAATTAAACTTTAATCCCTTGTTTAAGAATGCTAATTCTTGGATTCTTTGTCTTAAAGTATCGTAATCAAATTCAAGTGTTTCAAAAATTTCCGGATCTGGATAGAAAATAATAGTTGTTCCTCTTTTATTTGTCTTTCCAATTTTTGTTAAATGATTTTCTGGAATTCCTCTACAGAAAGACATAGTCCAAAGTTCACCATTTTGCGCAACTTCAACTATTAATTTAGAAGAAAGTGCGTTTACGCATGATACACCAACACCATGTAATCCTCCGGAAATTTCATAACCACCATTTCCAAATTTACCACCAGCATGAAGTTTTGTTAATACAACCTCAACTGCAGATACTCCTTCTTCTTCTTTTATTCCTACTGGAATACCACGTCCGTTATCAGTAACCTTACATCCGCCATCATTTAATAATTCAACATCAATTTCTGTACAATAACCTGCCATAGCTTCATCTACACAGTTATCTATTACTTCATATACACAATGATGTAATCCTCTAGCATCTGTAGAACCAATATACATACCAGGACGAACTCTAACCGGCTCTAATCCATGTAGAACTCTAATCTGATCTGCACCATAATTGTTTTGATCTGCCATTATAAAAATCTCCTTTCGCGTGTACGCACGCGCACGTATTATATTATAGTGGCTACATTATAACATTTAATGCCATTAAATACAATAGTATTTAATAAAAAATTTGGCCTAATTTGAAAAATTTTTAGAAAGTTTAATAAAAAATTTAATCCTTTAAAACTTTGCCATTTAAAATCCTTATTTCGTTATGATTTAAAGGCATTTCAAAGTCAGTACAAGTAATAATTGTTTGAAGTGATGAACTTATATCCATTAACATATTTCTTCTGCCTTCATCTAATTCACTTAAAACATCATCAAGTAAAAGTATAGGTGTTTCTCCAAGTTCATCTTTAAACAATGAAATTTCGGCTAATTTTAAAGACAGAGCACAGGTTCTTTGTTGTCCTTGTGAACCATATTTTCTAATGTCTATATTGTTTGATTTAATTAATATATCGTCTCTATGAGGACCTATTGTTGTATATTGTAAAGATAAATCTTTATCCACAGTTTCTTTTAATTTATTTTCAAGTTGAGTTTGAATTTCTTCTAAACTTGAAAATTTAACAGAACTTTCATATTCTAAATCTAAAATTTCACTATTATTTGTTATTTTTAAATGAGCCTCATTTGCAAAATTCTTTAATTTTTGAATAAATTCATATCTTTTACTTATTATATATGCTCCTTCTTTTGCAAGTTGAGTATCCCATAAAACTAGCATATCCTTTATTTTTTCATTTTTATAGCTTTCTTTTAATAAACTATTTCTTTGTGAAATTATTTCATTATATTTAGATAAGGCATATAAATATGGCTTAAATTGTTGAGATAGAGAAATATCCATAAATCTCCTTCTTTCTACAGGAGATTCTTTTATAAGTTTCATTTCATCTGGAGAAAAGAATATTACATTCATTAATCCTATAAGTTCACTTATCTTTTTAATTGGTATTCCATCAATTTTTATATTTTTCTTTTCATTATCACTTATATAAAATTCTATCGTATGCTCTCTATACTTTTTTTGAAGTATTATTTTTATATAAGCATTTTTATTATTCCATCTTATTAATTCTTTGTATTTTGTGGTCTTTGTAGATTTACCAATACCACAACAAAGTATACTTTCAAGTAGATTAGTTTTACCCATTGCGTTATTTCCAATAACAACATTAAGTCCATCTTTAAATTGAACTTTTTCATATTCATAATTTCTAAAATTTTTTAGGGTAACTTCTTTAATATACATGTTATATTTATTCTACATTATCACTCATTTAAATAACAAGTTATTTATCTTTTTGTTGATAATAATATTTTATTTTATTATAATATTTACTATATGGAAGAAGTATTAAGAATTTGGGAATCTTTATCTGAAGAAATCGAAAAATTAGGTAATATAGTAGCATTTGATATGTGGATCAAAAACTTAGAACCACTAGATATTGATTGTGGAACTATTATTTTAGTTACTTCTACAAAATCTCAAAAAGAAATTGTTAATAAAGAATTAAGACCTAAAATATTAAAAGCTATTTCTAATTTAAATAACCCAATTTTAACAGATTATAAAGTTATAGATAAAGATGAAAAAGAAAATTATAAGAAAACAAATATAGTTTCTTCTAATGAAAATATTCAACCTGAAAAATTTGAGTTTAATGAAAATTATACTTTTAATACATTCGTTGTAGGTTCATGTAACCAAATTGCTGCCGCTGCTGCTCTTGCAGTTGCAAAAGATCCTGGTTCAACATTTTCTAATCCTTTATTTATTTATGGTGGTGTTGGACTTGGTAAAACTCATATTCTTCATGCTATAGGAAATTACTGTAACGAAAATAATAAAAAAATAAAAATTATTTATACAACAACTGAACAATTTGTTAATGATTATATATTTTCACTATCTCATAATAAAACAACTGAACAAGTTTTTAAATTTAGAGAAAAATATAGAAATGCAGATATATTAATGATTGATGATATTCAATTTATAGAAGGTAAAACTTCTTCACAAGAAGCTCTATTCCATACCTTTAATGATTTATATCAAGCTAAAAAACAAATTATTATTACTGCAGATAAACATCCAAAAGAATTAGTATCTATTGAAGAAAGATTAAAATCTAGATTTACTCAAGGTTTAAATGTAAGTGTTGATTCTCCAGATGTTGAAACAAGAATTGCTATTTTACAAAAGAAAGCTCTTCAAAAAAATTTCAATATTTCTAGTAATATTATTAATTTTATGGCAGAAAATTTAAATTCTAATATAAGAGAAATGGAAGGAGCTTTAAATAAAGTTGTATTCTATTGCCAATTAAATGGAAAAAATAAAATAGAAGATAAAGATTTAGACTTAGTTAAAGACGCATTAAAGGACGAATTAGGTATTAATGGTCACATTATATCTATAGATACAATAGTAGATGCAGTTTGCTCTTATTTTAGCGTTTCTAAAGATGATATAAAAGGTAATAGAAGAACAAATAAAATTGCTATACCAAGACAAATTGCTATATATTTAATAATAGATATGTTATCTTTACCTCAACAAGCTATAGGTAATTATTTTGGTGGTAAAGATCATACTACTATTTTATATGCTAGAAATAAAATAAGTGATGAAATGGATAAAAATAGTCTATTAAAATCACAAATAAAAGATATTAAAAATATACTAGAAAAAAAGTAATTTTCTAAATTGTGAATAATTGTTAATAACTTTATATATAATTTCACATAATTATTAACAATTTTGAATTTTGAAAATATAAGTAAAATTCGAATGTTTCAAAGTTATTCACTTTATCCACAAAGTATATTAATAATATTATTATCAATAATATAAAAATAAAAAAAATTATTACGAGAGGTGTAAAATGATTTTTTCTTGCAACGATATAGATTTAAAAGAAGCATTATCTGATATTTCTGCAGCATTACCTGTTCATAAGTTATCTCCTATCTTAGAAGGTATTAAAATTGAAGCTGAAGGTGATACAGTAAAATTAACAGCTACTAATATGGATTTTACAATCATTAAAATTATTAAAGGTGATGTAAAAATGAGTGGTGAGGTATTAGTACCTGGTAGCTTGTTTATTGAATTTATTAAAAAATTAAATAAAGATAGTGATGTTATTATCTCTGATGAAGAAAGTTATGTAGTAATTGAATGTTTAGATAATAAAACAACTATTAATAAATTAGATATTCAAGAATATCCAGTTGTTAAAGATTATGAATATAAAGAAAAAGTTTCAATATTAAAAAGTGAATTTAAGGATTTAATAAATAAAACTTCATTTGCTTGTAATGTAACAGATGATAATAAACCAGTTTTAAAAGGTTGTTTATTAAAAGTAGAAGATAATACTATTCAAAGTGTAGCATTAGACGGATTTAGAATGGCTATTTGTAAAAAAGAATTAGATAAATCTTATCCTGCTATTGAAATGAATATAACAGCTAAAGATTTAAATTCAATTGTTAAGTTATTAGAAAATGATGATGAAAAAATTGAATTATGTTTCTCAGATAAAAAATTAATAATTGAAGAAAATGGATTAAAAATTATTTCTACTCCAATTGAAGGTAGATTTATGAATTATCAATCTACTATGCCAAAGAGTTTTGAAACAGAAATTACAGTAAATAAGAAAATATTAGAATCATGTGTAGATAGAGTTGGTATTTTATCTAGATTTGAAAAAACTAATTTAATTAAATTAGAAGTTAAATCTAATATATTAAATATTTCTTCAACATCTGAAATAGGAAATGCTCAAGAAAATATTAATGTTTTAACAAAAGGAAAAGATACTTTAGTTGGATATAATTCAAATTATATAGCTGAGTGTTTAAAACATATTGATGATGAATATATTGTTTTAAAAATGAACTATACTGCTCCATCTATAATAACAGGAGTAGAAAACTCAGAATATAACTTCTTAATTCTTCCAGTAAGATTTAGATAAAAATTAAAATAGATAAAAATTAAGTAGCATTAGAGAAAAAAATCTAGTGCTATTTTTTTATAGTGGATTTGTTCTTGGTTTATTTGAAGATCTTGGATATTTATTTGAAGTTTTATTATTTTTCTTAACCTCTAATATGGTTCTAAAATCGCCATTTGGTAGAGTTAAGGTATATTTATTTGAAATATTAGAATTTAATAAATTAAAAGCATTTTTAGAGGCTTTAATTTCATCCTCAATATTACTTCCCTTATAAGCTAATAAAATTCCATTAACTTTAAGTAAAGGAATAGTATATTCAAGAAGTATATTTAAAGGAGCTACTGCTCTTGCTATCGTATAATCAAAAGTTTCCCTATTTTTTAATGCAAAGTCTTCAACTCTACAGTGTAAACATTTACAATTTTTTAACTCTAATTTATTAATTAATTCATTTAAAAAGTTAATTCTTTTATTTAGTGAGTCAATTAATACAAAATTACAATTAGGTTTAAGTATAGCAAGTGGAATTGATGGGAATCCTGCCCCTGCTCCAATATCACATAAATAAGAGTTATCTTTTATATAGTTAAAAGAAGTTATACTATCTATAAAATGTTTAATTTCAACGTCCTCTTTGTCTGTAATTGAGGTTAAATTAAACTTATTATTCCATTCAATTAATAAAGAATAATATAATTCAAATTTATCTAAAATTTGTGGTATGTTTTGAATTTTTAAATTTTCAAGGTAAGTTTTTAATTGATCCATATTAATTTTTCTTAGATAAATAAACAAGTAAAACAGTAATATCAGCTGGAGATACTCCACTTATTCTTGAAGCTTGTCCTAAATTTAAAGGTTTAATCTTATCTAACTTTTGTCTTGCTTCTATTCTAAGACCTAAAATTTTTGAATAATCTAAGTCACTAGGTAAAATTTTATTTTCTAATTTTTTACTATTTGAAATTATATTTTCTTCTTTATTTAAATAACCTTCATATTTAATTTCAGTTGAAATTTCATCTAAATATCTTAAACTATAAGGTTTAAAATCATCAAAATAATAATAAATGTCACTTGCGTTTATTTTAGAACGTTTTAACATTGATTTATATGTTAGTCCATTACAAGGAACAGACTCACCTAATTTTTCAAATAAAGGTCCATAAAGTTTAGGAGAAACAGAAGTTTCTAATAATTCTTTAAGTTTTTCTATTTGGTTTATCTTATCTAAGTATTTATTCCATCTATCATCTTTAACAAGCCCAACTTTTCTTCCAATTGGAGTTAGTCTTAAGTCTGCATTTTCTTGTCTTAAAAGTAAACGATGTTCAGCACGTGCTGTCATCATTCTATAAGGTTCGTTTGTACCTTTTGTAACTAAATCATCAACTAAAACTCCTAAATAAGAAGAATCTCTAGATAAAGTAATTTGCTCTTCACCTTTTACATATTGACCAGCATTAATTCCGGCTAATATACCTTGAGCTGCAGCTTCTTCATATCCTGAACTTCCATTTAATTGACCAGCTAAGAATAATCCATCAATTCCTTTATACATTAAATGTGAATTTAAAGATAATGAATCTATACAGTCATATTCAATAGCATAAGCAAATCTCATGAATTTACAATGTTCTAGTCCAATAACTGAGTGATACATTTGAATTTGAACATCAAAAGGCATAGAAGAACTCATTCCTTGGATATACATTTCATTTGTAAACGCACTTTCTGGTTCAATAAATATTTGATGTCTATCTTTATCTTGGAATCTCATTATTTTATCTTCAATAGAAGGACAATATCTAGGACCAATACTATGAATACTTCCATTATATAGAGGAGATCTATGAATATTAGATAAAATAATTTGTTTAGTTTTTTCAGTTGTATATGTTAAATAACAAGGTTCTTTATTTTCTATAAAACCTTCTGTCATAAATGAGAATGGATATAGATTTTCATCACCATTTTGAATTTCCATCTTAGAAAAATCTATGGATTTTTTATCTATTCTTGCAGGAGTTCCAGTTTTAAATCTTCTTGTAGGAATTCCTAAGTTTATTAATGAATTTGTAAGTTCAGTAGCTCTTGCAAAACCATTAGGTCCTACCTTTTGAGTCCAATCTCCAATAATAATGTTTGCGTTTAAGTAAACACCTGTTGCAACAACTATTGATTTACAATAGAAAACTTGACCTAAGGTAGTTTTAATACCACAAACTTTTCCACCTTCTGTTAAAATTTCAGCAACTTCTCCTTGAAGAACTGTTAAATTTTCTTCATCTTCAAGAACCTTTTTCATGTAAAGATGATAAGCTGTTTTATCTGCTTGTGCACGAAGAGATTGAACAGCAGATCCTTTTCCTTGATTTAACATTCTTATTTGAAGAGAATTTTTATCTGTTGAAATTCCCATTTGGCCACCTAAAGCATCAACTTCTCTAACTAAATGGCCTTTAGATGTTCCTCCAATAGATGGATTACAAGGCATAAATGAAATAGCATTTAAAGATAAAGTTACAACTAGAGTTTTTAATCCCATTCTAGATAAAGCTAAACATGCCTCTACTCCGGCATGTCCTGCACCAATAACTATAGCATCATAATTTTTATCATAAATCTCATTCATCAAGGCAAATTATAGCATAGGAGCATAAATATTGGCAAACATAACTAAGTTATGTTATAATTTTTGACATGAAAACAATAGCAACAATTTCGACCCCCGTTGGAACAGGAGCAATAGGTATAATTAGAATGAGTGGAGACGATGCACTAAAAATTGCCTCTAAGATGTTTACTACTAAAAAATTAGATTCTTTTGAAAAAGCAGAACCAAACTATATGTATTATGGTACAGTTTCTACAAGTACAATAAAAGATACCATACTTGCCGTATATTTTAAAAAGCCTCATTCATACACTGGAGAAGACTTAGTAGAGTTTCAATGTCATGGTGGAATGAAAGTTGTAGAAGAAATTTTAAAAGGTTGTTTAGAAAATGGTGCAAATGTTGCAGATAAAGGAGAATTTACAAAAAGAGCTTTCTTAAATGGTAAAATCTTATTATCTGATGCAGAAGGTATCATAGATATGATAAATGCAGAATCTATAGCTGCAATAAATGCAGGATATAGATTATCTAAGGGTGGAATATCTAGTAAATTATCTGAAATACAAGAAAAAATACTATATTGTGTATCTCAATTAGAAGCAAGTTTAGATTATCCAGAGGAAATGGAAGATGAGGCTAAGATAGATTGCAATAAAGAACTAAAAGAAGATCTAATTAACTTAAAAAATCTATTAAACACATCAAATATTGGCGGATATATTAAAAAAGGTATCTCAGTTGCAATAGTAGGCATTGCAAATGTTGGGAAATCTTCTTTGCTTAATAATTTACTTGGAAGAGAAAGAGCTATAGTTACAAATATTGCTGGAACAACAAGAGATAGTATAGAAGAATCTATTGAGGTTAATGGAATCTTATTAAGATTAATAGATACAGCAGGAATAAGAGAAACTGAAGATGTTGTAGAATCTATTGGTGTAGAAAGAAGTTTAGAAGCAGCAAAGCAAAGCGATGTTTGTATTTTTATTACAGAAAGCGGAAGAGAGTTAAACGAAGAAGAAAATAAAATTTTAGAAAAACTAAAAGAAGAAAACAAAAAGATAATAAAAGTTTATAATAAATGTGATATAAATTCTCCAATAAAAGGCCAAGATGATGGAATCGTTATTAGTGCCAAAAAAGGAGAAGGAATAGAAAAATTAAAAGAAACAATAGTAAATATGTTTATATCTAATAAAATAGACTCATCCTCTTTGGTTATTACAAATCAAAGACATGCGGAATCTATTAGAAAGGCGATAGAAAGCATAGAAAAAGCATTAGAAACATTAGACAATCAACCACTAGAGTTAACATTAGTTGATTTAAGAAGCGCATATTTCTATTTAGGAGAAATAACAGGAAATTGTGCAACTGAAGATATTATAGATAATATTTTTGATAAGTTCTGTTTAGGAAAATAAAATGGCAAAGAAAGATTTAACAGTATTTGAATTAAAAGATTATAAATCATACGATAATGATGGAAAATTAAACGAGGGAGTAACTGAAGTTAATATAGATGATGTATTCCCTAACCCAAATCAGCCAAGAAAAAGTTTTGATAAAGACTCAATAAAAGAGTTAAGCAAAACCATAAAAAGAATTGGACTTATACAACCAATAGTTGTAACAAATATTGACAATAAATATGTTATAGTAGCTGGAGAAAGAAGATACAGGGCTTCAAAAATGGCTGGACTTACAACAGTTCCAGTAATAATTAAAAACTTATCTAAAAAACAAATAGATGAGATATCTTTAATAGAAAATATTCAAAGACAAAACTTAAATCCTATTGAAGAAGCAATGGCTTATAAAAATTTTATTAATGAATATAAGTTAACACAAGAAGAACTTGCTTCTAATGTTGGAAAGTCTAGACCTTATATAACAAACGCATTAAGACTTCTTAATCTTCCAAGCGATATAAAAGAAATGGTAATATCTGGTAGATTAAGTGGTGGCCATGCTAGAGCTTTACTTGCAGTTAACGACGAATATTTACAAAGAACATTAGCAAAGGCTGCTTGTGATAAGCAAATGAGTGTTAGGCAGTTAGAGACTATTATTCATAATAAGAATAATCCTAAGAGTAAAAAAACAATAAAGCCAGTACTTTCTGTTGAATTAAAGAAATTAGTTAATACAATGCAAAGAGTTTTTGCTACGAATGTAAAATTAATGGGTAATAATCAAAAAGGAAGAATCTTAATTGATTATTACACCACTGATGATTTAGATCGAATTATCGAACTTATAGATATTTTAAGAAAAAATTCTAATTTAAATTAAAATCCCCATCTAGAACCTTTAGGTCCAAAAGATTTAGATTTTGCAAAAGGATTAGAAACATGGTTCTCTTGAGCAGGAACTTGGGAAACAGTCTTCTTTTCATGGTTATAATTTTTCTTTATTTTATTTGGAGTAATAACAACGTATCTGTTTGGCTCTTCTCCTTCGCTTTCTGTAGTAACATATTTATCGTCTGCAAGAGCTGAATGAATAACTCTTCTTTCAAATGGATTCATTGGTTCTAACTTTTTAGGTTGACCAGATTTTGAAACTTGGAAAGCTAAACTTTTAGCAAGTTTTGTTAAAGTTTGTTCTCTTTTTGCTCTAAAGCCATCGCCATCAATAACTAGACGCTTCTTTTCGTCTTTGTTTTTGTTTATTAATAAAAGTGTTAAATATTGAATACTGTCAAGAACGTCGCCTCTATATCCAATCAAAACTGAAGTATCTGGACCAACAAGTTCAACTTTGTATTCATCTTCATTTTCGGTTACAACTGCTTCGCAGTTAAGTCCTAATTTTTCTATAATACCTTCTATAAAATTTTTAATTGTATCTACCATAAAGTACCTCTAATTAACTAATTTTAATCATTGAAGAGTCCTCTTCTTTTAACTCTTTCTTTTCTTTTGCCTTCATTATAGTATTTATTAGCAATGTTGTTAATGTAGACATAACATTTGAAACAAAGTAATAAATAGCAAATGCTGCACTATATAACATTGAGAATATAGCCAACATGATAGGCATCATGTAAGTCATCATCTTTTGTGTCTTTTGTTGTTGCTGTTGTTGTTCTTTAGTTCCAACCATAGATTGTTGGCTGTTAGAACTTCTTTGCATTATAAATGTAGACAAGAAACTTGTTAATAAAGATAAGATTGGAAGAATAAAGTAACCGTTCCAATTCTTTATATCCCAAGTTGAAGTCTTGTTAAATCTAGACATTGAAGATTGTACTAGGTTTGTATAAGATGTATGAATTTGTGTATCAGATATTGATGCACCAATACCACCAGTTCCAGTAGAAATATAAGCCTTGTAACTAGGAATTACATCGGTACCAACGTCTGATTTAAATACGTTTTTAACCCAAAGCCAACCAACTTTTTCTAAGTTCTCTTCATATTTGTCTGCAAGTTTTTCATTTAGTTCCGCATAAGCTGTTGGACTATCTGCTTCTAGTGTTTCATAAACAATAAAGCCCTTAGAAATAATTAGATTTCCACTTTCATCAGTTTTTGTGCAATAAGCTTGCAAAGAATCAAAATTCTTTGAATATCCTTGAGTGTTAAGAAATTCAGCTTGTTGTTCTTCTGTTAATTGGTTGTAGTTATAATCAACTATATATTCTGTGTAAACTTGATCCAAATCTTCAACTAGCACTTCGTTTTCATATGTAACTAATGCTCTAAAGCCTGCAAATACAACAAAGAAAACAACCATTGTAACTATTAAAGGAATACAAGAAGAAAAAACGTTGATTTTTGCACTACGTTGAAGCTCATATTGCTTTTGTTTTAATAAATCTGGATTTCTACCGTATTGTTTTTCAAGTTTTTCTAATTTTGGCTTCAATGCGGCCATTTTCTTTTGTTGGTTGCGCATAGAAACTCTTTGCCAAATATCTAATGGAGATAGAACTAATTTTAGTAAAATACTAAAGACAACTACGGTCCATCCGAAGTTGCCAATCCAATTGTATAAAAGCAATAGAAGCTTTCCTATCCAATTTGTTAATTCTGCAGAAATTAGTATGTTTGTCATAAAAGCCATTTTGATTTTCCTTTAAAATTATCCTTAACAGGGTCAAATCCTCCTTTTGCAAAAGGATTACACCTAAGTATTCTAAAAGCCCCCTTAAATACGCCTATAAAAAATCCATGTTTTTTAATCGCTTGTCCCATATAGGCAGAGCATGATGGTGTATAGATACAAGAGGATGGCAAAATAGGATTAATAAAGTTTTTGTAATAGTCTAAAAAGATTTTTCCTAAAAACAATTTAATTCTCCTTGTACAAGCCAGCTTTTTTTAGTGTTTCTGTTAAAGTTTCTTTTATTGTTGCTGAATCTAATACATCAATGCCGGGTTTTGCAATTATTACGTAATTGTAATTATCTGCAATATTTGGAATTAAAGATCTAAAAGATTCTCTAAGTCTCCTTCTAGTTCTGTTTCTAATGACAGCATTTCCTACTTTTTTGCTAACTATAAAGCCAACATGAAGTGGATATTTTGAAGGGGTATAAATAAGTATAAAGGCTTTGGACCTAGCCGTTGAGCCTTTTTTTAAGACGTAATTAAATACTTTTTGTCCACGAAGCCTATACTTTTTTTGCATTCAATTAAGCAGTAAGTTGTTTTCTGCCCTTAGCTCTACGTCTCTTTAAAACTCTTCTTCCTGTAGCAGAAGCCATTCTCTTACGGAAGCCATGAACTTTACTTCTTGTTCTTTTCTTTGGTTGATAAGTTTGTTTCATTTTTTAATCCTCGCTTTCTTTTATTTATATAATAAACGAAAATAGTATATATTATATTAATTTTAGGTGTCAAGCAAAAACGCAAAAAGGTAGAAAGTGCAGGGAAGGAAATTTTGATAAAAAAAGGTGTTTTCTCTTGATAAGTTTCTTGTGTAACAAATCTTTTTATAAACAAAGTTCTAGAAAATTTCAAAAATACGATACTCTCGAGTGTTTCGAAAAGTAGAAATTTTGTTTTGTTGTTTAAAAATCCTTCCTTAAAACAAATGTTCTATGTATTATAGATTTTTGTTTCACGCAATTTATGAAACATAAATATACTAATGTGTTTAGTTGTACATACATAGTTCTTATATTTATTAAATGTGAATTTCTGTTTTAAATATATGCAAAGATCTGGTGTTAATGTTGGATATTATATAAAGACTTCTGGTTAAATTATTCTTTTATATATTTGTATCCAATAAAAAAAAGAATAGAAGCTGTGAGATAACGTTTTTTTGCTTCTACTCTTTTTAGATTTTAGTTCTACTAAAGAAATAATTGTTAATTGTTTAAGGCATCTTTCTCTTCGTCTACATATAATATAACATAGCAAAACCATATTGTCAATACCTAAATTGTAAAATTTTTTTAATCGGTGTTGATTAAATAGGGGGGGGCAAAATGTCAGACCTATTTTATCCATATTTTGAATTTGATAAAAATAAGAAAATTTTGGATCTTTTTAGCGATTAGATTATATATCCTGTTTTAAAATTGTTAGATTTTAAGAACGGCCAATTCAAAATGTATAAATTTGGCCAACTCAAAATGCGGGATTTGCTTAGACATGGGGTTGTAAAAAGAATTTATTAAAATTTGAAAAAATAAATTCCAGTTAAAACAGAATTTTTTTCAATCATTGTTTTTTTTTGTAATAGTAGTCTTTATTGTTTTATATGTACAAAAACTTCAATATAAAAATGTACAAAATTTTTAAATAGACTCTAAAGCATATTTATCTGAATAGAATTATCTTTAAATAATCTCTTTTTTTAATTTCAAAAATTGTTGTTAGATAAATTATATATTGCGCTAAATTCAAGCTCTGGCTCTTGTTGAATAAAATATTCTTTATAATTTTTTTTAAAACGTTATTTTGGAAAATGAATTTAAGTTTTATTTTTATATATAAATTTCTTTTTGGATGAATAATAAAATTTTGTTTTTATAACTTTTCTCTCTTATTGGATTTACGTTTTAATGAAAATAATAGAGAATAATAAGTTTATCTTGGTTAATATTGCTTAAAATTTTATGTCGTATATGTTAGAAAAATTTATGTATTTGGGTGGAAAAATTAATGTTGTTTTTTGGAATATGTATGCATTTATTTTCAAAAAGAAACTTTTTAAATCTAGTAAAATAGGGATATGTTTAAAAAAAGTGTTTTAATTTTAAAAAATAAAAAAATGACCTTCAATTCGAAGGTCGTTTTATATAAGGGGTTAATTATGAAATAAGCTTTATTTAGTTAAAACAAGAATTATTTTGTCCAGTAGCAATAATGATCTACTACACCAAAATCTTTAGCAATTTTCTTAAATAATTTATTTAACATTTATTTATGTCCTTTTGTTTTCTTGTTTTTTATTTTCGTGAATAGTATATTATTAAATTAGAAATAATTCATTTAATTTTTGCGAAAATTATTCTCAAAAATTGCGGTGGTTTATATATGATAGCAGAGTACGAATTAGCAAGAGAAAACGATGAAAGATTGTTTGTAGTAGCAAATAAGGACAATGAATGCCCTCTTCACTTTCATAGAAAACTTGAAATTATGTATGTGATTGAAGGTGAAAAACAAGTTATTTGCGATGATAAAACATATATTTTAAAGCAAGATCAAATCTTTGTTGCCGATTCCTATGCAATGCATAGCTATATAAAAAGCGAGAATAGCAGACAAGTCGTTATTGTTATCCCAAATCACCTTCTTAGAGATTTTTATTTGTTATACTCTAATAAAAAATTTAAAGATTGTGTTTTAAGAGAAAAATATACCTGTCAGTTTCTTAAACCAACAATTTTAGGGTTAACCGAAAAAGAATCTAATCCCCTTTTAAATCAGGGAAGAATTGATTCACTTTTAGGCATGCTTGTTCAAGAAATAGGACTTGAGGATAGAAAATACCAATTTGATCAAAATCTAATAGAAGAAGTATTGGCATATATTAATGAAAATTATAAAGAAGAAATAGATTTAGAGTCCCTTTCTAACCATTTTGGATATAGTAAATATTATTTTTCAAGAATGTTTAATAATTTTTTAAATATAAATATTACTAGTTATTTATCAATGGTTCGCCTGCAAGCTGCAATAGAACTTTTAAAGCAAGGAAAGAAAACCGTTTCTGACGCAGCGTATGAAGCAGGATTTGCAAGTATACAAACATTTTATAGGGCAGTTAAGAAAAATTATTCATATAAAAGAGTAAAAGATTTAGTTCAAATAGAAAATAATGAGGTAAAGGAGTAAAAACAATGACACCAGAGGAAAATAAAAATTTATTTACAACAATATACAAAAACAATATAAAAAGAGAAGGCTCGAAAGAATTATTCGATTGGATAGAAAATTCTGACTTTTTTGCAGCACCAGCAAGCTCTAATTATCATTTAGCAACAGTTGGTGGATTATGTGAACATAGTATTAATGTTTATAATAATTTAAAAAGATTAATAATTTTAGAGAAAAATGTTCATCCAGAGTTATTAAAAAATATCACAGAAGAAAATATTGCAATTTGTGCCCTTTTACATGATTTATGTAAGATAGATTTTTATGTAGTTGAAGAAAAAAATGTTAAAAATGAATTTGGTGTTTGGGTAAAACAACCATATTACAAAATAAAAGAAAAATTTCCAATGGGACATGGAGAAAAATCCGTATTTCTTATAAATAGATTCATGAAACTTGAAGGACAAGAGGCGTTGGCTATAAATTGGCATATGGGAGCATTTGATAAAAGAGTAATTGGTGGTGATCATTCTGTAAGCGATGCTTTTGAAAAATGTCCACTAGCATGTTTAACACATATGGCCGATTCTTTAGCTTCATTTATAGATGAAAGGAAAGTAGATTAATGATAAAAGTTGTAGGTCTTGGTTGTGAAGAAGGGCAATTAACATTAAAAGGTGCTCAAGTAATAAATGAAAGTAAGAAGGTTTATGTAAGAACAGCTCTTACTGAAACTTATAATTACTTTCTAAAAAATAATATAGAAAATATACCTCTTGATTATATATATGAAGAGGCAGAAAATTTTGATACTTTAGATAGTAAAATTATAGATATACTTTTAAAGGAAGAAGATGCTTGTTATTGTGTAAATGGAAGTGGTTTTGATGATAGAACAGTTCTTGAACTTCAAAAGAAGGCAAAAATAGAAATTTATCCTTCAGTATCGCTAGGCTCTAGTTTTGAAAAAGCTTCACTTTCTGTTTTAAAAATTAGTGCTTATGAATTAATTTCAAATAAAGGATTTAATTATGATACAAGAACAACTCTTGTTGTTACAGATGTAGATAATAATTATGTAGCATCAGATGTAAAATTGGTTTTATCTAATATTTTAGGTGATGAACAAGAAGTAGAGTTTAATGGTAAAAAAATCCAAGTATTTGAAATAGATAGACAAGAAAAGTATGACTATAAAACAACAATTATTTGTGAACCAATAAACTTAATAAAGAAATACAGATTTAATTTTTTAGATCTTTATTTAATAATGAAAATATTAAGAAGCGAGAATGGTTGCGAGTGGGATAAAGCTCAAAATCATGAAAGTATTAGAGAAAATATCCTAGAAGAAGCATATGAAATGGTAGATGCTATTAATTCCCAAGATATAGAAAATATGATTGAAGAAAATGGAGATTTAACTCTTCAAGCAATATTCCATATGGTAATAGGAGAAGACTTAGGAGAATATAATACAGAAGATGCATTAACTGGTATTTGTAAAAAGCTTATATTTAGACATCCTCATATCTTTGGAGATATTAAAGCTACAAATAAAGAAGAAGCGTTAAAGGCATGGGAAAACGCAAAGGCAAAAGAGAAAAAATATACAAAACCTTCTAGTAAAATGGATAGCATTGCAAAGGCGCTACCATCTATAGAAAAGGCTAAAAAAGTATTATCTATTGCCAAAAAGAATAATGCCCTTTCTCCTGAACTAAAAGATGCAATTAATGCATTTAATGAAGCATATAAAAACTATATAGACGAAAAGACTGAGGATTTAGCAGGCAAGATGATGCTATCGCTTATATATGTTTTATATCTAATGGACATAGATCCAGAAGTAGCTCTTTCAAAAGAACTAGAAAAGTTTATAGAAAACTTTAAAAAACAAGAAAATAATGAAAATTAAGAATTTAGAATTGGAAAATGATGTTGTTTTGGCGCCAATTGCTGGGTATTCAGATGTTGGATTTAGGGCAATTTGTGCAGAACTTGGTGCTGCAATAACATATACCGAAATGGCATCAGCTAAAGGCTTATATTATCAATCAACAGATAAAACAAAAGAACTTTTAAATGTTACTGATTATGAAAAAATAAAAGCAGTTCAATTATTTGGAAGTGAAGGCTATTTTATGTCTTATGCTGTACAAAACGAAGCATTACAAAAGTTTGATTTAATAGATATAAATATGGGCTGCCCTGTTCCTAAAATAGTAAAAAACCATGAAGGCAGTGCTTTAATGACAAATATTCCGGTTGCACAAGATGTTGTTAAAGCTTGTAAAATTTCTACAAATAAGCCTGTTACTATAAAAATGAGATTAGGGTTTAATGAAATAAATGCGGTAGATTTTGCAAAGGCCATGGAAGATGCAGGTGCTGATGCAATAACTGTACATGGAAGACTAAGAAGTGAAATGTATATGGGACATAGCCATTGGGATGAAATAGAAAAAGTAGTAAAAGCAGTAAAAATTCCAGTATTTGCAAATGGTGATGTAAATTCCAAACAGGATTATTTAGATATTAAGGAAAAAACAGGAGCAGCAGGTGTTATGATTGCAAGAGGTGCTCTTGGAAATCCAAATATTTTTGCTCAAATTACAGGAAGAGAGGAAAAACCTTTAAAGGAATTGATTTTAAAGCATATTGCCATAATGAAACAATTTCATTCAGATAAATATATTCATGCTAACTTTAAAAAGCATATAGCATGTTATTATAAGGGAGTTAGGGGAAATAAAGAAGTAAAGTGTAAGGCGTTTGAAAGCAAAACGCTTGATGAAATGATAAAAATAATAGAGGATAGCGAAATATGATAAACGTAATTTTAGTAAATCCAGATATTCCAAATAATACTGGAAACATTATAAGAACATGTGCAGTATCTGGAGCAAAACTACATGTGATAGAGCCTTGTGGGTTTAGCTGGGATGATAAATACTTAAAGAGAAGTGGATTAGATTATTGGGAATTTGCCGTTTGTACAAGATATGACGGTATGAAAGATTTCCTTGTAAAAAATTTCGGAGAAAATGCGGTAATTGTAGATAATGTTGCAGATTCAGTAAAACTAACTAAAGAAAAATCTGGAGCACAATTTGTCTTTGCTTCATCAAAGTCACAACATAATCATGTTGAAGTTAAATATGAAGACGATACATGGATATTCTTTGGTTGTGAAACAAAAGGTCTTGATGAAGAACTTTTATATAAAAACTATGAAGATTGCGCTAGAATTCCTATGCTTGAGGATAGAAGATGTTTAAATTTAGCAAATAGTGTTTGTGTATTTATCTATGAAGTTTTAAGACAAAAGGATTTTAAAGGATTAGAACAAATAGGTCATCTAACAAAGTATTAGTACTAAAATAAGTACGCTAAATTTCTCTATATAGAAAAAAATAAATACAAAAAGTATAATATAACTATGTTATTAGAAAACAAAATAGAATTACTTAATAGCTTTGATAAATTAGCATTTGCAATAAGTGGAGGTAAAGACTCAATGGCTTTACTTCATTTTGCAATTAATCATATAGATAAAAATAAATTCTTTGTAATAACAGTTCACCATAATTTAAGAGGCAAGGAAGGAGAAAGAGATAGAGAGTTTGTTAAGCAGTATTGTCTTGAAAATGGAGTTGAATGTAGAGTTTATGAAGAGCAAATAAAAGAATTTTGTCAGGAAAATGGATATACAATAGAACAGGGTGCACGAATTAGAAGAAGAGCTATATTTTCACAAATTGTTAAAGATAAAGAAGCAGATAGAGTGGTAACAGCTCACCATAAAGATGATCAAATAGAAAGCATATTAATGCATATATTTAGAGGAAGCGGATTGCAGGGTTTGTGTGGAATGAAGGAAGATGATGGTATTTTATTAAGGCCAATGCTTTCGTATGATTCAAAAGAAATAAAAGAATATCTAACTATAAACAATATAAAATACGTGCAAGACAGTACAAATTTAGAGGTAGAGTACTCTAGAAATAATGTGCGAAATATAATAAGAAAAGATATAGAAAAAGTATATCCTAATTTTGGAGATAATTTAATAAGATTATCTGGAATTTCAAACAAAATGAAAGAATATATAGATGAGCAAACGCCTAAATATGTAAAAACAAGTAGTGGCGTTGCCATTATGATTTCAGATATTAAAAGCAAAGATATAATAGCATCACAATGTATAATAAACGCAGTAGAAGCTGTATCTACGAGAGTTGATTTAGAAAATGTTCATATAGAAAATGTCTTTGATTTAGTAAATAAAGAAAATGGTAAAAGCGTTATGCTGCCATTTGGTGTAATAGCTTCAAGAGAATACGATAGAATTGTATTTACAAAAAAGGAAGATACTCCTATTGAGCCAACAAGCTTAGAATTTGGTAAGTTTTATCTAGGGGATTGGGCTATAGAAATAAGCAATGTTGACAATGGTGGATTAAGAGCTGATATGGAAAAATTAAAAGGCTCCATAATTAAAAATCGTGAACATGGTTTCACTTTTAAACGTTTTAAAGGTGGTACAAAAAGCTTAGGAGATTACCTAACAGATATTAAAGTTCCAAAAAGAATGAGAGATTATTTACCAATAATTGTTAAAGACAAAGAAGTTTTAGCAGTTTTGCCATATGAAATAGCTGATTCAGTAGCAGTTACCGAAAATACAAAAGAAATAGCATATATAAGAGCTGAGCATAATTAGTAATGAATATTGTTGATATAGTACCTTGTGAATTATTTGAACTTGCTAAACTTTTTCCAAAAGAAAGTCATTTATATGTAGTTGGTGGCTTTATTAGAGATTATTTAGTTTTTAATACTCAATCTTCAGATATAGATATTTGTGCATCATTAACACCAGACGAACTTCAAAAAATACTAAAAGAAAGTAAGTTTAAACTTTTTGAGGCTTCACCAAGACTTGGAACCATGATAGTTAGGGGTGAAAGAAGCTATGAATATACAACCTTTAGAAAAGATAGTTATCCAAAAGAAAATGGTGTACACTCTCCTGAAGATGTAGTTTTTACTAAAGATATTATACAAGACGCAAAAAGAAGAGATTTTAAATGTAATGCAATTTACTTTGATTTAAATCTTAAAGAAATATACGACCCACTGCAAGGTATTGAAGATATATCTAAAAAAGAGATAAGTACAGTTGTAGATCCTAATATTGTTTTATCTCAAGACGGCTTAAGAATAATGAGACTAGTTAGAATGGTTTCAAAATTAGATTTTAGTGTTCAAGAATCAACTTTAGATGCAGCAAACTGCCTTAAAAATAGATTGAAAGATATTTCTGTTGAAAGAATTCAAGTAGAATTAGAAAAAATTCTAGAAGGCACTTATGTTTATAAGGCTTTGTGTCTAATGGACGAACTTAACTTATTTGAAATAATATTGCCAGAGTTGATTGTTATAAAAGATAAGAAAGATTTACTTTTTAGAATTGTAGAAAAATGTCCTACAAAAATGAGATTAGCAGCATTATTTTCTAGTTTAGAAAAGGAAGATATACGTAAGATTCTCCATAGGTTGAAGTTTTCTAACGAAAAAATTGCTTATATTACGGAAGTTGCAGGCATTCAAAATTGCCATATAGAAGAAGAGAAAAATATAGAAATATTACAAAAATTTGTAGTAGAAAATGTTGAAAATATAGAAGATATAATACTTCTTCAAAACATAATAAATGAAGTTGAAAAGAAAGAAATAACAAATAATTTAGAAGCGCAATATAACTTAATGAAAAAAGAAAATTTACCATTAAGAATGAAAGAGTTAAAGATAGACGGAAAAGATGTACAAAAGTATGGCTATAAAGGCAAAGAAATAGGAAATGTTTTAAATGAAATCTTTTGCGATTGTTATATGGGAAAACTAGAGAATAAAAGAGAAAATCTTATAGAAAGATTAGAAAAAAGGGGAAAATAATGGAAATAGCAATATTAATAATAAGTGCGGTTGCAGTAGTTCTACTTGCTACAGTATTAATAATCATGTTGATAAATAAGAAAAATAATTTGTCTCAAAAAGAAGTGCAAGACATTTGTGATGAAATGCAAGAGACAATAACAAGAGATGTGACAAATGCTATTGAAACATCTTCAAAATTAAGTAATGAAATTACGAAAAATTCGAATGATACTATAGCAAACTTAAATAAAAATTTTATGGAAAGTTTTGATAGAAGAGTGGATACTTTAACAAAAACAACAGAAGAGTCCATAAGATCATTAAAAACTGAAGTAAGCGCCTCTTTAGATAAAACAAGAGAGATTACTGAAAATAAATTGGAGCAACTTCAAAATAGTAACGAAAAGAAACTAGAGGAGATAAGAAAGACAGTAGATGATAAGTTAACTGAAACTTTAGATAAAAGACTTGAAGCTTCCTTTAAGAGTATTGTAGACACAATACAAGCTGTTCAAAAAAATTTTGGAGAAATGACAAAGCTTTCAGAGCAAGTAAATGAATTAAATAAAACATTCTCTAATGTTAAAACAAGAGGAACCTGGGGAGAGGTGTCTTTAGAGGGGCTTCTTTCTGAAATTATGTCTCCAAATCAATATGAAAAACAAAAGACAATTCAAAAAGGATGCATTGTAGATTTTGTTATAAAAATGCCAGGAAAAACAGAAAAAGACTCAACTTATTTACCAATTGACTCAAAGTTCCCAATAGAAAGTTATAAAAGACTAGTAGATGCAAGCGAGAATGGTTCAAAAGAAGATGAAATAAGAGAGAAAAATGAACTTGCAAAAGCAGTAAAGGAGCAAGCTAAAAGTATTTGTCAAAAATATATAAAAATACCGATGACTACAGATTTTGCAATCATGTATCTTCCAACGGAAGGATTATATTCAGAAGTTGTTAGAAATGATGATCTTGTTACTGAAATGAGAAATAAATTTAAAGTAATACCATGTGGTCCAAGTGTACTTTCTGCAATATTAAATAGTTTACAAGTAGGATTCTTAACGCTTAAAATTCAAAAGAATAGTGGAGAAGTTGCTAAAATGTTAAAAACTTTCCAAGTAGATTTTAGTAAATTTACAAAAATCATAGAAGATACTAAAAAAGAAGCGCAAAAAGTGGTAGAATCTTTAGGGAAGGCAGATGAAAGAAATAATTACATTAAGAGTAGATTAGAAAAAGTAGATAACTTAAAACTAACTTCTTTAGATAGTGAATTAGTAGAAATAGAAGGTAACACAAGTGAGCAGTAGAAACGATTTGCATATTCATAGCATATATAGTGACGGAACGGATTCGCCAAAAGAAATCATAGATAAGGCGAAGAGTTTTGGTATTGAAAATATCGCAATAACGGATCACGATACTGTTGCTGGAATAAAAGAAGCAAAAGAATATGCAGCTAAAGTGGGAATAAATTGCATATCTGGTATTGAATTATCTACATTTGCAAAATATGAAATTCATATTTTAGGATATGGTATAGATGAAAATAATTCACAATTACTTGAAAATTTAGATAAATTTGCAAAATTAAGAAAAGAAAGAGTATTAAAAATTTTAAATAGATTATCAACCTTTAATATAAAGATAGATTTTGAAGAATTGCCTAAAACAAATTCTATAGGTAGATTACATGTAGCAAAAGTGCTAGTAAGCAAGGGTTATGTAGGCAGTATAAAAGAGGCTTTTGATAGATATTTAGGGCAAAAGGGTTGTGCTTATTTACCTTCTCAGAGAATATATCCTTTTGATGGGGTTAAATTAATAAAACAAGCTGGAGGAATACCAGTAATTGCACATCCATTAAAATACTATCAAGATAGAGATTTATTGGACTTAATAATCGGACTAAAAGCTTATGGCCTGGGTGGTCTTGAATGTTATTATAGTACACATGATGAAAAGACAACAAAAGATCTTTTAAAAATGGCTCAAAATAATAAGCTTATTGCGACAGGTGGAACTGATTACCATGGACAAAACAAAAACATAGAGCTAGGAGCTGTTGTGTGGGAGCCAGACTTTTTTACAAAGAAAAGTTTAAAATTAATATAGAAAAACTAATATTCAAAGGATTTTTTAGTAAAGGATTTATTATTTTCTTTAAACCAAAACGCCATAAAGAACTCTTGTAAAATAAGCAAAATATAAATATTTTGCTTTCAAATAGTTTAGTCTACTTTTCTAAATGAAATTTTACATATTTAGTCTACTTTTCTAAATGAAATCCAAAGTTTTAATGTTTTAAAAATAACGGTTAGAACTAATTTTATAGAAGAAAGTTTTAAGCAATATGTTTGAATTAACAAAAATATTATTTAAAAAATGTCGCAAATATTATATAACTTTTGCGACATTAATAAATTATGTAGATAAAGTTTCATGACTTTTAAATTAATACTATAATCAATTATGTTGAAAAAATATGAAAAATTTGCCTTTTTGGTTTTGAAAAAATATGAAAAAATTAATAAAACAGTCTTGAAAAAATATGAAATTAATTTTAAGAGACTTAAGAATTTTGAAAGAAATAAGTAAATCAATAATATCAATTGAAATTAAAGTATATTATACCATAACATATGCAGGGAAATCCCTACTAGTAGGAAAGGAGGATAATATGAGCTCTTATATTGAACAAGCCAAAGTTATGTCTAAAGGACAAATTACACTTCCACAAGAAATAAGAAAGTTATTAGGTTTAAATGTTGGGGATAGGGTTTCTTTTATTGTTAATGGCAATCAAGTCATTTTGGCTAATTCTTCCATTTGTGCGCTCAAGTTAATTCAAAAAGATTTTGAAGGAGAAGCGGCCAAAGCTTCATTATATAGCGAAGAAGATGCGCAAAAATTATTAGAGGAAAATAGGTAAGAGTTTTTCTAGACACTAATATTTTATTTCCACAATTTAGGAAAATCAGTAATTTGCCCTATTTTTATATTATTTAATGAATTCAAAATCGTGCTTGTTTACGCGTATGCGTGAATGTTATAATAATCGCAAGGTGTTTTATGAAAAATCTAAATGTAGAAAAAGCGTATAATCCAGACCATATACCTACAAAAGAAAAAATTTGTTATGGTTTTGGTGGATTAATGGATGGCGGCGCCGTATCAATGATGAGCTGCGTTATGTTGGCGTACATGTCTAAGGCAAATGAAATGCTTCCGGCTGTAGCTTCAACAATTATTATGATTGCTAAAATATGGGATGCAATAACAGATCCTTTAATGGGATTTATAAGTGATAACACAAGAGGAAAGCATGGTAGACGTAAACCTTATATTTTCTGGGGCGGTGTTTCTGTATTAATAGCAATATTCTTGGTATTCTTGCCTATTAGGGAATGGGGAGTTTCAGTAAAAGGATTTACCGTTTACATAACAATTATGTATTTAGTATGGAATACCTGTTCTACTATCTCTCAAGTTCCATATACTTCTATGGCAAGTGATATATCCCCATCATTTAAAGAGAGAAATAACGCAAATACTGTAAAATTAGTATTCGTTTCAATTGCTTCAGGACTTGCGTATGTTTTACCACTTATCTTTATAGAATCTTTAATAAACGAAGATGGTTATTTATTCTTTAATCATTTAACAAAAACACAATTCTGGTTATTAATGAGTATAACATTTGGAGTTCTATTTGGCGGCGGATTAATTATATGTGGACTTGGTGTAAAAGAAAGAATTGTAGACAATTCACCAAAAGAAAAATTTAACTTTAAACAATTTATCAAGAATTATATTCAACCATATAAAAACAGGTCTTATAGATGGCATATTGTAATGTATGTTGCAGCTTTTACCTGTATGGATATGATAAGTGCTCTTGCAGTATATTATGCAACAGACGTATGGGCAGGAAAGCAATTGTTTGGAATGAATATGTCTTCCTTATTTATAATTGCACCTTTAATGGTGGCTGCTGTATATATGTTCCCACTTGCTAGAATAATGATGGATAAAAAGAGTAAACAATTCGCCTTTAGAATGGGCCTTCCTTTCTATATCTTAGGTGGAATAATGTTAGCAATTATGGATCCAAGTTGGACACCTCCAATTTTAGTTCCAATTGTGTCTTTAATTATGGGACTTGGATTCGGTGGTGCTCAAATGATGCCATGGATAATATTCCCAGATACAGTTGATGTTGCTGAAATGACAACAGGAAAAAGACCTACAGGTACCTATAGTGGAATGATGACCCTAGCTAGAAAAGTAGGCGGAGCTTTAGGTGTTGGTTTAGTTGGATGGATTTTAACAGCCGCTGGATATATTCCAACAGATTCAAATAGCACTGGCGTAGTTCAACCAGATTCAGCACTAACTGCAATTAAATTAATTTTAAGTATAGCTATTATTGTATTAATTTCAATTTCCCTATTTGCTTCGTTTAAATATAAGATAAATTCTAAGAAGTTAGAGAGAATAAGATATTTTATTGATGCAAGAAAAGAAGGAAAAGAATTAACACAAGAAGAAGAAACAGAAAGGAGCGCTTTAATTTCTGAATTATATGGAAAAGTAGATACAACTATTGAAAAACCAGCAGAAACAGTAAGTGTAGAATCAGGAGAAAATAATGAGTGAGTTTAATAAAGAATCTCTAACAGGTCTTACTGGTGCATTGTGTGAATGTATGGGAATAGAACCCCCAAAATATAGCGAATGCGTAACACAAGACTTAGTAGATTATGTAATGAAACAAACAAAAGGTGAAAAAGTCGACAGGGTAATCATGTTCAATCCAGATGCAATAGGCCAATGGATTTATGAGAAATACTATGATAAGTTTGAAAAGTTTAGAAAAGGAGCTCCTTATGAGCAAAAATATCTAACTGTTTTTCCACCAAAAACTCCAGTTTGTTTTGGTTCTATGTACACAGGTGCTCAACCTAGCGTTCATGGTATTCAAAGATATACAAAACCAGTTATTAAAATAGATACTATATTTGATGCATTAATTAGGGCTGGAAAAAAGCCATGTATAATAGCTGTTCAAAATTCAAGTATGGCAAAAATCTATCTTGAAAGAGATATGGATTATTTTTTTGAAGTATATGATAATGAGACAGTAGATAAAGCACTTGAGATAATAAAAGAAGATAAATATGATTTTATTTGTGTTTATAACCAAGAATATGACGATGTTATGCATAGATCTCATCCTCAATCATATTGGGCAATGAAAGCAATAGATCACTATAACAACAATTTCGAAAGAATTTCAAATGCAGTTAAAGAAAATTGGAAAAACCATAATACATTAATTGGAATAGGACCAGATCATGGCACTCATAGAGAGTGGTATTTACTTGGACAACATGGTAAAAATATTCCAAAAGATATGAACATTGTTCATTGGTATGGAGTTTATTTAAAAGAAGAAAAGTAATTTTATCCGATAAAAAAGGAGTAAATAAAATGGATTATAAAGAAAACTATAAAGAATGGTTAAAAAATGTAAAACCAAATCAAAGAAAAGAACTAGAATCAATTGAAAATAACGATAAAGAAATTAAAGAAAGATTTACAATCCCACTAGCCTTCGGCACCGCTGGTATGAGAGGAATTATTGCTATGGGTATTTCAAATATGAATGAATACACAGTAGCAAGGGCAACAAAAGGTCTAGCTGATTACATAACATCACTAGGAGAAGATGAAAAGAAAAGAGGTGTTGCAATTTCTTATGATACAAGAAGAATGTCGTTTGATTTTGCGCTAGTTACAGCAAAAGTTTTAGGTGCTAATGGAATAAATGTTTATTTATATGAAAATGTAAGACCAGTTCCAATGTGTTCATATGCCGTTCGTCACTTAAATTGTATAGCGGGCGTTATGATAACAGCTTCGCATAATCCAAAGGAATACAATGGATATAAAGTATATGGAGAAGATGGTGCTCAAATGTCTCCAGAGGCAACAAAAGTTGTAGTAGATTTTATTGAAAAAACTCCTTATTTTGGAATAAATCAGGAAGAAACCAAAGTAGAAAAAGAAGGAGATATTGCCCAATTAAATGAAACAAAAATTAGCGAACATATAATGGTAGTTGGAGATAAATTAGATCAAGATTATTTTAATGAAATCTCTAAATTATCTTTATCACCAGAGGCTGTTAAAGAAGTTGCTGGCAAAATTAAGATAGTATATACACCAATACATGGCTCTGGATGTATGCCAGTTACAACAATGTTAATGAGAATGGGAATCCCAGTAAGCGTGGTAGAAGAGCAAAGATTGCCAGATACAGAATTTTCTACTGTAAAAGTTCCAAATCCTGAACAGCCAGATGCCTTAAAAATGGGAATAGATTTAGCAAATAAATTAGGAAGCGATATCGTAATAGGAACAGATCCAGACTGCGATAGAATGGGTATTGCTATTAGAGATAACAATAACGAATTTATGCTATTAAATGGTAACCAAATTGGAGCCATGATGATGGATTATATTTTAATGAGACATCAACAAAAAGGAACATTGCCAAAAAATGCTGCTGTAGTAAAAACTATAGTTACAACTAAGTTTGCAGATAAAATAGCAAGAAGTTATGGTGCAACGGTTTTTGATGTATTAACAGGATTTAAGTTTATTGGAGAAAAGATAAAAGAGTGGGAACAAACAGGAGAGTACACTTTCATGTTTGGTTATGAGGAAAGTTATGGTTCTTTATGTGGAACTCATGCAAGAGATAAAGATGCAGTAGTAGCGTCTATGATTTTTGCTGAAATGGCATGTTATTACACAAGTATAAATGTTACTCTTTATGATAAATTACAAGAATTATTCAAAAAATTTGGATACTTTGTAGAAACATCAAAATCTTATTCATTCCCAGGATTAGACGGAATGCAAAAAATGGCAGAGATTATGGACAAGTTTAAGTCTACAAATCTAAAAGAAATTGCAGGATATAAAACAGTTTCTAAGATGAATCTAGATGCAGGCACTATAGAGTATGCAGATGGAAGAATTGAAAAAGCAAGTCTTCCAAAGACGAATGTTATAAAATATGACCTTGGAAATGATGAATGGTTATGTATAAGACCAAGTGGAACAGAACCAAAAATAAAGGTATATGTGTCTTCTTGTGAAAGTACGCTTGAAGGATCAAAAGAGAAAAATAATAAATTACAAGAAGCTATGAAAGAGCTTATGTAGAATGCACACATACGCGAAAATATAGAAAAAATAGTTGTAAATAAAATATTAGTATGGTATTATTTCATAGCAACCAAAAGTAAATGGAGGAAGTTTAAATGAACTTTATGTATAT
This sequence comes from uncultured Christensenella sp., assembly GCA_964478025.1. GTDB lineage: Bacteria > Bacillota > Clostridia > Christensenellales > UBA3700 > UBA3700. Next base: position 52,266 of record CAYZGK010000010.1, read on the forward strand.
AGCAGCTGCAGCATTAATAGATTATGACGTTGCTAATGTATTAAGAATAATAGTAGCAATTTTAACTATGATCATGGCCATTGGCCTAATTGTTGTAGTAATAATGCAAAAACCAGTAACAAATAATATCGGTACAATAGCCGGCGAAGAGACTCAAACATATGCAGGAAAGAATAAGGCTAAATCAAAAGAATCTTTATTAAGAAAGTTAACAATAATTTTAGGAATCGCAATTTCTGTTTTAGTAATATTCTTCTTTATAACATATTTAGAGGTTTAAAATTAAATAAAAAAGTTTGAAATCCTTTCGCCAAATGCGAAAGGATTTTTTTATTTATAAAAAAAGTATATAATATAGAAGCATGAAAGAGAGTATTAAAATAATATCAACCAATAAAAAAGCTTACTTTGATTACTTTGTTGAAGAGGTATATGAGGCTGGAATTCAACTTGTAGGTAGTGAAGTGAAGTCTGTAAGACAAGGGAATGTAAATTTAAAAGATTCCTTTTGTTTGGTACAAGGTAATGAGATTTTAATGATTAACTCTCATATAAAACCTTATGAAAAAGGAAGTTATTTTAACGTAGATGCAAAAAGGCCAAGAAAACTTCTTATGCATAAGCAAGAAATAAATAAATTAAGAGGTCTTGTTCAACAAAAAGGATATACACTAGTTCCAACAAAGATTTATTTTAAGCAAGGTCTTGTAAAAATAGAAGTTGGAGTTTGTAAAGGAAAAGAACTTCATGATAAAAGAAGAGTAGAACAAGAAAAAGAACAAAAGAGGACTATAGAAAGAACAATTAAAGAATATAATAGTTAGGAGATAAGAAAAATGGAATTTGAATCAAGATGTGTACAAGGCGCATATGAACCAAAAAATGGTGAACCTAGAGTTTTACCTTTAGTTCAATCAACAACTTTTTATTATGAAAATGCAGATAAGATGGCTTATGTTTTTGACTACCCAGAAACAGGACACTTATATACAAGAATATCTAATCCAACAATAGATGCTTTTGAAAAGAAAGTAGCAGCACTTGAGGGCGGAGTTGGAGCACTTGCTTGTGCCTCTGGACTTGCTGCTGAAACTTTAGCTGTAATGAATGCATGTTCAGCTGGTGATAATATAGTATGCTCTTCAATGGTTTATGGTGGAACATATAACTTGTTTAATGTAACATTAAGAAGATATGGCATTGAAACAAGATTCTTTGACCCAGATTCAAAAGAAGAAGATATAGAAAAATTAATAGATGATAAAACAAAGATTATATATGGCGAAACTATTGCAAATCCAGCAATGGTAGTATTAGATTTTGATAAATTTGCAAGAATTGCTAATAAATATGGCTTAATATTTATGGTAGATAATACTCTTGCTTCTCCAGCTTTATTAAATCCAAAGAAGTTTGGAGCAAATGTTATAATTCATTCAACAACAAAATATCTTGATGGTCATGCCTCATGTGTAGGTGGAATTATTGTTGATTGTGGAAACTTTAAATTCCCTGGCAATAGTAGATTTGAAGAATTATTCAATAAGCCAGATGAAAGCTACCATGGAAGAACTTATAGTAAGGATTTTGGTGCAGGTGCATTCGTTGCAAAGGCAAGATGCCAAATGATGAGAGATTTTGGTTCTCAAATAAGCCCATTTAATGCTTACTTAACAAATATGAACTCTGAAACATTAAATATAAGAATGTTAAAAACAAGTGAAAACGCACTACATGTTGCAAAATTATTAAAGAATCATCCTCAAATTGAATGGGTAATGTATCCAGGACTTGAAGGTGATAAATATTATGATATTGCTAAAAAATATTATAATGGAAATGGATTTGGTGGAATGTTAGTATTTGGCATAAAGGGCGGAAAGGCTGCAGCAAGTAAATTCCAAGATTCATTAAAATTCTTAAGTATAGTTACTCATATTGCAGATGTAAGAAGTAGCGTATTACATCCTGCAAGTACAACTCATAGACAATTATCCGCAGAGGATTTAAAGGCTTGTGGAGTTCCAGAGAACTTAGTTAGATTATCTATAGGAATTGAAGATATAAAAGATATAGAGTCAGATATTTTACAAGCATTAGAGGCAAGTAAAAATATATAAAGGAGAGTGATTTCATGCCAATAGTTATACCTAAAACATTACCTGCATTTGATATTTTATCAAAGGAAAATATATTCGTAATGCCAAAGGTAAGAGCAGATTCTCAAGATATAAGACCAATAGAGATAGCTATTGTTAATTTAATGCCAACTAAAATTGAGACTGAAACGCAATTAATGAGACTTTTGGGTAATTCTTCTTTGCAAGTACATGTAACATTAGTAGGCATGGAATCATATAAAAGTACACATATATCTCAAGATCATATGAATACTTTCTATACTACATTCTCTAAAATAAAAAATAAGAAGTTTGATGGACTTATTGTAACAGGAGCTCCAGTTGAACAAATTCGTTTTGAAGATGTAAAGTATTGGAAAGAATTAGAAGAATTAATGAATTGGGCAGATAAGAATGTTACTTCAACTATTTATATATGTTGGGCAGCATATGCAGCTTTATATCATTTTTATGGAATAGATAAGAAAATTTTAGATAAAAAATTATCTGGAATTTATCCTGTTAAAATATGCGACGAAAAAGAACCTTTATTAAGAGGAATGGATGATATAATGTATATTCCTATGTCAAGGTATACTACAGTAGAACCACAAGAAATAACCTCAAATAAGAATTTAAAACTTCTAGGTTATGGAGATGAATGCGGTGTTTCTATTGTAAAATCAACAGATGATAAAAAAATATTCCTAACAGGACATAGTGAATATGCAAGAGAAACTTTAAAGACAGAATATATTAGAGATGTTGATAAAGGATTGGAAATTGAAAAACCAATAAACTATTTTATAGATGGAGACATCAATAAAATAGATATGAAGTGGAGAAGTACGGCAAACTTAATTTATTATAATTGGTTAAATTATTATGTTTACCAAGTAACTCCATATGAATTAAAATAAACAAAAAGCATTTTTTATAGCTGTTGAAATGCTTTATTTGGGGTTGTCACGGATTCGATAGGGATTCGAGGATAGTATAAGCATACAGAAGGCTCGTCTTCTTAAAAACGGAAAATTAAATTTAAACGCAGATAACAGCGAATTAGCTCTAGCTGCCTAGTCAGCGAGCCGTCAGCCAGAAAGGTCCGCGATTCTGAAACTGGCGTCAATAGCGGAACAGGGTTAACAGTAATGCTCGAAGCTGTTAACAAGATTCAGGGCTAAACGAAATATTCTTTGTTTGTAGAGGATATAAGGGATAATGAAATACAAACTAAGTATGTAGAAGGTACTATGCAAGCATCTTTAGACCGGGGTTCAACTCCCCGCAGCTCCACCAGAAGAAACTAATACGAATGATTGTTGAGAGATAGGTATATATTGTATACTAGGGCACTTCGTTGTAAGGGCAAAGTTAGATATCGTCCGTAATAGAAGGAGGAAAAAGTAGCAGAAGCTACTTTTTTTTGTATAATATGTATAGAAATAGATTTTTAATTACTCGGATACTTAATCAAGTAAAATATATTAATTGAATATTTTGTCATTTATTTTGCCAAAAAATGATATTTTAAAGATAAAAGTGAGATGATGTTTTTTTTCTTTTACCCATCTTGAAATTAAAGAAAAATATGCAAATCTTAAAAGCTAAGATTTTTGATGGTAAGTCTTTTTGGGAAGTAGAAAAAGAATTAGCTTGGTATGATGAAGGTTAGTTTATTTTTATA